>NZ_CM011002.1:4992738-5300256 GCF_000158095.2 Roseibium alexandrii DFL-11
ACTGCGATGATAAGTCCCAAGATCGTGGAGCCGCCAGCCAGGAATATGGAGTTCCATAGGAAGCGCATGTAGTCCGACCGCTCCTGCACCACCGAATAGTTCTCCAGCGTCCAATCAAAGAACAGAAATATTGGTGGATCGGCGATTGCTTGCGCTTCAGTCTTGAAGCTTGTGAGAATCGTCCAGAGGATTGGAAAGAAAATCAGTAAACCTATCAACCAGGCGACGGCTGTGTTGATCATTTTCCGGTTGTTTGAAACTGCGCGGGCCATTTGATTACTCCTCACGCGTCAAGGTTTTTGCCGACGATGCGCATCAGGAAGATCGCAACGATATTGGCGAGGATAATGGCGTAGACACCACCTGCAGAGCCGAGGCCAACGTTCTGGCTTTCCAGCACGCGCTGGAAGATCAGATAAGACAGTGTCTTGGTGCCAAAGGCACCGCCGGTGGTGACGAAAATTTCCGCGAAAATCGCCAGCAGAAAGATTGTCTGGATCAAGGTCACGATGGTGATTGCCCGCGCCAGATGCGGAAGAACGATGAAAAAGAAACGCTTGTGGACAGGGGCGCCGTCCATTTCAGCTGCCTCCAGCTGCTCACTATCGAGAGACTGGATAGCGGTCAGCAAGATTAGCGTCGCGAACGGCAGCCACTGCCAGGAGACGATCATCACCAGCGATGGCAGTGACGCCTGGCTCAACCATTGTATCGGCTCGGCCCCAAAAAACTTCCAGAGATGCGCCAGAATGCCGTTGACCGGATCCATGAACATGTTCTTCCAGACCAGCGCGGATACTGTGGGCATCACGAAAAAAGGCGCAATAACCAGAATTCGGACAACTCCCTGACCCCACATTGGCTGATCCAGCAAGATCGCCAGTGCAATTCCCAAGGCGATGGTGATGACCAGAACGCCCCCGACAATGATCAACGTGGTCTGAATGCTGGGCCAAAACGAGCTTGAACTCACGAACCTGACATAGTTGGTAAATCCGACCCACTCTAACCCGTTGGCCATGGAGTCGCCGCGCAGTGGCAGGTATTTCTTGAAGGAAAAGAACAGCGTCATGCACAGCGGGATAAGCATCCAGCCCAAGAGCAGAACGACTGCTGGTGCCATCATCATCCGGGCGGCAGAACGTGATTGCTGAGTGGCCATGACACATCTCCTCTGTTGACGGACGCGGGTCCATCTCGAAATATATCTTTAAAATGAAATGGCAGAAGGAGGCCGAAGGACGGGCGAACCCGCCCTCCGGAACTGGAAGTTAGCGCGAGCTTATCGGTAGCCGGCGGCTTCCATTGCATCGTTGGTCAGAGCTTGAGCTTTGGCCAATGCCTCTTCTACGGTCTGTTGACCTGCATAGGCAGCCGAGAACTCCTGGCTCACTTCAGTTGCGATACCGGCAAACTCCGGGATGGCAGCGAACTGGATGCCAACGTATGGGCTTGGTTCGACTGTCGAGTTATTCGGATCAGCCGACAGGATTGAGTCCAAGGTCATCTTGGCGAACGGTACGGCCTGATACTCTGGGGTCTCGTACAGAGATGTCCGCGCACCTGGAGGAACATTGGCCCAGCCTTCTTTGGCAGCTACGAGTTCGATGTAGGACTTGGATGTGGCCCACTCGATGAATTCTTTCGCTGCTGCTTCTTTTTGAGTCCCGGCAGGAATTGCCAGTGCCCAGGCCCACAGCCAGTTCGAACGTTTGCCGAGACCGGCATCGGGCGCGAGCGCGAAGCCAACTGATTCAGCAACGGTCGAGTCGTTGGGGTTTGTCACAAAGGACGCTGCAACAGTGGCATCAATCCACATGCCGCATTTGCCTTGCTGGAAGAGCGACAGGTTTTCATTGAAACCGTTGGTCGCGTATCCCGGAGGGCCAGAAGCGTCCATCATGTCTTTATAGAAGTTCAGCGTGTTGGCCCATTGTTCAGTGTCGAACTGAGCGTTCCAGTCCATGTCAAACCAACGTGCACCGAACGAGTTCGACATCGCGGTGATGAATGCGCCGCCTTCACCCCAACCAGCCTTGCCGCGGAGGCAGATGCCGTTGATCTCGTTGTCACGGTCGGTCATCGCCGCAGCGGCTTCCTTGACAAAGTCCCAAGTCGGCGCGTCCGGCATTTCCAACCCGGCTTTAGCCATGAGGTCGGTGCGGTACATGATCATGGAGCTTTCGCCATAAAAAGGAGCAGCATAAAGCGTTCCGTCGTGGCTCAGTCCGCCGGCCATGGCAGGCAAAATGTCACCGGCATCATATTCATCGGAGAGATCGTTTAGTGGAACGAGCCAGCCGTTTGCACCCCAGATCGGCGTTTCGTACATTCCAATGGTCATAATGTCGAAAGCGCCACCCTTGGTGGAGATGTCCGTCGTCACGCGCTGACGCAGTACGTTCTCCTCCAACGTGACCCACTCGACGGTGTGGCCGGTCTTTGCTGTGAAAGCGTCGGTGTAACCCTGCATTCGGATCATGTCACCGTTGTTCACAGTTGCGATGGTAAGTGTTTCTGCCTGTGCTGCAACTGCAGTCATCACGACAAACGCGGTCGTCGCACAAAGTGCGTTCTTTATGTACATCCGATCTCCTCCCTTGGCTGGATGTTGGGCAAACCATATGCGCTACCGTAACGGCGAGTCAACTAAAAATTAACGCGCGTAAAATTTAATCTACGCAGAACTGCGTAAAACCAGGCGCGCTGAGAAGACGGTTTCTTCACGGCGGGCAAATCGCCCACCAGCTTCTATGAGGTTGTTGAGGGTTTTAAATGCGTGGTCCGACACGCTGTCGTAGTCGTGGGCTGCTGTTGTTAGAGACGGGCAGGTGAATTTTGAAAATGGGTGGTCGTCATGGGACGCGACCCTCATGGCGCAGCCAGCACCGCGCCCGACCCGCAAGCCTTTCTCATAACAGGCGGATAGCAAGCCGATCGCCAGCCGATCGTTGCTGCACAACACGGTGTTGGTGGGAAAGCCGCCGGTTTCCAGGATGCGAAGCGCACCGTCGCGCCCGATTTGTTCAAACGCCCAGCCCTCGCCCTCAATCTTCAGAATACGCGGTTCGAGGTTGCGCTCGGCCATCAGCTGTTCATAGGCAGCCCGCCGTTTGTTTGCGTTTGGGTTGGCAGGTGTGCGCATTTCAAAGAAACTTGGTGGTTCGCCCGTTCGGGTGAGATAGTCGACAGTTTGGGAGACAAAGCTGAAGTTATCAGATCCCACAAAGGCTTCCCCGATGCCTGCAATGTTGCTGTCAAACAGAACAGTTGGGACATCCTGGCAGAATTTCTCAACGGACAATTTGTCGGAAGCCCGGCCGAGCGGTGCGAGCAGGACCCCGGCTGGCTTCAGAGACCGCAGACTATCAAGGATCTCATTCTCGAGCTGTTGTTGGCCGTGGGCGCTGTAAAGGGTTGGGTGAAACCCGGCCTCCAAACAGCGTTGCTCCATCTTCCTTGCAATTTCTGTGAAGAATGGATCGGCAAGATAGGGGACGACAATGCCGACATTCTTGGTCAGCTTGCGGTTCTGGTTCATTGCAAAAATGTTTGGCCGGTAATCGTATTTTTGCAGAGCGTCTTCGATTCGCAACCTTGTCGTTTGGCGGACGCTCTCGGGATTGTTGAAGTATTTTGAGAGCGTTGGCCGGGAGATGCCGCTGACCGCTGCAAACTCCTCCATATTCTTCAGCTTCCGCTCAACCACTTGTTCTGCCTTTCCGGTGCATCCGCATCATGAGCCGCATTTTTTGGAAAAATACACTTGTCTATGTTTCCGCGCGACAATTTTTGACATTACATTAGTTTGCGTAGCTGAAATTGGTCAAGCTACTGACAACACAACGTCTCACAATGAACTCGATGTTTTGATAAAGGAGACACCCGGTCACTAAAACAGCATGAACAATGACCCATCTTAGGGTGAGGCTGGACAGGTGTTTGTAGGCGCTTGGAGCATCACCGCTATGTTTGAACGGGAGCGAACATGTTGCTGCTCCGGTTAAGGTAACCGCCTCAGATCTGCTGCACAGCTACGCAAGGCAATTTTCAAATCCAGAATACATCCCGTATCTTGGCGGTAGCGCCATTCCAAGGCCTGCACTGCCAACGGCGTTCTCCTATGTTCCAACATGCATTCCGGGACACCGTCTTACGCTGCTGCAGAGAGATGACTTTGGCGCTGATTTTGGCAAGTTATCGCCAGATCCCACAGCAGGTGGCGTCGATCCGTGCCGGAGAATGGCAAATGGGTGTCGGACGTACTCTGCGGGGCCGAACGCTCGGGCTCTATGGCTATGGCCGGATTGCCAAAGCCGTTGCAGGCTATGCTGAAGCCATCGGAATGAACGTCCAATGGTGGGCATCTGACGCTGGCCGCGAGCGTGCGATCAAGGAAGGCGCAAGGGTTGCCGAAAGCCGGGAGGTGTTTTTCAACTCCTCAGATATTGTAAGCTTGCATGTTCGCTTGAAGCCAGAAACGTGCGGCATCATTACGGAGGCCGACCTTGCGAACATGCAATCCCGCGCGCTCCTGGTGAATACCTCACGGTCCGGCCTTATCGCAACAGGCGTTCTTGAAGCAGAAGTCGCCTGTGGGCGGATATTTGCGGCCGTTGATGTCTTCGACCAGGAGCCACTACGCGATCGGGATAACGGGCTTCTGACTCATCCAAACGTGTTGCCGACACCGCATGTCGGTTATGTCACCGAAGACGAGTTCGATCTGCAATTCTCGGATATTTTCGATCAGGTCAACGCCTACGCTGCTGGCAAACCAATTCATATGATAAACTCTGAAGCCTATGCGCCGTCAGCAAACTTATGATCACTTTAGGTGATTATTGCGCGGCGATCTGGCGGCTTTCGGATACGGTATCCGTGATCGCCTTTGTGATCGCGCGGGTTCCCATGTCGCCGCCGAACTCTATAGGCCGCAGACGGTTGTTGCGGAACCCATCATCAACTGCCTGGTTAATGAGATCGGCAGCGTCAGAGAGGTGCGGATTGCCCAGTTTTTCGGCGAGGTAATCGAGCATCAAAGCACCACTAAGGATCGCCGCCAGCGGATTGGCCTTGTCCTGTCCCATGATGTCCGGCGCGCTGCCATGGGCCGGCTGGAACAGTCCAGTATGGTCGCCGATCTCCGCACACGCGGCCATCCCCATTCCGCCAACAAGCCCACCGGCGAGGTCGGAAAGAATGTCTCCAAACATGTTTTCGGTCACCAGCACATCAAAGTCCCAGGGCTTGCGGACGAGGTCTAGAGCCTGGGCGTCGACATAATTGTAGCCGATCAGAACATCCGGATAGTCCGTTTTCACCTCATCGAAGATCTGGCGAAAAAAGGCGAGGGAGGTAAAAACATTGGCCTTGTCGACGCAAGTGAGGCGTCCTTGAAATCCTTTATTCTGGCGTTTCCGGGCAAGATCGAAGGCAAACCGGTGCAGCTTAGTCGTGGTCTTTCGTGTGATCCGCAGAATGTCTTGGACTTCGTCATCGTTCACAACGAGCGAGCGTTTGTGTGCTGCTGCAGAATAAAACAGACCTTCGGTGGACTCGCGCAAGATGATGAGATCAATCTCTGCGGCCCGCGGATCGGCAAGCCGTTGCGGGGCATTGGGATAGGCTTTGACCGGGCGTACACCAGCATAAAGACCAAAGCGATCGCGCAGCCTTAAATGCGGAGAGATTTCCGTTCCATCCGCGTGCCGAATGGATGGTAGTCCAATGGCTCCCAGGAAGATGGCATCCGCGGCTTCAGCCCTTTCTTCTCCGTCTGCCTCTATATCCTGGCCAGTTTCCTGGAAATACGCTGCGCCGGCATGAATTTCGTCCAGCTCAGGTTTCGGCTGTCCGGTTTTTTGAAGTGTAGCCTCGAGCACAGCCATTGCAGCGTCCGCGACGTCGATGCCTATCCCGTCTCCTCTGATAAGCGCAATTTTCATGAGTACGGTTCCTTACGTCCAATCAACATCAAAACGAGTGACGATTTGTGATATCTGTTCCGGGGCCAGAAGAGACGGAGAGGTCCCGCGCAGCAACAGAGCCAGCTTTGCTGTAGCCTCCAGCTCTTCCATAGCGTAGACGGCAGCCTCAAGGTTCTTGGCCGCGACGCAGGGGCCATGATTGGCAAGAATGACTGCTGATCGTTTGCCGGCCAGCCCGCGTATGGCGCTGCCCATGGCTGTATCGCCAGGCACAAAAAACGGCAGCAGCTTCACTTTGCCAAGCAGCATGATCCCGTAAGCTGTGAGGGGAGGCAGGACACTGTCCTGATCGATTTCCGGCAGTAAAGATAATGCCACTGAATGGCATGAATGCAGATGCACAACGGCACCGGTCGCTCCTCGGGTTTCATAAAACGCCGTATGCAACGGAATTTCTTTTGTTGGCACATCTCCAGACAGCAACGCCCAAGTCTCCGACAGATGGCTAATGCGGGCCGGATCAAGAAAGCCCATGGATGAACCTGTTGGTGTGACCAGATAGGTGCCGTCATCCAGACGCATAGAGATGTTGCCGGTCGATCCATGGGTCAGGCCGCGGTCATAAAGAGATTTGGCCATCACGGTGATTTGCTCGCGGGCTTTGGTAATAGCGCTCATGAGCCTGCCCGCAGAACGTGAAGAGCGTCTTCGAAAAAGTTTGGTCCCCCAAAGTTGCCGGATTTGAGGGCGAGTGCCAACGGCTGGCCCGCGACACTCAAAGCAGGGACGCCAGGAGCGATCCGAGGGCCAATTTCAAAAGTGGATGCCTTGATCCCGGATACGACAGCGCCTGACGTTTCCCCGCCTGCGACCACGATGCGTTCAACTCCAGCGCCAACGAGAGCTGCGGCAAGATCGTAAAACAGGTTTTCTATGGCAGATGCACTCTTGTCGCGACCGAACCGTTGCTGGACCTGACTGACGGTTTCAGGGTCTGCCGAAGAAAAAAGAAGTGGCGGTTCGTCTTGGCTGATGGTCCATTCAACCAATTCGTCTATCGATACCCATCCCCCGATTACATCCTCGACCATGATTTCCCGGCTGGGGGCTTTTTGCCTGTAGTGGCTCACTTGGCCGCGTGTTGCCGTCGAACAAGATCCGGACAACACTACCGCTTTGCCGCCTATGCCTGTCCAGCTATGCTGATGTGGGGTGATGCCGAAATTCGCCGGTAGGCCGATTGCGATCCCGGATCCTCCGGTAACAAGACGGCGGCCAGCCGCTGCCTTTCCGATCGCAATGAGATCCTCGTCGGTGATTGCATCGAGGATCGCCATCGAGCCCGTTTTGGCATTGATCGCGTCACCAATAGATTCCGCCCCCTGCCGAACGGTCCTGTGTGCAATATGCGAAACAGGCCAAGTCGTTTGCCTTGAAAGAACCCGTCGAATATCCGGGTCTCGCATCGGGGTGAGCGGATGGTTCTGCATTCCGCTTTCATTCAAGAGCGTTTCCCCGACGAACAAATGTCCCTGATAGACCGTACGTCCATTCTCTGGAAAAGCCGGGCAAACGAGGACTGTTTGTTCGCCGAGCCGTTCGGCGAGAGCTTGGGTCACTGGGCCAATGTTGCCTTCATCCGTTGAATCGAACGTTGAGCAAACCTTGAAAACGATTTGCTCGCATCCTTGCGAGAGCAGCCAGTCCGATGCGGCCAGCGATTGCCGGATCGCGTCTACGGCGGGCTCCGTCCGTGATTTTAGGCTGATGACGCCAGCATCACAGTTTGTGCCAGAGCCGCTAGCCTCCGTTGAACTGGGTACACCGACAAACTGTGCCGTTTGCATGCCGGCCTCAGAGAGCATCAGTGCGATATCAGACGCCCCTGTGAAATCATCTGCGATGACGCCAAGTTTCATTAGCCGGCCTCCTCAGATGGTCCCCGGTCGAGGCGCAAGATGTGATCCGCGCCAAAAATTGGGAACCGTTTGCGAACCAAAGGGTCGTGGCCCGGAATGACCAGTCTGTCGTCGCTCGCAAGGGTGCGGATGCGCCTGAATCCATTGAGCATTTCGTGCAAGTCTACGACGATCGGAAATGGTTTTTCCTTGAGAAAATTTTCATAGTAATGCGCCGCATCCGATGCCAGACACAGCCAACCGGCACTGGTTAGCACCCGGACCGCTTGTAAGCCTTTGCTGTGGCCGCCAATCCGGTGAACGGTCACCCCTTCGGCGACCTCGCCATCGCCTTCATGAAACGTAGTACGACCTGAATAAAGTCTGAGGACAGCTTCACAGACGTGTTCGCCTGTGAAGGGGGCCTTCAAAACCGGGTGGCACATGCAGGGACCTGTTGCGTATGCCATTTCTGCCGCTTGCAGATGGATGGTCGCATTTGGGAAGTGTTTCAGCCCGCCAGCATGGTCATAGTGAAGGTGCGTCACAATGATGGTCGTGACCTTATCTGGGGAGATGCCGAGCGGGAGAAGAGCTTCTCGCGGGTCTTTCAACACCGGTCGGCCACGCCGATCTGCCTCTTCATGATCATATCCGGTATCGACCAGAATGAGCTCATCACCCCGGCGCAGAACCCAGATGAAATAGTCCATGTCATGCGGCTGGTCATGATTGTCATCAAACAGGAAACTGTCCCGGCGAGTCCTGACGTTTCGCTCTGCATATTTGACGGCGTAGACTTCCCAAGGGCTCATTGCGAGACCCCTTTGTAAGTCTTGACGGTTTTTTCTCTAATCATTTCTGCCACTTCAGCGTCAAATTTCAGAAAATGCGGTGTTGTCAAATGTACTTGGAACGCCGCTTCATCCTCATAGACCTCGTACAGGAAAACCTCTTCGGGGCGGTTTTCGTCGGTGCAGACATCAAACTGCCGGCATCCATCCTCTTTTGTGAGTGAGGCCTGCGCATTTTGGACCATCAACGGCAAGAACGCCTCGAACTGATCCGGTTTGATCTGAAATGTGACTGTCACAACAAACATCGATTGGTCCTTGCAATTACCTGAACAACCCAACCATACCCATGGTGAAGATCGGGAAATAGGTGACTAGCAGAAGCGCAAAAATAGCAGCCAGATAAAGGTGAAGCATGCGGCGCGCGATGGACAGGACACCTACGCCGGATATGCGGGATGCTACATAAAGTGTTGCCCCAACTGGCGGTGTAAAGAGCCCGACGGCCACGTTACAGGTCATGATCACTCCAAGGTGCACCGGATCGACCCCAAAGATCTTAGCGGTTGGCAGGAACAGAGGAGCGGTCAGCAAGATCGCCGGGACAGGATCGAGGACCAGTCCAAGGACAAGCAAAACGATGTTCACCAGCAGAAGGAACATCCATGGGCCCGTTGAAAACTCCTGCACGAAACCAACCAGTATTTGAGGCATTTGCTCCAAAGTGATCAGCCAGCCGAGTACTGTTGTGGCTCCGATAACAACCATCACAACGGAACTGGTAACGAAGGAGTCGATCAGTAGTCGCGGTAGGTCCTTGATGTTGAAATCCTGGTAGACGACCGTTGTGACGATGAGCCCATAGATTACAGCTAACGCCGCAGACTCAGTCGGCGTGACCCAGCCGGTGAAAATGCCCCCCAGGATCAGCACGGGCATAAACAAGGCAGGGGCGGTCCCGATGAATGAGGAGGTCAGCTCCTTCAGGGTTGTCGTCCGGCCGCCCGGGTCGCAATTTGTTGTTTTTCCGACGTAATAGCAGACGCCCATGAAGGACGCGCCGAACAGAATGCCTGGCACCATACCGCCAATGAAAAGGTCGGCGACCGAGACATTTCCGACGAAGCCGTAAATAAGCATTGGGATGGAGGGTGGAATGATGATCCCGATAGTTCCAGCCGCCGCGACGAGACCGGCAGCGAACGCTTTGTCGTAACCCTCTCGGGACATGTTCTTGATCATCACCGAGCCGATAGCCGCTGAATCTGCGATGGCAGAACCTGAAATGCCGCCAAAGATCATTGAAGCACCGACAACCACCATGCCGAGGCCACCCGCCATGAACCCGAAGGCAGCTCTTGCAAATCCAATGATTCTCAGCCCGACACCGCCGCGGCTCATCATTTCGCCCGCAACAATGAAGAGAGGGATTGCCAGGAAATGGTTCGGCTCCACGCCGCCAATGAAGTTCAAGAACAGTGCCTGAAGCGGATATCCGAGATCAAACACGATTATTGGTAGGACAGCCGTTATCAGGATGGCCCAGACAAGGGGAATTCCAAGAAACACGGTGCTTAGAAAAACCGCGACGACAAACAACAGGATCATAGCAAGGCCTCGCCGCCGTCAGAATGGGTGGAGTGGGGCACGACCGGATTCCGGATGTCGAACACCATGTTAAACAGATGGAAGATCAGCGTCAGCAACATGCCGACCGGCATGGAGGCGTAAAGCAAGCCAACCGGCCAGTAGAGCACGGTTGTTTTTTGCGCCCATGTATGGATGGAGATGTTGTAGCCGGTATAGATCAGGCTGATCAGGAGGCACGTGATGATTACATCAATCCCGATCGACAAAACCCGTTGCAAATGCACAGGCAACAGGTTTTCAACGATTTCTGTAACGCGCATGTGCGCACCGCGCGCAATCGCCGCGGCGCATCCGATAAAGGTGCTCCAAAGCAGCAGAAAGCTTGTCACTTCCAACGACCAGGCAAGGTCGAAGCCTGCAAACCCACGCAAAGAGGCGTTGCAAAAGACCAGGGTGACGATGGCAAAACCGGCAAGCGCCAGAAAAAAGTCCACCATATGGCTGAGCCAGCGCAGCACAGCCGGATAATGATCTCGGTAGTCCAAGGCAAAGTCTTTCAAGAGAGCGCCGGAACCGAAGCAACGTGTGCTTCAAGCTCCGGCCAGTTGACACCCAAACGCTTGATCAGTTTTGGGCGGGAAGGGCTTCGCGGATGGCTGCTGCATCGCCAAGAATGTTATCGACGGCTTCTGCGCCGTAGACGTCCTTGGCCTTGGCATAAACGGATTGTACCGCCTCACGGAACGGGCCGATTTCCGGCACACTTACGACGGCACCTGCTTCCTGCATTTCCGTCAATTGACTGTCGACCGAGCTTTGGACGAGTTGCCGGCTGAAGGTGGCAGATTCCGTGGCAGCTTTTAGGACCGCTGCCTGATCTTCTTCAGAGAACGATTGCCAAGTCTTTTCGGCAACAGTCAGCGGAAGCGGGCTGTAAACGTGACGGGTCAAGGTGATGTTTGGTGCCACTTCATAGAACCGGAGTGATCTGATGGTGTCCACCGGGTTTTCCTGGCCGTTCACAATGCCCTGCTGAATTGCGAGGTAAACATCGGTGATTGGCATCACAACGGTCTGGAAACCGATGGCTTCCATGGACCAGCGGATCATGTCGTTCGGAAAGACCCGCATTTTCATGGATTCGGCATCTTTCGGAGATGTCAGGGGTTCATTTGTCGTAAAGCTACGGAAGCCAGCTTCCCATGTCGATAATACACGGAACCCCTTTTCCGGCAGTTTTTGGAACTCGCCTTGAAGCCACTCTGAATTGTCATAGAGCTCCCAACCCTGTTCGTATGTGTCGACAAGGAACGGCATGGCCGTAAGGTTCAGGCTGGGCAAATGGGTTGCGTAACTGCCTGTTGCCGACACCGTGAAGTCAATGCCGCCGAGCTGAAGCAGCTCGATAGCTTTCGGGTCGTTTGCGAGCTGCCCGGACGGGTAAATCTGCACTTCGTAACGGCCATCGGTGTATTCCGCGACTTTCTCGGCAAACAGTTCTGCGGCGGCCTGACGAGATCCGCCAGGGTTATCGGTGTGGCTGAAGCGCAGCTTTTCTGCAGCATGTGCGCTGCTCAATCCGACGGCTGCAACTGCAACGCCTGCCATAAGCCGGCTCAAGAATTTCTTTTCCAACATTTCGGTCTCCTCCCGCGGCTCTCTTCAAGCCGTATTGGTTTGCACATTGATTTGCGTATACGTAATGCAATCCCTTGTCAACTTCGCTCGTGTCGACTATCAAAAATACAGTGTGGCGGAGGGGACGCATTCAGGCGTCAACGTTTCAGTCGTGCTGGGCGGAGCGGAATGACAATGAACCAACAGAAAAAACAGACGCAGCCCCTACGGGTCGCTTGCCTGGGTGCCGGGTACTTCGCGCAATTTCACTACGATGCCTGGCGTCGCACAGGTCGCGTTGTTCTTGTCGGTGCTTGCGATCAGGACTTGGAAAAGGCGAAGGCAACCGGGCTTGCAGCGTTTGAAGATCTCGCTGTGATGCTCAAAATGTCGTGTCCGGACCTTCTGGATATCATCACACCGCCTCCCACCCATTTGTCGGCCATCAAGGCAGGAATTTCACAAGGCGTGCGTGCAATTATCTGCCAAAAACCGTTTTGTACCTCACTTGAAGAGGCTGATGAGGCAACCCGGCTTGCAGAAAAGGCCGGAGTGGTGCTTGTCATTCATGAGAATTTTCGTTTTCAGCCGTGGTACAGGACGTTCAAACATGCCTTGGACAGCGGGGTGCTTGGTGACGTCTTGCAGCTGACCTTCCGCCTTCGGACAGGAGATGGACAAGGGCCGCGCGCCTATCTGGACCGGCAGCCATATTTTCAGGATATGCCTCAGCTCTTGATCCACGAGACAGGTGTCCACTGGGTCGACACTTTCCGCTATTTGCTTGGCGAACCGGAGGCGGTTTATGCTGACCTGCGGCGGCTTAATCCCGTCATCAAGGGAGAAGATGCCGGATATTTCGTGTTCGACTATCCGGGCGGAGTGCGGGCATTGTTTGATGGCAATCGCCTGCTGGATCACGCCGCTGAAAATTGCCGTACAACGCTCGGCGACGCTAGCCTTGAGGGCACGGCTGGATCAATCACTCTGTCTGGAGACGGCAGTGTGACACTCCGCCCGTTTGGCAATGTGACGGAAACGGTTCTTCTTCAACCGCAGTCTTGGAAAGGGTTTGGCGGGGATTGCGTTAAGAACCTGATCACCCATGTGGTTGACGGGGTGCTCGACGGAAAACCACTTGAAAACGAGGCGAGAGACTACCTAAAGGTGATTGCGCTCGAAAAGATGATCTACGAGGCTGATCGCCAGGGCCGAAAAATCCGAGAAGTTGCATATGCTTGACCCATCGAAACCGAAAACCATCACCACTCAGGCTATGGAGAAGATCCGTCAATTGATCTTCGACGGCGAGTTGGCTGCAGGATCCGATCACCTGGAAAGTGAGTTGGCAGGCCGTTTGGGGATGTCTCGGACGCCGGTTCGGGAAGCCACCTTGATGCTTGCGCAGCAAGGACTACTGGAGGTGCGGCCGAGAAAGGGGGTCCGAATCGCGACCCTGTCGCTGACAGATATGGAAGAGATCTATGCGGTTTTGACGGAGCTGGAGAGCCTTGCGGCTGAAGAAGCTGCAAGGAAGCACTACTCCAAGGCGGATCTGGCCGACTTGAAAGCGTCGATTGAGGCGATGGACAGGGCCTTGAACGATGAGGATCGTGATGCCTGGGCCGAAGCGGATGACGCCTTCCATACAGAGCTTGTGCGTTTAGGCGGGAATTCCCGGGTGCAGAACATCGTTTCGATGATGGCGAACCAGGTGCGCCGGGCGCGGGCGATGACGCTTTATATCCGGCCACTTCCGATCAAGTCTAACCAGGACCACAGGGCTGTCTATGATGCGATCCGGACAGGCGACGCTGCGAGCGCCCGTGAACAGCACCGCCTCCACCGGCGCCACGCACGAGAAGTCTTGATCGATCTCTTGAAAAGGCATCGACTCTTCCAGCTTTAAACCTCAAGGCAAAGACGTGAATTTCTTCCAGTTCTGGTCTCCGACCAAGTCTGGTTGGATTGCATGTTAGGTTTGCGTTTGAGCCACCAAGACTAATCGCCGTCTTAGACGGTGCTTTCGAGCCATTTCCTGAACGTATCTGCATCTTGTGATGCGGGGTTTGTCTCGACGAAGTAGGCCTCATTGGCATCGATTGTGATTGGGCTGACAAGTTCCACAGACCCGGATTGAACAGCGTGCTGAGCGAGGGTTTCGTTTACGAGACATATCCCGTTTCCGTTGCTGGCAAGATCCAGAGCTGCGCCGTAGGAATCCACATAAATGGTCGGGTCTGCACAGCTTATCCCGGTTGCCGCCATCCACTTTGACCAACCGCCCGAAATTCCGACTGTGCCGATGACCGGGCACGTATCCAATGATGAGATCATGTCCCTTGGCGCGAGTGCAGTCAGTTTGTCGCTGCCAAGCAGGGCGGCATTGGAGCCCGCCTGTTTCCGTGAGCCGAAACTGATGATGACATCCGCAAGCGAGCGGCTGAATTCATCCGGCCAAATGGCCCCGATAAACCGCAAAGTTATATCCGGATGTTTCGCACGGAAGGCGGGGAGCGTTGGGCCAATCACCCATTGAAGCACACTGACGGAAACGGAAATCGTCAAGAGCTTCTTCGGTTGATCGGGTATGAAGGATCGGGTGGCGGCCGTTAACGTGTCCAGAGCCGCGTCGACCTGGGGAAGCAACCGACGGCCATCATCAGTCAGTGCCAATCCCCTAGCTTTTCGTTCGAACAACGGCACACCCAACTTGGTTTCCAGCGCCTTGATTTGTTGACTGACAGCGGATTGGGTCATGCCGATTTCGTTGCCTGCAGCCGTAAAACTCAGATGCCGGGCTGCAGCTTCAAATGCGCGAAACCAGTTCAGCGGCGGCAGTGCAGAGGCCATGTATAACAAATCCATAAGTTTAACTAATATCTAAGCCTCAAAATCATTCGTTTGTGCCGATTGTCAAGCATCAGGATACTCCGGGCTCACCACCACAAGTGTGGAAGGGAGGGCCTTGAATGCAGCCGGAAATCCGGAAAATCGTTGCTTACGAAGAAGAGATCCTGATCGAGGGCTTCAGAGTGACAGAACAGCCATGGCACGTATTCGCTGCTGCCGCAGTGGTCAAAAACCCGTGGTCAGGCCGTTTCGTTGAGGATCTAAAACCGGAAATTCTGGCATTTGGCCCCGTGCTTGGTGAGTTGCTTACAGACCGGATTTTAAAGCTCGGCGGCAACGGCGAGGCGATTGAAGCTTACGGCAAGGCGGCTGTTGTGGGTCTAGACGGTGAAATTGAGCATGCATCCGGGCTGATCCATACGTTGAGGTTCGGCAATTTTTATCGGGAAGCTGTCGGAGCCAAGTCCTATCTCGCTTTCAGCAACACCCGGGGCCCGGCAAACGCTCCCATCATGATCCCGCTCATGGACAAGAATGATGCCGGTAGGCGGTCCCACTATCTGACAATCCAGTTTTCTATTCCCGATGCTCCGCGCGCCGACGAAGTTGTTGTGGCGCTTGGGGGGGCGACGTCGGGCCGGCCGTTCCACCGTATCGGTGACCGGTATCAGGATTTGAAGGAGATGGGCCGTGGCCTGGACAACCCGGCCGCGGTTTGATCAGGGAGGCCTGGCCTTCATCAAGGAAGGCGAAGGCTCTTGTGTCCTACTCCTCCACGGTGTCGGGTTGCAGGCTGATGCCTGGGCGGCTCAGGTGCTGCACCTGGCGGCTCGTTTTATGGTGATCGCACCCGATATGCCGGGCCACGGTCAAAGTACCCATTTGGCAGGACCAGCCAGTTTGTCAGCCTATTCAGACGCAGTTGCCCGATTGTTGGACGGGCCGACTGTGGTGGTCGGACATTCCATGGGGGCCATGATCGCTCTCGACATTGCTGCGCGTTATCCAGACATGATCGAAGGTGTGGCGGCGCTGAATGCGATTTACCGGCGCTCTGATGCCGCCAAACAATCAGTTCTGCATCGTGCGGAAAGCCTTGGGTCTGAAGCCGTTCCAAATCCGGAACCGACACTTGATCGCTGGTTCGGGTTAGAACCATCGGAGGCCCGCAGCGCTTGCGAGGCCTGGCTGAAAGGTGCCGATCTTCACGGTTACCGGACAGCATATGAGGTGTTTGCCAGGGAAGATGGGCTATCTGATCGGGCACTCATGTCCCTCAAGTGTCCGGCATTTTTCATGACCGGTGGCCTTGAGCCAAATTCCACACCCGCGATGTCACAGGCCATGGCCGCCTTAACCCCCAATGGACGGGTACACGTGATTGAAAACGCGGCCCACATGATGCCGATAACGCACCATGAGGAGGTGACCCGGGCTTTGATGGCTTTTGCAACGGAGTGCCATTCATGAAACCGATCGACCCGAAAGAACTGCGCGGCGCCTTTGGCCGTTTCATGACCGGGGTTACGGTGGTGACTACCCGCAGGGCTGACGGAACGCCTGTCGGGTTCACCGCGAACTCCTTCACATCCGTGTCGCTGGACCCGCCATTGCTGCTTGTTTGCCCTGGCAAGTTCCTTTCAAGTTACGATGCATTTGCGGAGTGCGATCAGTTTTGCGTCAGTATTCTTGAGGACGGCCAGACGGACGTTGCAAACACCTTTGCCGGATATAAGGGAGACCGGTTTGCCAAAACACCGCATGAATTTGATGCCGACGGCATACCCTTTCCGGTAGGCGCACTTGCGCGATTTTCATGCAAAACCCACCAAACGGTTCCGGCCGGCGACCATGTGGTCCTGATTGGTGAGGTCATCGGTTTTGCGCAAAGGCCCGGTCAAGGGCTTGGATACGCCGACGGTCAGTTCTTCAGTCTTGCCCGGGAGCGCAGCGCGCGCGATCCGGCGGCGAAAGTGAATATCGCCGGGGCACTTATCCGCCATGAGGGCAGGGTCTTGCTTGAAAAGACACCAGACGGTTACCGGCTGCCGGAATGTTCCGTTCCAGATAAGACCGGTCTTCGAAAATCTCTTCAGACCGTTCTTCAAGACAACGGCATTACGGCAAGCTTTGGCGCCGTCTACTCCGTTTTTGATGATGCGGATGCGTCGACGCATTTTGCCTATCTTCTGGCGCAGGCAACCCATGTCGCTCCAGACACGAAACTCACTGCGGTGCCTCCCGAAGAGTTGGCTACTCTGACGTATGCCAGTCCGACGCTTGCCAGCATGATGGCCCGTTACGATCGGGAATGCGCAACAGGCAATCTCAATTGTTATCTCGGGGACACCATGACCGGAGAAATTCACACGCTTTCGGAGGGAGTTTAACCATGGAGTTTTCCCTGTTTGCTCATATGGAGCGGCTTACGCCGCAACAGCCGCATGAGATCCTCTATGAGGAGTTTGTGTCTCTATGCAAACTGGCGGATGAGGGCGGGATGCGCGCCATCTGGACCGGTGAGCACCATGGGATGGAATTTACGATTGCGCCCAACCCATTTTTGACGCTCGTGGACCTGGCGCATCATACGAAGAATGCACGCCTTGGAACCGGAACCGTTATTGCGCCGTTTTGGCACCCGATCAAACTGGCTGGGGAGGCCGCCGCGGCCGACGTGATGACCGGGGGCCGGATTGAACTTGGAATTGCTCGGGGCGCCTATTCCTATGAATATGAGCGCTTGATGCCGGGGCTCGAGCCCTGGGAGGCAGGCCAACGCATGCGGGAGACCGCCCCGCTGCTTCGTCCCTTGTGGCAAGGGGATTGCGCGCATGACGGCGGTTACTACTCGTTTCCCGCGACCACGTCGGCTCCAAAGCCGCTGCAAGATAACGGCCCGCCAATCTGGATTGCCGCGAGAGACCCGAACAGCCATGAGTTCGGTGTCCACCAAGGCTTCAATATTCAGGTGACCCCGCTTTGGCAGGGCATGGAAGAAATTGAAACCCTGATGGGCCGCTTCAATGAAGCGTGCGTTAGTCATCATGGCCCGAGGCCCAAGATCATGTTGTTGCACCACAGTTATGTTGCGTCCGATTCTGATGATGCGGTTCTGGCCGCCAAGGAACTCTCGCGGTTCTACTGCTATTTTGGTGCCTGGTTTCAGAACAAACGTGCTGTTTCTCAAGGATTGATTGAAAACCTGTCTGAAGACGAATTGGCCGCAAACAAGATGATGGCCCCGGAGAACATGGCCCGGGATTTGACAATCGGTACGGCGCAGGACGTCATCGACCGCATCAAGCGCTACGAAGATCTGGGGTACGACGAGTATTCGTTCTGGATCGACAGCGGCATGAGTTTTGAACGCAAGCAAGCCTCGCTGCGCAGGTTCATTGACGACGTCATGCCAGCGTTCGGTTAGGAGAAAAGATGCAGCACTATCAGCTTTTTATCGATGGCGGGCGCTGTGAGGGCTCCGGCGGTCAAATCCTGCATACTGAAAATCCGGCGACGGGTGACACGTGGGCATCGTTCGCCTGTGCGGATCCAAGGGATGTGAACCGGGCCGTTGCAGCTGCCCGGAGAGCTCTCGAGGACCCTGCATGGCGCGATCTCACCCAGACACAGCGCGGCAAGTTGCTGTTCAGACTGGCGGAATTGGTCGAGGCCCACGCTGAAGAACTCGGGAGGCTGGAAACAACCGACAGCGGAAAACTGCTCGCCGAAACCCTCTCGCAGACACAGTATGTCGGCGATTTTTATCGGTACTATGCAGGGCTCGCGGACAAGATCGAAGGATCGGTGCTTCCTATCGATAAACCGGACATGCATGTGTTCACCAAACGGGAGCCGGTTGGGGTCGTTGCAGCTGTCGTCCCCTGGAACGCCCAGATGTTTCTGACGGCAACCAAGCTGGGGCCGGCACTTGCTGCAGGTTGCACCGTGGTTTTGAAGGCTTCGGAAATCGCGCCCATACCCATGCTGGAATTTGCCTCACTGATCAATCAGGCAGGATTTCCGCCGGGGGTCGTTTCGGTCATTACCGGCGATGCAGAAAACTGCGCCATCCCCTTGACCCGGCACCCGGATGTCGACCGGATCGCCTTTACCGGCGGGCCGGAGACAGCCCGGCATGTGGTACGAAACTCAGCTGAGAGTTTTGCGGTCACAAGTCTGGAGCTTGGCGGCAAGTCTCCGGTTCTGGTGTTTGACGATGCGGATCTTGATGGCGCCGCAAACGGCTTGATTGCCGGAAATTTTGGTGCATCGGGTCAAAGCTGCGTTGCCGGATCCCGTGCTCTTATCCAACGGACGGTGTTTGAAGAACTGATCGACAAGATCACGGAAAAAGCAGCTCGTATCTCGGTTGGAGATCCTCTTGAGGCCACAACTCATGTGGGGCCTCTTTGCACATCCGCTCAGATAGATAAGATCAAGGTCACGCTGAACAAAGCGATCGAACAAGGCGCGGAAATCCGCCTTGGCGGTGCGCCGCTTGAGTGCTCGGGAAATTATATGGCGCCGACGCTCGTTGCTTGCCCGCACCGCGACATCGAAACATTGAAGGTGGAAATGTTCGGGCCGGTCATGTCGCTTTTGGCGTTCGACACTGAAGACGAGGCCATCGCGCTTGCAAATGACACGCCGTATGGTCTCGCCTCGGGCATCTTCACGCGGGACGTTGCACGCGCGCACCGCGTGTCATCCAGACTGCGGGCGGGGATCTGCTGGATCAACACCTATAGAGCGATTTCACCAATCGCCCCATTCGGTGGGTTTAATCAATCCGGATACGGACGCGAAGCGGGCATCGAGGCCGTTCTGGACTACACCCGTACAAAGACCGTCTGGATCAACACCTCCGGCGAACCGATGGCCAATCCATTCGTCATGCGTTGACGGCACAAACCGACCAATTACTGGTGTGATGAGAGCCGCAGCAGGCAATCGAGTGTCAAACTGACACTGGCATGCCGGTTTCTTGTGACTTTGCCGCTGCATCTGCCAGGATCTGCGCGCGCAGTCCGTCCTCAATGTGTGGAGATGGATTTGTACCGTTCTTCAGGCAGTCAATGAAATGCGTGATTTCCGCTAGATAAGCCGCTTCATAGCGCTCTAGAAAGAAATGCTGGGCGGGAGCTCTTGCAAAGCCAGTTTGGGTGGCCATCTCGACCGTGTTTTCCAGGATGTTTTCTGCCCTCAGCATGCCTTTCGAACCGTGCACTTCCAGCCGCTGGTCATAGCCGTATGCCGCCCGCCGCGAGTTTGAAATCTGGCAGATCTTTCCGCTTCCCGTTGTCAGCGTCACCGCCGCGGTGTCCACATCACCCGCCTTGCCAATTTCCGGATCGACCAGGGAGGAGCCAACCGCGAAGACCGTGACGGGTTCTTCGCCAAGGATAAACCGGGCCATGTCGAGGTCGTGGATCATCATGTCCCGGAACAGTCCCCCGGATGTTCTGATGTAGTTGATCGGCGGCGGGGAGGGGTCGCGCGACAAAATGGTGACCAGCTCGACATCCCCAATGTCTCCGCCCGCAATCCGGTTTTGCAGGTTTGCAAAGTTGGGGTCGAACCGGCGATTGAAGGCGGTCAGGAACATGACGCCATTTTGATTGACCACTTCAACGCAGTCCCGCACCCGTTCAGAGGACAGGTCGACCGGCTTTTCGCAGAAAATCGCCTTCTTTGCCCGTGCAGCCTGATGGATCAGGTCGTAGTGGGTCGTCGTTGGCGTGCCGATGAGGACGGCGTCAATGTCATCACCTTCGATGATGTCCGCGGCCTTACGCACCTCTGCATCGGTTCCCGCCGCAAGCGCCTGAGCGGGTGCATCGAACGCATCGGCGACCGCCACCAGCTTCGCGTCAGGAGACGCCTGAATGGCACGGGCGTGCACCTGACCGATGCGTCCGCATCCGAGCAGTCCAAATCTCACCATTTCCTATTCCTTGGGTTCGTTTCTGGATGGGCCACCGAAGGCCTTGAGAACAGTGCGGGTCGCTGCGACCATCGGATCATGTGTTTCTGATAAGATCGTCACCCGGTCAAACCGGTCCGGATCGCTATTGACCGCGTCCCGCATCACAGTTCCGAAGGCCTTGCGCAGCTCGGTTCCGATATTGAATTTGCAGATGTTCGTAGTTCTGGCGAGCTTCTGCCGCTGCTCGACAGGGACACCGGAGCCCCCATGGATGACCAGCGGGACTGTGGTTCGCGCCTGGATCGCGCTGATGCGGGCCTCATCAAGCCCGCCTTCCTTGTTCTCCTGAAGATGAACATTGCCAACCGAAATCGCCATGGCGTCCACGCCGCTGTCTGCTGCGAATTTTTCAGCATCCACCGGGTCCGTGCCTTCAGAGGCAGCCCCATGCGCATATCCGACAAAGCCGATTTCACCTTCGCATGATATCCCAGCGGAATGCGCAAGTTCTGCGATCCGCGCAGTTTCATCGATGTTCTGGGAAAGCGGTTTGCGCGACCCGTCATACATCAGCGATGTGAACCCGCTGTCGAGCGCTTGCTGGCATTCCTCGAATGTGTAGCCGTGATCAAGATGCGCCACCACAGGGACGGTTGAGCCTTCCGCGAGGTGCCGGAACATCGCGCCAAGAACGGGAAGAGGTGTGTGCTTGCGGCAGGAGGGGCCCGCCTGCAAGATCACCGGAACACCTTCTTCTTCGGCAGCGGCCACATAGGCGCGCATGTCTTCCCAGCCGAGCGTGACCAGACCGGCGACGGCATAACCGTCTTTCAAGGCCGGTTGAAGGACTTGGCTAAGTGTTGCCAGTGTCATTTGAATTTGGCCACCATATCCTTGATCCCGGGGATCGTCTCGATCTGATAGGCATGGGTCGGCTGGAAATACTGCACCAGTGATCGCTGGCTGAGCCCACCCAGAATGGTGAAGTAATACATCTCGTAACCGGGCATGACGGCGCAAGGGTGGTAGCCCTTGTCAATCATGAAGGTCGAGCCATCCATCAGCTGATAGGCTTCTCCGGGAACACCCTCTTCGCGCTGAAGGATCTGGACACCAGAGCCGTGTTTCGGCCGGAAGCGGAAGTTGTAGGTCTCATCATGCCGGGTTTCATGCGGCAGACGGTCGGTGTCGTGTTTGTGGGCCGGAAAGCCGGACCACCCGCCCTGGCCAACTGTGAAGAGCTCACTGACCAGCAAACGGCCCACCTTGCCGTGCTGTTTTTGTCCAAGGATGTGCTTGATCTTGCGGTGCGTCTTGGTGTCGTCCGACCCGTATTGAACAAGGTCGATGCCATCGACCCGCACATCGAACGGCTCCAGAACTTTGTCGTACCTTGCGCCAGCGATGAACGTCTCCGTTTCATCTGATGTGCAGATGATCGTCACCTTTGCCCCAACAGGGATGTAGACGCCCTCAGGCTCCCCGTCCCAGACATCGTCGCCGCGGTTGCCGAGCTTGTCGAATGTGATGCCCTCAACCTCAACGGTCACCGTGCCGGTCGCAGGCACGATGCAAGTTTCATAACCAGGGACCTGAAAGTGGAAGGCCTCGCCCTTCTGGAGCTTGACGATGTTAAAATAGTTCAGCGGAACGGTCGGATCGTCGATGTCCACGATCGGCTTGTTCTGGTTGTCATGAGGCGCGATATGCATGGAATGGTCCTTTCAGACTGGATCAGCGGGCGAGAAATCGGGATCGAAATCATGCCGGAAGCTGATCGCTCTTAAAGTGGTCGAGCATCTTTGAGGGTTATCATCAAAACGTCCGATGCTCTTGTGTCGGGCCGGGATGCGAGGCCAAGAACGCCTCCAACTCGGTTTTGTCTGGCATTGCGGGAGCGCAACCGGGTTTGGCAACAACAATGGATGCACAGGCGGACCCGCGGAGAATGGCTTCCTTGAGCACAAAACCATCGGCGATGGACGTCATGAGGCCGCTCATGAAACTGTCACCTGCGCCATTCGGTTTGAGAGCCTCAACCGGATAAATACCCGTTCTGAACTCGCCATCGCGGGTAATGGTGATCGCTCCAGCTTCGCCCATCTTGTAGATCACCAGCTCAGCTGTTGTGCTTACGAGTTCGCGGGCTTTCTCAAGCCCCTTGTCATAGTCTCCGGCCATGAAGCCGAATTCCTCGTCATTGCCGACAATCATGTCGCACTGTGCCGCAGCGCGGGACAGAACATCGGCGGCGACTTCCGCCGATGGCCAGGAGTAGGGCCGGTAATCGACATCAAAGATCAGGGGCAGGTTTACAGCCTTGGCAAGATCAAAGGCCTTGAAGGTTGCGCTTCGCGAAGGCTCAGCCGCAAAGACAGTGCCGGCGGTTATCAGCGCGCCATATTTGCCGTAGTCGACGCGGGCAACGTCGTGCTCATCCATCTGAAAGTCGGCTGCGCCGTTGCGGTAGATGACATTGCGGTGCCCCTCGACCACAGACTCGTAGAAAGCAAGCGAATTGCGGTATTCACCGCCAACAGGCGTGACGTGCTCCGTATCGACGCCATAGTGCTTCAGCTGACCAACGCAGTAGCTGCCTACACTGTCGTCCGAAACCCGTGTGACCAGAGCAGCCTTGCCGCCAAGCTTGCAGATGCCGGCGCCTATGTTGGCGGCTGATCCGCCGAGACCGACCCCGAGCCGCTCAGCATCCTCAGCCCGCACCCCGGCGTCGGTGAAAAAGTCGATCCCGGCGCGTCCCACCACAACGAAATTGTTCCGGGCAATCGCTTCAAGAAGCATCAGACCCCCCGGCGCTGTTTCGGGCGCGTGGACTCCCAGTCCTCGTGCGCAACCCGGACCTTGTCGCTCGAGGTCACATGCGGGGTTCCAACCTCCCACCAAGCATGTCCTTCGGCTGTCCAGCCTTCATAGGCATCAACCTTCATGCAAATGACGTAGGTTTTATTGGCCGCCTTGGCCCGCTTGAAGGCCTCGCCAAGTTCTGCCGGGTTGGACACCGTTTCCGCGTGCGCGCCCATCGATGCGGCGTGGGCCTCAAAATCGACAGCAAACGGTTCTGGAACGGTTGGACAATCCGCAATGAGATTGTTGAAGCTCTCATTGCCGGTGTTGTTTTGCAGTTTGTTGATTACCGCAAACCCGCCATTGTCGAGCACCAGAACAATCAACTTCTTGCCTGTCAGGACGGACGAGTAAATATCCGAGTTCATCAGGAGATAGGAGCCGTCCCCGGTGAAGACGATCGTGTCTTTGTCCGGTTCGCGTTCGGACTGGGCAATGCGTGCGCCCCAGCCACCGGCGATCTCGTATCCCATGCAGGAATAGCCAAATTCGACATCAACGGTACCAATGTCGAGGGTTCTCCAATTGGCCGTCACTTCCGCTGGCAGGCCACCGGCCGCGGCAACGACGCGGTCCCGTGGATCGCAGAGTTCGTTGACCACGCCAATCGCCCGAGCATAGGAGTTCGGACGATTGCCGTAGGATACATTGTCGGCAACGTATGTGTCCCAGGCTTTCCGTTCTTCGCTTGCTACCCCTGTCCAGTCCAAAGGTGTCCTGTAGTCCGTACAAGCCTCACCTAAAGCCAACAGGCCGAGTTTTGCGTCGCCGACAACAGGGGTCGACATGTGTTTGCCGGCATCATGGCGGGCGGCGTTGATCGAAATGAAACGAGCCTCATGGGAAAATGCGGTCCAGGATCCGGTTGTAAAATCCTGCAGGCGGGTGCCGACCGCAAGAATGACATCTGCTTGTTCCGCCAGATTGTTGGCGCTGTTCGACCCTGTTACGCCGATCGGGCCCGCGTTCAAGGGATGCGTTGCCAGGAGATTGGCGCGGCCTGCGATCGTTTCGACCACCGGGATCTGGTGTTTGTCCGCAAAGGCCGTGAGTTCGTTGACCGCGCCACTGTATTGGACACCGCCACCGGCAATGATCAGGGGGCGGTTGGCCGTCTTCAGCAGTGCCGCCGCATCTGCAATTTCCCTTTCATCAGGGGAACTCCGGCGAATGCGATGTACCCGGCGCTCAAAGAAGCTTTCTGGGTAGTCACAGGTCCAGCCTTGCACATCCTGGGGAAGGCCCAGAAATGCAGGTCCGCAGTCGCTCGGGTCCAGCATCGTCGCAAGGGCTGCGGGGAGCGACTGAATGACCTGCGCCGGATGCGTGATCCGGTCCCAATAGCGGGTCACCGCCTTGAACGCATCATTGACGCCGAGTGTCGGGTTGTTGAAGTGCTCAAGCTGTTGCAGGACCGGGTCGGGCAGACGGGTGAGAAAGGAATCACCGCACAACATCAGCATGGGTAGCCGGTTAGCATGGGCCAGAGCAGCAGAACTCAAAAGGTTCGACGTGCCAGGGCCAGCGCTGGCCGTGCAGAGCATGAACCGCTGCCGCAGCCACTGCTTGGCATATGCGGCTGCAGCAAATCCCATGCTCTGTTCGTTTTGTCCACGATAAAGGGGCAGCTCTCCCTGGTGATTGTAAAGGGCCTCACCAAGGCAGGTCACATTGCCGTGGCCGAAAATGCCAAAGCCGCCGCCGCAAATACGTATTTCCTTGCCATCGACTTCGATAAACTGATTTGCCAGGTAGCGGATAATGGCCTGTGCAGTTGTGAGCTGCACCGTCTTGGAGCTCATCCAGGTCTCTCCCTGTAACGTGTTTTCTCGCAAGGCAATCGATTGGTGCTTGCGCGTTGTTGGTTCTCAAGATACAAATTTTGCAACCGGTTGCAAATCTTTTTCGAAAGAGGCAAAACGAAAACCGGAAACGGGAGTGAGGCATGGCGGAAATCGGGATCGGTATCCTCGGCGGAGGCTACATGGGCAAGGCGCATGCCGTTGCCATGTCTGCCGTCGGTGCTGTTTTCAATACCGCGTTGCGGCCACGGCTTGAAATGGTGTGTGCAAGTTCACTTGCGTCTGCTGAAAAGTATCGTGATGCCTTCGGTTTCAACCGCGCTGCAGCCAATTGGCAAGAACTCGTCGAAGATCCAAGGGTCGAGGCGATCGTTATCGCATCCCCACAATCTACTCACCGGGATATTGCCGAAGCCGCATTTTCTTGGAACAAGCCGGTCCTCTGCGAAAAGCCGATGGGCGCAAGCCTGGAGGATTCGGAGGCCATGGTCGCAGCTGCGGAAAATAGCGGTTGCGTGAACATGGTCGCCTACAACTATATACGCACACCAGCGAGCCAGTACGCCCGAAAACTTATCGCAGATGGTGTCATTGGCAACATCACATGGTTTCGAGGTGAGCATACGGAAGACTTCTTCGCTGACCCGATGGCTCCGGCGTCCTGGCGCACGGATGGCGATGCGAACGGGACCATGGGCGATCTTGCGCCGCACATGATCAACGCGGCGCTTGCGCTGGTTGGCCCGGTGCGCAGCGTTATGGCTGAGATCGAACGGGTTCACGAGAATCGGCCTGGCGGCAAGGTGACCAATGACGACCATGGTCAGATGATGACACGCTTCGAAAACGGAGCGATGGGACACATGTACTTCAGCCGGATCGCGACTGGCCGGAAGATGGGATACGCCTACGAAATCACAGGAACAAAAGGCGCTATCCGGTTCGATCAGGAAGACCAGAACGCCCTATGGCTCTATCTAATGGATGACAAGGAGGCGGACCGAGGTTTCCGGAAAATCCTGACAGGCCCCGCGCATCCCGATTATTTGCCATTTTGCCAAGGACCTGGCCACGGGACCGGTTATCAGGACCAGATCATTATTGAGGCCAAGGATTTCCTGGAGGCAATCCATTCGGGGGCGTCGATCTGGCCGACTTTCCGGGATGGTCTTGCCGTCAAACACATTGTGGAAGCGGCCATGGAATCCTCACGGACCAAGAGCTGGCAACCTCTGAAATCAACCTAACAGCACTGTTTGAAAGACTTGCAAGATGAGCATTAGAATTGGCAATGCGCCGTGTTCATGGGGCGTTGAGTTTCCTGACGATCCACGCAATCCGGCCTGGAGGACTGTCCTGCAAGAGTGCTCGGGAGCAGGATACAAGGGCATTGAACTTGGACCTGTCGGCTTCATGCCGGAAGACCCTGCGGTCCTTTCGGAAGCCCTTGCGCAATATGACCTGGAATTAATTGGTGGTGTCGTTTTCCGGCCGTTTCATGACCCGGACGCCTGGGAGAACGTGTTGGACGGCACGCACCGGACGGCCAAGGCTTTGGTGGCACATGGTGCCCAGCACATGGTGCTGATCGATTCCATTTCACTCCGCCGCGCCCCAACCGCTGGGCGGCCTGAAGAAGCTGAGCAGATGAATGCTTCCGAATGGACGGCATACCGGGACCGTATTGCTGAGGCTGCAAAAATCGGTACCGAAAATTATGGTCTGACAGTCGGAATTCATGCGCACGCAGCTGGCTTCATGGAATTCGAGCCGGAGCTTGAACGGCTTTTGAACGAGGTCGATGAGAAGTATCTGAAGATCTGTTTTGACACCGGCCACCATTCTTATGCCGGTTTTGACCCTGTCGCCTTCATGGAACGCAACATCGGGCGGATCTCCTACATGCACTTCAAGGACGTCGACCCGAAAGTTAAGGCCGATGTGGTCGCCAATCGGACAGGTTTCTACGATGCCTGCGGGCAGGGAATCTTCTGTAATCTCGGCGACGGGGATGTCGACTTTCCAAAGGTGCGGCAGATCCTTCTCGACAACGGGTTCCAAGGATGGTGCACGGTGGAGCAGGACTGTGACCCGACGCTGGATGTGTCGCCGATCGACGATGCACGGGCTAACCGTGAGTATCTGGAATCCATCGGTTTCAAATAAGGGCAGGACCAATGGCACGATTGAATTGGGGCATGATTGGCGGCGGTGAAGGCAGCCAGATCGGGCCGGCGCACCGGCTTGGCGCCGGTCTTGATGGAGCGTTTTCCTTTGTTGCGGGCGCGTTGGATCATCGGCCTGAAGCGGGCCGGGAATATGGCCAACGGTTGGGCTTGGCGGCTAATCGTGCCTATGGCGACTGGCGGGAAATGCTGGACGGCGAAAAGGGGCGCGAGGACCGGGTCGATCTGGTCACAGTGGCAACGCCTAACGCTACCCATTTCGAAATCACCAAGGCTTTCCTTGAGAACGGGTTTCATGTCCTTTGCGAAAAGCCGATGACCATGACGGTCGAGGAGGGTGAGGAAATCGTCCGGATTTCCAGGGAAACCGGGAACATCTGCGCGGTCAACTATGGCTACACCGGCTATTCTCTTGTCCGGCACATGAAAGCGATGGTCGCGCGTGGCGATCTTGGAAAGATACGCTTGGTCAAGGCGGAATTTGCACACGGGCACCACGCTGACGCAGCCGATGCCGACAACCCGCGGGTCCGGTGGCGGTATGACCCGGCCCAGGCCGGGGTTTCGGCGCAATTCGCCGATTGCGGCATTCATGCGCTTCACATGGCGTCGTTTGTGACGGGGCAGGAAGTTAAACGCCTGTCCGCGGATACTGTTTCCTGCATCTCAAGCCGTGAGCTTGAAGATGATGCCATGGTGAATTTCCGAATGGATGGCGGAGCGGTTGGCCGGCTCTGGACGTCCTCTGTCGCGATTGGTCGGCAACACGGATTGACCCTTCAGATCTTTGGCGAAAAGGGCGGATTGCGGTGGTCCCAGGAGCAGCCCAACCAGCTCTACTGGATGCCGCTCAACGGACGCCTGGAGATCATTGAGCGCGGCGAAGGGGGGTTGTCCCCTGAGGCCGACCGGACGTCGCGGGTCACGATCGGGCATGCGGAAGGAATGCCGCTGGCATTTGCCAACATTTACACCGACCTCGCCGAAGCCATTCAGGCGCGCAAGAGCGGTAGGACTATGGATCCGGCGGCAGATCTTTACCCGCGGGCCGAAGACGGCTTGCGTTCAATGGCGGCGGTCTTTGCGGTCGCGGACAGCGGAAAACGTGAGGGTGTTTGGGTAGACGCCCGCCCGCCCATGTTCAGGTAGGCTGATAGGACCCGCGTTTCTGCGCCCGGTGTCCTAGAGCGTGAAACGCTCTAGGACACCGGGCGCAGAAACGCGGGTCCTATCAGCCTACCTGAACATGGGCGGGCGGGCGTATACCTAAACACCTTTAAGTTTATTGAGACAATCAGTTCCACAGAGGAATTGATGATCTGTTGAACCGGTTGGCGGATCGTCGTCAGATTGATGTTCTGCCAACCTGCCATTTCCATGTCGTTCAGGCCAATGATGCCGATATCGCCTGGAATATTTAGGCCGGCATCCTCAATCGCGCTCAAGACCCCAATCGACAGAACATCATCGCCGCAAAAATAGGCTTCGGCGAGTGGGCGGATACCAAGAAGGCGCTGCATTTCCTCCCGGCCTGCCTCAAAGGAGTAGGCCTTCGCGTAGCTGACAGTCATCTCCATGTCTGGATGCCGCGAAATCTCTTCTGAAAACCCCTTGAATCGGTCCTGCGTGGATGTGGCTGTGTCTGGGCCGCCAAGAAACGCGACGTGCTTGTAGCCACGTTTGGCGAGCTCCAGTGCCGCCATCCGGCCGCATTCCACGTTGTCGATGCCGACCACATGGAATTCTGGCGCGGTCGAGTACCGTCCGAAGCTGTTTACCACAGGCACTCCGGCATCCTTGAATGCCTTGGAAAAGCCGGGCGGCAGGGTGGACGAGGCAACAACCACGCCGTCGACTGAGTACTGCCGGAGCATGCGCACGGATGCTTCCGGGTCGGTCTCATCAGACAGATTTACCAGAAGCGGCCGCAACCCCACGCCCTGAAGCTTGCGCGTAAACTGGTCGAAAACTTCCAGAAAGATCGGATTGTGAAAGTTGTTGGAAACCAGGCCTATCAGTTTCGTGCGTCTGGTGGTCAGTCCACGGGCCAGAATATTCGGCGTATAGCCAAGCTTTGTGGCCGCTTTCTCAACTTTGCGGCGGGTCTTGTCTGAAACGGATGCGCCGTCAGTGAAGGTGCGCGAAACGGCAGAGCGCGACACGCCTGCAAGTTCGGCAACTTCTTTCAAGGTAACGGTCATCGGTCCATCATTCCAAACAGTTAGATAAGGTGTCTTACCTTAACATTCCTCTGCGAGCAGTATGAATTTTCGTTTTCCATTTTGCAACCGGTTGCAAAATGGATCAGATCATGTTTTTCTGATGCGGAGAGAGGGCCAAGGGCCGCTCTTTGACCATGAAAATGGCAATCCTTGGGAGGACGGAATGAGATCAACTCTTAAGTCGCTGCTGCTTGCCGCAGCGGTCATTGCTGCCCCGCTCGCCGGGGCTCAAGTCGCATCAGCCGAAGGCGAGAAGTATATTCTCGTCAGCCATGCGCCGGACAGCGACAGTTGGTGGAACACGATCAAGAACGGCATCGCCCTTGCCGGCGACCAGATGGGTGTTGACGTCGAATACCGCAATCCACCGACCGGTGACCTTGCGGACATGGCGCGCATCATCGAACAGGCCGCGGCTTCGGGACCGAACGGCATCATCACGACATTGTCCGATCCGGACGTTTTGTCCGGGCCAATCAAGGATGCTGTGGCATCCGGCATTGACGTTATCATCATGAATTCCGGCACACCGGACCAAGCCCGCGAAGTCGGAGCCTTGATGTATGTCGGTCAGCCGGAATATGACGCCGGCCATGCGGCGGGTCTGCGCGCCAAGGGAGATGGCGTGACAAGCTTCCTGTGTGTGAACCACTACATCAGCTCCCCGTCATCGACTGAGCGCTGCAAGGGGTTTGCAGACGGTCTTGGTGTGGAGCTGGGTGATCAAATGATCGACAGCGGTCAGGATCCGGCTGAAATCAAGAACCGTGTTCTCGCTTACCTCAATGCTAACCCGGATACCGATGCCGTTTTGACGCTTGGTCCGACCAGTGCAGATCCGACCTTGCTGGCGCTGGATGAGAACGGCATGGCCGGCGACATCTACTTCGGGACGTTTGACCTTGGTGAGAACATCGTTGAGGGCATCAAAAGCGGTGTCATCAACTGGGGGATCGATCAGCAACCGTTCCTGCAGGCTTACCTGCCGGTCGTGGTCCTGACCAATTACCATCGCTATGGCGTTCTGCCGGGCAACAACATCAACTCGGGCCCTGGTTTCGTGACCAAGGACGGGCTGACCCTGGTGGAGAAGTTTGCGGGCGAATACCGCTGATTTCCATAGGTATAGGGTGGCGCGTTGCGCCGCCCTTTTTCACGAATATCAAATCAAAAAAATTGAGCCGGGGAGGGCCACATGACCGAGGCCAACGTGGCAGCGTCCGCTGATGAGCGGGTGAAGCAGCAATCCAACTTGCAAAAAGCTCTTATCCGCCCGGAGCTCGGCGGGATGTGCGGCACAATTATCGTATTTGCCTTGTTTCTGATTTTTGCCGGCGACAGCGGTATGTTCAGCGCTCAAGGGATGATGAACTGGTCGACCGTCTCCGCGCAATTCATGATCATTGCCGTGGGTGCCTGTCTTTTGATGATTGCGGGTGAATTTGACCTGTCTGTCGGGTCCATGATCGGCTTTTCCGGGATGATGATCGCCATCTTTACGGTGACGCTCGAGTGGCCTGTTTGGCAGGCGATCCTTGCAACCTTTGTCATGGCGCTCGCGATCGGTGCGTTGAACGGTTACATCGTGGTGCGCACTGGACTGCCGAGCTTCATCGTGACACTCGCATTCCTGTTTATCTTACGTGGCTTCACCATCTACCTGCCACAAATTATTGAGCGCAAGACCATCATTGGCGGGGTTGACCGTGCGGCCGAGGGCGACTGGTTCGCATCCCTGTTCGGCGGCAAGATCCTGACCGGTTTCTTCGCTTGGATGGGCGACGCTGGCATCATCGATGTGTTTGAGCGCGGCTCTCGCGCTGGGCAGCCGGTGGTCGAAGGCATCCCAATGCTGATCGTCTGGGCGATCGCATTGGTCATCGTTGGCCACATTATTTTGACCCGCACCCAATTCGGAAACTGGATCTTTGCAGCGGGCGGCGATGCGCAAGCAGCGCGCTATGTGGGAGTTCCGGTCAACCGCGTCAAAATCCTGATGTTTATGTTCACGGCCTTTTGCGCCACTGTCTTTGCAACGTGCCAGGTCATGGAGTTCGGGTCGGCCGGGGCTGACCGCGGGTTGCTCAAGGAATTCGAAGCGATCATCGCTGTTGTCATCGGCGGAGCGCTGCTCACTGGCGGGTACGGCTCGGTGATCGGAGCCGCGCTGGGCGCCTTGATTTTTGGCGTGGTCCAGCAAGGGCTCTTCTTTGCAGGCGTGGAGAGTTCCCTCTTCCGGGTTTTTCTCGGCGTGATTCTGCTCTTTGCGGTGATCCTGAACACCTACATCCGCCGCATCATCACAGGGGAGAGATAAGATGACGTCCACGCACGCTCCCATCATTCAAATGCAGGGGATTGAGAAGCATTTCGGTTCGGTGATCGCGCTTGCCGGTGTTTCGGTCGACATTTATCCGGGCGAATGTCATTGTCTTCTCGGCGACAACGGTGCCGGTAAATCGACTTTCATCAAAACCATGTCCGGAGTCCACAAGCCGACCAAGGGAGAAATCCTGTTTGAAGGACGGCCGATGCATTTCTCCGATCCAAGGGATGCGATCTCTGCCGGTATCGCGACGGTGTATCAGGACCTTGCGATGATCCCGCTGATGTCTGTCAGCCGGAATTTCTTTATGGGCAACGAGCCAATCCGTCGTCTCGGTCCGCTGAAGCTCTTCGATCATGATTATGCAAACCGGGTGACGATGGAGGAGATGCGCAAGATGGGCATCAATCTGCGCGGTCCGGATCAGGCAGTTGGAACCTTGTCCGGCGGTGAGCGCCAGACCGTTGCCATCGCGCGCGCAGTTCATTTCGGAGCCAAGGTCCTGATCCTTGATGAACCGACTTCAGCGCTCGGTGTCCGTCAGACGGCCAACGTCCTTGCAACCATCGACAAGGTGCGCAAGCAGGACATCGCGGTTGTTTTCATCACCCACAATGTCCGGCATGCGCTTGCCGTTGGAGATCGGTTCACGGTGCTGAACCGCGGTCAAACGCTTGGAACGGCGCAGCGCGGCCAGATCACACCGGACGAGCTCCAGGACATGATGGCCGGCGGTCAGGAGCTGGTTGCCTTGGAGGATTCTTTAGGGGGAACAGTTTAGTAGATGCAGTCCCGGTGATCGACAGGGGCGGTATTGAGTAATCGTAGGCGGCGGAGACGCTTGCTGATCCTTATACTGCTGTGTTTACGTTCGACGTAGTCAACGAATTCGAGGGCGTACGGCTGGAAAGTTCTAATAGCGCCGAGAACAGACCAATTGCCTAAACCGGGTAACGGTTTCTTTATGCAAGTTATATGAGGAATGGTAATGGCTACTGATCGCCGTCAAGAAGATCGCAATGCATTTTGACCCATCCATGGCGAATGGGAGCATTTGCTCGTAGCGCTATGTGCTTTTGCGGATGAGCTGCCTCGAGATGTTCGCTTGAGACGGCTCTGCCATGAAGTCCGAAAATGCTCTGCCTATACTTGAACAGCAGATAGATTATCCGACGGGTGTTTCTAGACCCTTCGCAACAGACTGACAGTATAGTCGGCATCACGGCTTCATGATAGTTTCGCTTGAGTTATCAGCAGCTAAGCTTTGTCTTTCAGAAGTTCGGCGGGCGAGGAACTCGACCCGTCGGTACATTGTCCACTATTTTCAAGAAATAGCGGTGGGTCTTATTTTCCCGAGCTTACCCTCTGGAAAAGTCGAACGTTTCGGAATAATGGCACGCGACATAGTGTTCGGGTTCCAATTCCCGCCATTCGGGCGCTTTGGTGGCGCAGCGGTCATTGGCGAAAGGGCAGCGAGTGTTGAACCGGCAACCCTCGGGCGCATCGAGCGGGTTCGGGATTTCGCCGGTCAGTTTGATCGGATTGAACTCTGCATCGGGATCAGCCTGCGGAATGGCGGACAGGAGCGCGTGGGTGTAGGGATGTTTTGGGTTGAAGAATAGATTTTCGGTCGGCCCATACTCAACAAATTTGCCAACATACATCACGGCGACCTTGTGACTCATCTGGGCAACGACCGACAGATCGTGCGCTATGAAAAGAAAGGCAACGCCCATCTCTTCCTGCAGATCCTTCAATAGATTGACGATCTCGGCCTGAATGGAAACGTCCAGAGCTGATACGCTTTCATCACAGACAACAAAATCCGGTTTGGAGACAAGCGCGCGGGCAATACAGATACGTTGCCGTTGTCCGCCGGAGAAAGCGTGCGGGAACCGGCGCAGATGTTCCAGATTGAGTTTACAGCGACTGGCGATCTCTCGCACACGGGCATCAATTGCATCGCGATCTTTCATCATACCGGATGCGATCAAGGGCTCCGCAATGATATCGCGAACCGTCATGCGCGGATTGAGCGACGAGTAGGGATCCTGAAAAACAAGGCTCATTTTGGAACGGAACAGACGCAGCCGCTCAGCAGCAAGCGAAGAGAGCTGAACCGGACCTTCGGAAAACACCATATTCATATGTTTGCGGAATTTACGAAGTTCTTCTCCCTCAGCATTCGCCAAATCAACATCGTCATCGATTGTATGAAAGAAGACATCTCCGTAGGACGGGTCGATAGCCCTCAGGATCGCGCGGCCAACGGTTGTTTTGCCGGACCCGGATTCTCCGACCAGTCCGACTGTTTCACCGCGATTGATATTGAAACTGACACCGTCGACAGCGCGCAGCGTTTGCACCTCTGAGGAGAACAGCTTCTTTTTTTGGATCGGGAAATGGACTTCAAGATCCCGGACTTCGATCAGAACGTTGCCCGTGGTCATGCTGCGCTCCTTCCGCTTTTAGGTTCATCATGCAGCCAGCAGCGAACAGCGCGACCGGGGGCGGGGGTGAGTTCCACAGGCGTCCTGACGTTGCAGATATTGTTGATTGCGTCCGGGCAGCGGGTATGGAAAGGACAGCCGGATGGCCGTTCTGTCGGGCTCGGGATATCGCCGGGGACGGGGGATAAACGATCATGCAAAGTCTCAAGGCTCGGGATCGCCTTTAAAAGACCTTGGGTATAGGGGTGCTTGGGATCTCGGATGACATCACGAGTGGCACCGCGCTCAACGATGGTGCCGAGATACATCACCGCAACCTCATCAGCGATTTGTGCAATCACACCGAGATCATGTGTGATGAAGATCATGGCCATGCCAAGGTCTCGCTGAAGCTCGCGCATCAGGTCCAGAACCTGTGCCTGAATGGTGACATCCAGCGCTGTTGTTGGTTCATCGGCAATCAGAAGGGCGGGACCTGCGGACAGGGCGAGCGCGATCATGGCGCGCTGACGCATGCCGCCGGACATTTCATGCGGATATTGGTCAATCCGGACCGCGGCGTTCGAAATGCCGACCTTTTGCAACATCTCAACGGCAAGCTCGCGTGCTTCACGTTTTCCGCAGCCGCGGTGAAGGCGGATTGCCTCGATCATTTGGTTGCCGATGGAATAGACCGGCGAGAAGCTTGCCATAGGCTCCTGAAAAATCATGCCGATTTCGCCGCCCCGCAAGGCTCGCAGCTCTCTGGAACGGGGCTTGATTTTTTCGACCTCGATTTCCTTGCCGTTCTTCGAGCGGTAAGTGATCCGTGTTTCCGGCGACAGATGCGCATTGCCTGGCAGAAGGCGCATCAGGGCCTTGGTGGTGATCGATTTGCCTGAGCCGCTTTCGCCGACAAGGCCAAGTGTTTTGCCAGCCTCCACCCAAAAACTGACACCCTGCACCGGTGTGATCAAGCCTTCGTCAGTGCCAAATGAAATGGAGAGGTTTTCAACGTTAAGCATGAGTTCTCTCCTCACCGGGCTTCGCTGTAAGGATCGGCTGCGTCGCGCAGACCGTCGCCGATGACCGTGAACGCGAGTACCGCGACCACCACAAAGAGAGCGGGGATAAACAGCCAAGGTGTTTGTTCAATGACGCGAACCGACTGCGCTTGCTGCAGCAATACGCCCCAGGATACCGTCGGGGGGCGCAATCCGAGGCCGACAAAGGACAGGGCGGTTTCAGCCAGGATCATGTAGGGGAAGGAAATCACCATATCGACGATGATGAAGCTGGTGAAACTCGGGAGCATGTGCTGGCCAATAATCCTGCCGGGACGGGCACCGGCGAGCCTTGCGGCGACAACGTAGTCCTCATTGCGGATCGAGAGGAGCTGGGAGCGGATGCGGCGCGCCAAAGTTGGCCAGCCGAAGAAACCCAGGATCAGGGTCATGGCAAAATAGACCTGCGTGGTCGACCATTCCTTCGGCATGGCGGCTGCAAGGCCCATGTAGAGTGGGATGATGGGGACGACCCGGACAACTTCCGTAACACGCTGAATGACATTGTCTGTCATGCCTCCCGCATAGCCAGCAATACCTCCGATCAGCAGGGCCATAACAAAAGAAATCAGAACGCCGATCACGCCAATGGAGAGCGAGGTGCGGGTGGCGTACATGGTGCGGGAGAAGACGTCTCGGCCGAGACTGTCTGTGCCCCACAGGTGCAACTTTGCCTCCGCGTCCGACAAACCGAACAAATGCCGGTTGGTTGGAATGAAGCCAAGCACCCGAGTCTCCTCGCCCTTGGCGAAGAAGGTCACATAGACGCGCTTTTCCGGGTCGGGGATTGAGATGGCACGCAAGGTGACCGGGTCACGTTTTGTGGAAACACCATGGATGAACGGTTGGATAGAACACCCGTTCTGATCGCAGAACATTGGAATTTGCGGGGCTCCGTCGATGTATTTTGTATCGCGGGTCGTCGGGCCGTATGGCGCGACAAACTCCGCGAAGATGCCCATCAAGGCCATCAGACCAAGAATGATACTGGCAATCATGGCCGCCCTGTGCCGTTTGAACCGCCACCAGATCAAAGTCCATTGAGAGGCTGAATAGTATTTCAGCCGCTTCTGACGTTCCTTTTCCTCTTGCGCACTTAGTTTGCCTGCGGTCGCATCGGTCATGGATCAGGCTCCCAGTTTGATGCGCGGGTCGAGCCACGCCAACAAGATATCAGACAGAAAATTCATGAACACGATCATGAAGGTGAGGAGCAGGAGGATCGCGCCAGCCACATACATGTCGAGATCGAGATAAGCTTTCAAAAGAAGCTCACCGAGTTCTGTCAGACCGAGAACGGCGGCCACGATGGGAAGCTCTGAAAAGATGCGGTTCACATCGAAGCCGATGGTCGAGACGATCGGGTTGATGGCAAGCCGTGCCGGATACTTGATAAGAAGCTTGCCTTCCGGCACTCCGCGCGCCCGCGCGGCCGTTACTGAAAGCCGGTTCAGCTCATCAGACATGGTCGCGCGCATGGTTTGGATCTGATAGGCGACAGCGGACCAGGCCAGGACAACTGCGGGCAACCACAAATGCTTGATGAGATCCCATGCCTTGGCGAGCGACCACGGCGCGTTCTTGTATTCGGCTGAAAACAGCCCGCCGATATCCGCTCCAAACCATCGATTGGCGAAATAAAGAAGGATCAGTGCAAGCAGAAAATTCGGCAGAGCAAGGCCGAGATAGGAAAAAATTGTCAAACCGTAATCGGCTGCAGAGCCCCGCTTAACGGCGGCGTAGATCCCGATGGGGATCGAAACGACATAGGTAATGATGAGCGTCGTAAAGAGGATCGCCAGCGTGAGCCAAACCTTGTCGCCCATGACCTTGACGACCGACGTTTCAAACGCAAAAGCCTGTCCGAAGTCGCCGCGCAGGACGATGTTTCCAATCCAATCGAAATAGCGCAGGACCATTGGCTTATCGAGGCCGAGTTCGACTCTGATCGCCTGAATGTCAGCTTCGGTCACAGAGACGCCCGTGCCGGAGTATTTGCGAAAGGCGTAGCGGTCCGCGTAGTCGCCCGGTGGCAGCTCCATGATGATAAAAACCATCATCGACACAAGAAGCATCGTGACGGTCATCCCCACCAGACGCTCAATAGTGAACCGCAGCATAGGACTTCTCCCCCGGGCAAACGCGCTGCCCCACCTCACGGCATATTAAACTTGTGCCTGCTTAAGCCCCGTCTGGCCGGACGAGATGTTTCTTGGTCTTTTCAGAAAGACTGTCGGGCGCAGAGCATGAGAACTCCGGGACATAACTGCCCCGGAGTAGCTTCAGGAATTTGGACTTACTGGGCCAGGAACCACTGCTGGGCCCGGTACGGGTAAGTCCAGTAGTAGTCGTAGGCTTTCGCCGTCAGCGGCGGAACGTTCTTCAGAGCGTTCGTGTAGACATACGGCTCCGGAATTTCCGCAACCACACCTATCTTGATCATGTTGTCCAGGTGGATCTTCATTATTTCAGCACCAAGTTCATTACTCTTGTCGGTGCCGAGCGGATGCTGCGTAAATTCCGCTGCTGCTGCAAACAGACGCCGGATGTCTGCCGGCGGTTCAACACCTTGAGCGCCGTTTGTTTCGATCCACGTCGCCCAGTCGGCATGGCCTTTCGGGTTGAACGGATCGCCCGGGAACAGCGCGTCAGTCGCATCCTGGCTGATGTTCGGACCGGATACGCCATCGTTCTTCCAGGTCATCACGTCGACGTCGTTGGCGTTTGCAGCTGCACGGTATTCGTCCGAAGTGACTTCACGGACATCGACTTGCAAACCAAGATCCGACCAGTATCCGGCGGTCAGCTCGTGAAGCTGGGACGCAGTGCCCTGGCTGGCAAACACGATGCGGATCGCAAGCGGCTTGCCGTCCGGGCGCTGGCGGACACCGTCGCTGGCCTTTGCCAGACCCATTTCATCGAGCAACGCGTTGGCCTTTGCCGGGTCGTAGTCGATGAAAATTGACAGGTCTTCTTCGGAGAGGAAAGGCACTGTGACATGTTCAGCAGCAGCTGTTTGAAGCGGCTTGCCTTGACCGAGATAGACGATTTCGTTGATCTCATCACGGTTCAAGCCCATGGACAGAGCCTGGCTGAAACGCGGATCGGAGAAGATTTCGCGCAGGACCGGATCTTTATGAGTGCGGTTGAAGCTGTAGAACGGAGATTGACCGAGCGTCGGTGCCAACGCCGCGGTGTAGTTGCCTTTGGCTTCGTTTTCTTTCAGCAGCGGGAAGTCATTCAACTGCATGGCCTGCTGCTTCCAGGTGACGTCGCCATTTATAATACGCAGGTTCACCACTTCGCGTTCCGGGACATACTCTTCGTTGATTTCAGAGATGTACGGCAGTTGGTTTCCGGCCGTATCGACCATGTGGAAATACGGGTTGGCAACGAGCTTGCGGCCTTCCGTGTTTTCCTCAACCAGGATGTGGGATTCCAGCGTCGGCTTGACGGCAACACCGATGTTTTTGACCTTTTCGGCGTCCTTCATTAGCGGGGACGGAACGTCAGTCCAGTCGGAGTTGCCGTAGAAGAAGTTGACAGCTTCCGCTTGGTTCGCAAAACCGTCGGCTGTGCGCAGGTCTGCAGCGTTCTCATTGTACTTGTCCAGATAACGGCCAAGGAAATGTTTCGGCAGAAAGGTTTGGCCGTAGTCAATCGCCCAACGGTTCAGGAGGTTCGGCTGTGCGACTGGGAAAGTGAACTTTACGGTTGTCGGATCGACGGCTTCGACCGTTGCAGGCTTGCCGTCAAACAGCCACCGACCCGGAGCCTTTTCGATGACATTAGGGTTCATCAGAACGTCATTGTACCAGAAGGCAACGTCTTCGGCGGTGAATGGAGCGCCGTCAGACCACTTGTGGCCATCACGGAGCTTGAACGTCAGCTCGGTAAAATCGTCGTTCCAGGACCATGATTTAGCAACGTTTGGAACAATCGTTTGCAGGTCGTCAGAGTAGCGGACCAGGTTCACGTGACGGATCGACAGGAGATCGGAAGTGCCGGACTCGGTGCCACGGGACAGACCGGTCAGCGTGCCGCCATAGGTCCCGATCGCTTCGTAAGGAGCCACGACCAGTGGTTCAGCTGGCAGGCGCTCGGCGACGTTGGCGAGATCGCCATTGCCCTGGATCTTGCTGTTCAGGTCATTGATGGCCGGGTTCTGGGAGAAAGTGAGGGCGCAGGAACCCTTTTCCTCGAACTCGGCCAGTTCAAACTGCTGGGGGTAATCAGCAGTGAGGCCTTTCATGTCGGAAACAGTCACTGCCGGGCAGTTGGCAAGCGCCGGAGTGGCCAGAACGGCCAGGGCGGCACCCGAAAGAAGGAAAGATTTGAAGGTCATTACAGGCTCCTTGAGGAGTAGATTGGCAGCGCCTGTAACACCGGTTTTTCAAGACAGTTTGATGAAATTAATTATTGTATAGTTTTTTATTATGAACTTGATAGTGACATTTAACCTTTAGAGAATGATTTCTTGGGAGCCCTAGGTGCGCGAACTGAGCTGCGCTCTAACAATCTGGGAGCGTCATTTTGGAGTAAGAAGGGCCGACCATGAGCGGTGTTGTCAGAGGTAACACGCCACGTATTGTGCGATGGTGTTTTCTATTGTCAACGCTATTGGTGATCTCGGCGTGTTCAGAACCCATTCGCAACGTTATCGGGGTCGACACCCCGGCAACGCCGGCTGCAACGGTCGAGGGAACCACGCTTCGGACCGTCTATGTCTCGACCACACGTAAGCGCTCGGCGGATGACCTTGCAAAACTGAGTGTAACCGTTATCGATCTGACCGAAGTGGAAGATCCCACGACCCTCAATCATAACAAGTTCGCAAGCGCCTAAGAGTTTGTACGGCTCGTTGGGGGGCTTGATGAAGAAGACGCTTTTGGCGATCAGGGAGCAGAAGGATCTGTAGATCGATTGCCGTATAGCGCGAGGCTTGTCCGAAGTAACATCGATTGAGTTCACGCAACTGCAAAATCTTTGATGGCTTACATTTGCAGAACGTTGGGTTTTTTTGAGAGTTAGAGGCGGGTGAGGGCCTTTCCCCGCCCCCAACAAGAGGTGACCTGCTTCGGCTGAAGTTACTTGCCGGCGCGTTCGCGGGAAATGGGCACCCAGACTTTAATTCGACTGCGCAGAAACCAACTTTTGTGTGGGCGTGGATCAGTTTAGCGCGAGTTCCTCGATCTTGGCGGCTGCCTCCCGCAAAGCCGGCAACACCGATATAAGATTTTCAAAGGACAAACGTTGTACGGGTGCGTGTATGGAAAGCGTTGTAAGCAATCGTCCTTCGCTATCCTTCAGGGGCACTGCAATCGCAGCGAATTCACCCTTTGTCCCGCAATACGGACCTTCATTAAACCGCAGCGAAAGTCCTATATCCTGAAGGTTTTTCGATGCGGGCCGTTGCGTGGCGATTGCCACGAAGCGGGCGTCGGTCCGCGTTGACAAACCTCGGAAGGAGGAACCCGCGGGGCCTTGACGAAGCGTCTATGGGAAAGAGGCACGCTGCGGGTTTCTATTGTGTTGTTGTGCGCCGTTGGCAGGAGCAAACGTGCGGGCCAGATGGTTTAGGACGGGTTGATCGGAAGCAGATCGGGCAGTCTCTCTCTGTCAGTTTCGAAGATTTTGCGGTGTTCAACGGCATTTGGCGCACACCGATGCGCTCCCGGAATGCAGTGTCTTTCCGGATGGGCTGTTGGCACTGTGCCGGGCAGGTCGTCAAGCTGCCTCCTGTCTTGGTGGTGCACGGGACCGGGGCTTATGGCCGCGTTGGAATATCTCGACAATGCGGATCGGGCCGCCGCAGTCCGGGCATGCTCTATCAGCGTGAGCGGAACGATCTCTGCGCCTGATGGCTTATCCTGTTTGACTGTCCTCGCTCCGAGCGGAGCGCAGATCTTTGCGACATTGGTCTTGCGGCCTGCGCTGGCCAGAAGACCGTAATGGCGGATGCGGTGGAAGCCGTCGGGCAGCACGTGGATCAGGAACCGGCGGATGAACTCGCAACTGCCAGACGCATAACCTTCTGGCCGTTGCGATGCTTGGGCGTGTAGTCCGTCCAGCGGAACGTGACCGTCCGGGCATCGGCGCTGATCAGGCGGCGGTTCGAGAGGGCCACCCGGTGGGTGTAGCGGCTGAGATAGGCCAGCACGGCCTTTGGGTCACCGAAGGGCGGTTTGGCGTAGACCACCCATTCGGCTCTGCGCAGGGGCGCGAGCCATGCCGTGAAGACGTCACCTTCGGCCAGCCCTGCCAGATCACCGAAGAAGACCAGATAAAGTGCACGATGCAGAACCATCAACCCCTGCAGAAACAAACGCCGGAACAATCGGGACAGGACCCTGACCGGCAGGAAAAACCCTGGACGGCGAGAGATCCATCGCGTGCCATCCGGAGACAGGCCTCCGCCGGTGACAATGATGTGGACATGCGGATGATGGGTGAGTGCCGAGCCCCAGGTATGCAAGACGCTGGTCATGCCGATGCGCGCCCAGGTGCCGGGGATCGCTTGCGATGGTAGTCAGTGTCTCGGCTGAAGCGCGGAACAACAGGCCATAGACCGCCTTCTTGTTCCAGTAGGCGATCCTTGCGATCTCCGCCTACAGGGTGAAGACCATGTGGAAATACGCCACCAGTAGCATATCTTCGGCCCGCGCCGCCATCCAGTCCCGCGCTGCCGGTCCCTGGCATTTTGGGCAATGCCGGTTCTTGCAGGAATTGTAGGCGACATGCTGGTGGCGGCACTTAGCGCAGGCTGCCACATGCCCGCCAAGCGCCTCCGTCCGGCAGGTCTCGATGGCCGGACATGACCTTGAGCTGGTTCAAGCTGACATGCCCGGCATTGGTCCGCCGCCACGTGGGAGCATGAGTCCGGAAGATGTCCGCTATCTCCAGCCTATGCCTGCTGCCCGGCAGTCGATTGCACCGCAATCGACGAAAGGGGGACACTCTGTGCGGGTTATTCCGGCCCGTGCCTCAGCGTCTGATGCTGTAGCTGCTTCAGCCGCTCGAAGGGACTGACCGTATCGCGGATCGTCCTGGTGGCGACATGGGTGTAGCGGGCCGTCGTTGTCAGCTTGGTATGGCCGAGCAGCACCTGGATGATCCGCACATCGGTATTCGCCTCCAGAAGATGGGTGGCGAAGCTGTGGCGGAGCGTATGCAGTGTGGCGGGTTTGGAGAAGGCTGCCATGCGCTTTGCCGAGGTGAAGGTCCGGGTCAGCAGGCCCGGCGAGATCGGGTTGACCTTCGGCCTGCCTGGAAACAGCCGGCCGTGGGGCCGTGCCTCACGCCAGTAATCGCGCAACACGTCCAAAAGATCGGGCGACAGCATGGCCTTGTGATCCTTGCAGCCCTTGCCCTGATCGACATGGATCAGCTCCACGACTTCCTCCACGCTCAGCACAATGGGCAGTGGCCGCGGCTTGCGCTGAAACTGCATATGCCGCTTCATGTCCTCGCGCCCGCAGGTCACGCCTCAAAAGAACCTAAGGGCAACGATCCGGACATAGAATGTCGAAGGCGACACCCCCGCATTCGTCATGTGCAATTGATAGCTGCGCAGCTCTTCCGGAGTCGCCGTATCGGGTGGACGGCCAAGGTAAGATGCAAAATCCTTGATGGCCCGGATATGGCTCTGCCGAGCCTTCTCGCCTATGCCACGAATGTGCATGTCTTCGATCATTCGCTCGCGCAGTGGCGTGGTTCTCTCCTCCGTCATGGGAACCTCCTGTCTGATGATTGAGAACACTCCAATCGTCGGCCAGAACCGCCTATCCTCAAATCGCGCCGTGAAGATCATCCCAATCGCCCGACACGAGCGCTATTGCCGCGCGAGCGGCTTAGTCCATCCGTCCTATGCTTTCATCTTTTAGATAGCCTCGCTCGGCCCGGCACCGAAAGCGAAGTCCTAGAATATCATAAACAACGCTTGGGGATTGACTTCAGGGGTCGGCCGCAGGGCCGTGCCAAACCCTGGAAGATCGGGGCAATGGTGAATGCTGCTTATGACTGACGGTTTTTGTTGCACTCGGTTCAAGTTCAATCTTGTTCACGGATGATAGAAGTTTTTCAAGAAACAAAACGCCCGATCAAGTGATTGAAAGTTACGGATTCCTCGAGATGAACCGCATGCGCGCATCCGGGAACAACAGCCAGACTGCTTTCGGGCACCGATTGCCAAAGGGTCTGTATTTGTGGCCAGGGATAGGTACGGTCCTGATCACCCCAGATGACCAGTGTTGGGGCGCTTATGGAGCTTAGGGAGGTTTCTCCGGACCAATCGCGCATAGCTTCAAGGCCTGCCTGGATTGCATCAGGGCTGCTGCATTCGGCGATTGCTGCGCACGCGGGATAGGCTTCAGCATTTTCGCGTTGCAGGAACCAGGTCGCAGCAATCCGGCGCGCTGTGGCTTTGGCGCCGTCGTCTTTCGCCCGCTGCATAGACGTTTCGATCGATTCAAACCGGCCTGGTAAAAGGCCAAGGGCACCGGTGCTGTAAAGCACCAACCGCGACACGCGATCAGGTGCCTGCCGGATCATGTCCTGCACCACCATGCCTCCCATGGAATGCCCAAGCAGTAGAAATCGCTCAACGCCCTGTTCCGTCAGCTCGTTAAGAACCCAGCGCGCCAATTTCTCGATGGAGTTTATTGGGTCCAGGTGCGCGTTTTTACCGAAGCCGGGAAGATCGACTGCGATCAACGGAACCGTGCTTTTTAACGGGGCCTGTGGTTCCCATTGATCACTCCCGCCCATGAAACCATGGACAAGAACCAAGGGGATCATTTGCGGGCCCCTTGTACGATGCGGTCCAGGATCATGGCGCAAAACAGGATGGAGAAACCGGCCAAAATACCCTGTCCAACGTTTGCGTACTGCAGTGCCTCCAGAACGTCTTCTCCAAGACCCTTTGCGCCGATCAGAGACGCAACCACCACCATGGCCAAGGACAGCATGATCGTCTGGTTGATGCCAGCCCGGATCGATGGGCTCGCTAGGGGAAGGTCCACTTTCGTGAGCAAGTACCACTTGTTGGCACCAAAGGCGATCGCTGCCTCACGCACACTCTCCGGAACGCCGCGCAGACCCAGCACCGTCAAACGCACAACTGGCGTGCCGCCAAAAATCATGGTGGTGACGACTGCCGCGGGTTTGCCTGTCCCAAAAAAAGCGATTACCGGGATCATGAACACAAAGGCCGGCATGGTCTGCATGAAATCCATTATCGGCTGGATCACGGCATAAAAACGTGGCCGGCGTGCCGCAAACATCCCGAGCGGGATCCCGATCGCAATCGACAGGCAGGCTGCGGTGCCGAGCAAGGCCAATGTGGTCATCGCCTTGTCCCAAAATCCGAGGAGACCCATGTAGGCGAGAAACGCACCGGACCAGATGGCCGCGCGGGCGCCAGCTGTCAGCCATGTGAGGAGGATGATCAGGCTTGCAACCACAATCCAGGGGGTGCTGACAAAGACAAGCTCGAGAGTGTCGAGCAGCAATCGAATTCCATAGGTAATGGCGTCAAAGAGGGCCTCCCCGTTAGCGACACAAAAGGCAAAGAACCTTTCCACGGCATCAATGCTGACAAGGCGAATATCCGGGTCGGTCGGGAAGGCGGACAACAGTGAAAAGCGATCTGGAAAACTGTAGTGCAGGACAGACGCCAGCACGATGACAAACATGAAGACAGCGCTGAACGCGATCTGCGAGCCGGGCATCCCGGACCGGATAGTACTGTCAGACAGCCATTCAGAGAACCTGGATTCCAGTGCCGAGTTCGCGACCACGGCTTCGAATGCCTTCACCAGAATGAGAAGTACCACGCCAGCAAGGGCGATCCAGATCCCCTGGTCTGCCAGTGCTTGGGCTTCTGCCCGAATGCCGCCGATGTTGGCTTCCAAAGACGCGACTGTGCGCTGATAGACCTCCATCTTGTCAGATCCGCTTTCAATCGCCGCGGCAAGCTGTTTGCGGCGCAGCTCCAGCGTCCCCTCGATAGACGCGATCCGTGCCATGGCCTCGGCAGCAAGGTCTCCAAAAAGACCCCGCGCGATTTGAACAATCGCGACCGTTTCAAGGATCAGGAACGGCAGCGCCCATGACCACAGCCCGCGAGCGCCGAACCACACCGGCCCAAATAATCCAGCCATAAGGTTCAAGGTTGGGGTGAAGCGGGATCGGGCGCCGATCCGGTTGAAATTCTCTAAGTAATAGTCAGGGTTGGTTCGGACGAACTTGGCAATGTTTTGTCGCCGTTCTTCATCATAGATCCGGGCCGCTTCGGCTTCGGCATCTTCTATCGAGGTGTTGAGCTGATCCATCATGATACCTCCGTCCCCTCGATCACCGTCCTCAAAATGTCGGCTCGTGTGATTACCCCAACAAGTGTGCCTTGGTCCTCAACCAGAATGGCATCGCCCGTATCGATAGCCATGTTGATCAGCGTACTGAGAGTTTCACCCTCATCAACGCGCGGCGCGCCTTCCGGTACCGGCCCATGGTCGGTTTCGTATTCAGAGATTGGCCGCATCACAGCGTGCGCGCGGACCACCTTCAGCCTTGAAATGCCGGCGACAAAGTCGGCCACATAATCATCGGCCGGATGCATCACAATGTCCTCGGCTGTGCCCATTTGCACGACGCGGCCGTCCCGCATGATCGCAATACGGTCCCCGATGCGCACGGCTTCATCCAAGTCATGGGTGATGAACACCGTCGTTTTCTTCAAGATCTTGCTTAGCCTGATGAATTCGTCTTGCAGTTGCCGCCGGATAAGTGGATCCAGGGCGCTGAACGGCTCATCCATCAGAAGCACATCCGGATTTGCCGCCAGGGCCCGCGCCAGTCCTACCCGCTGTTGCATTCCTCCTGAGAGCTCATGGGCATATTTTGCGCCCCATGCGCTGAGCTCAACGATATCAAGAAAGGAAGCTGCCTGGCGCATCCGCTCGTTCTTGGGAACACCACGGATTTCAAGCGGCATGGCAACATTGTCGAGTACTGAGCGGTGCGGCATCAGGGCAAAGTTTTGAAAAACCATGCCGATCTTCCGGTTACGGAACGACTGCAAGTCTGCCGGTGCAAGCCCGACGACATCTGTTCCCTCGATCAGTATTTTCCCATCGGTCGGTTCCAGAAGGCGATTGAAGTGCCGAACCAAGGTTGACTTGCCGCTGCCCGACAAACCCATGATGCAGAAAATCTCACCCCGATTGACTGACAGGCTAACATCCGCAACACCCACAACCGCGTTCCACCGATCCAAAACCTCGGCTTTAGACAATCCTTCATCGCGGACCGCGGACAGGGCGGCGTCCGAGTTCGCACCGAAGATTTTCCAGACATTGGAGATTTCAATAACGGTGTCGCCGTTCATATCTGGTCAGGTCCTGAATTGTTGACGCCAATTGCGATGCTAGAAAGCAAATGGTGCCGGCTGAGCCGGCACCAAGAATATCAAGCTTGGCGGTTCAAAGACCCAGCCATTCATCAACCCGGTCCGGGTTTGCCTCGACCCATTCCTTCGCAACTTCTGCTGGCTCCCGGCCCTTGCCGCTGATCTCATATGCGAAATTGCTGACATCGTCGGCACTCAACGAAAAGTTCGCAAAAAACTCGGCTATCGCCGGGGATCTGTCCGCTAGGGAGTTCGACCAGGCAATTTGGACCTTCTTCAAGGCATCTTTGGTGGCCACATTCGACTTGCTGAACCAGTCCGCGTCATCGGAGGGTTGAACCATGACATATTTCTCCGGGTCGTAAGCCGGTTCTGTCAGCATCTTGACGTCAAACATGTACCAGATGGCGTGAGGCTTATAGCAATAGAAAGCATAGCCTTCGCCCTTTGCAATAGAATCCTTGACCCGTGCAGTCTTGACGCTCTCTTCTGCTCGGATTGGCTCGATGAAGTCCATCAGGCCATAGTCGCGCACCTTGACTTCATTCACATTCGCAGAAGCCCAGCCGGGTGCGCCGATCCACATTTCTCCTTTGCCGTTGCCATCACTGTCCATCATTGCTGCAACGTCTGGTCGGCCAAGGTCGGCAATATCCGTGATGTTGTTGGCCTCACCAAAATCCTTGGAAACGCAGAAGCCCTGATTGCCCTCGTAAGGGTTTGAAGACAGGGTCACCGTTCCCGCTTCATCCACGTATTTCTTGGTAAAGCTTTCCTGATTTGGCAGCCAGACATCCGGGTGAACGTCAATGTCTCCCTTGCCTTGGTCCATGGCCTGGAAAATGGTCGCGTTGTTGCCCGGGATCATTTCCGCCTTGCCGCCAATCCGCATCTCCACCACAGCGCCCAAAAGGTGCGCTATCGCTTGCGCCCCGGTCCAACTCGGGACACCGATCTTCACTTCCTCGGCAGCAAACGCGGGCAGCGTCATTGCGCTGATTGCCGTGGCTAGTGTTATGCTTTTCAAACTCGTGTTCATGTTCAACTCCTCTGGTGAAAGGTGCCGGTATTTTGCGGCTTTTTGTTCATCGGGCTCCGGTTTGTCCGGTTATCCCATGCTCCCAAGTATCTGATCTTCATAGGCAAACAGGGATGTTGATCCGCCTGTATGCAAAAAGAGGACATTGTCATCAGATGAGAAGAAGCCCTTCCTGATAAGGCCGATCAGGCCGGCCATGCCCTTGGCCGAATAGACCGGATCGAGAAGAATCCCTTCCTGACGCGCTGTCAGGTGAATGGCTTCAAGGGTGGTTTCAGCTGGCAGGCCGTAGCCTTCTCCGACATACCCATCATCGACGAGGATCTTCCCCTTTTCGATGGATGTGCCTCCCAGTTTTTTGAGTGTTTTTTCCGTTGTGGCATACACGGCAGCAACTTGCCGATCGTGCGGTTGGCGCACACTGACGCCCATAACGGGGAGGTCGTATCCCAGAACGTGAAATCCTGCGACCAGTCCTGCTTGTGTGCCCGAACTGCCGGTGCCCATGACCAGCCATTGGAAGGTTTGGCCCGTTTCTGCGCACTGGTCCGCGATTTCCTGGGCACAGTTGGCATAACCCAAAGCGCCAATGGCATTCGATCCTCCACCGGGGATGAAGTAAGGCTGCCGACCTTCTGCACGAAGGCGCTGTGTGACGGCTTCTGCTTCCGCGTTCATGTCAAGGCCGTCGGGGCGAAACTCGTAGGTGACGCCAAACAGCTTGTCGAGAAAGACATTGCCTGTCTCCTCGTAGGCGGGATCCCGGTCTGGGACGCGGCGCTCCAAAAGAACGTGGCAATCCAGGCCCAATCGGCACGCGGCGGCAGCGGTTTGGCGGACATGATTGGATTGGACTGCACCTTGAGTAACGACCATGTCGGCGTTTACACGCAGAGCATCTCCCATCAAGAACTCGAGCTTGCGAGTTTTGTTGCCCCCTGTTGCAAGTCCGGTGCAATCATCTCGTTTGATGAACAGTTTGGGCCCATTCAGATGCGCCGTCAGGCGTGGCATCTCCTCGATCGGCGTTGGTTGGTGGCATAGGCTAATGCGTGGAAACGGCTCCAAATCAATACGTGGCTTGGTCTTGAAATTTATTGTTGCAACGGACATTGGCTCGATCTGCTTAGTTTTTCCTCACGACCAAGAATGAGGCAATAAAAAAGGGCCGTCCAATTTTATGGTTGCATTACATTATGCAATATTTGCATAATCTGAGTATGGATCTCTATCTTTTCCGGGACCTTCTTCGCCTGAGCCAGACGGGTAACTTCTCCCAGGCCGCGCAACTGTGCAATCTGAGTCAGTCAGCATTCAGCCGACGCATTCGTTCGCTTGAAGCCTGGGTCGGCGTGACATTGGTCGATAGATCCCGTCAGCCTGTGCGCCTAACACCGGCTGGCTTGCAAATGCTGGAAGCGGGCACACAGGCGCTGGACCGGGTTGAGCACGAACGGAGCCAGTTGCTTGAGGCCCAATCCTTGCCTGACAAGTATGTGGTGACTTTCGGTGCCCAGCATTCCATCGGGTGGCGGTTTTATCCCACGTGGCTTCAGAGTTTTGAGGAAACCTACGGTCCCATCTTGTCACGCCTCCGGGCAGACGATTTGCCAAACTGCTTACGGGATCTGCAAAATGGTGATGTCGATTTTGTAATCGCTTATGAGAGTGCGCACGTCCGCTATTGTGACACCGGACGCCGAATGGCGCGCAGCAACGCACTGCCGCTTGAAACCCTAAAAATCGGCCAGGACACTTTGATCCCAGTGTCGAAACCGACGCCTGACGGTGCCCCGCTCTTTGATTTGAATTCAGGCCTTTTGGAGTTGCCGTTTCTGCGCTTTGGTGATGAGGCGCCAATCGGTCAGCATCTTGGGTCTCTGTTTGAGCAAGAAAAAATCCAGGAGCGTTTGCGGGTCGTTTATGAAAATGCCATGGCAGGGGCATTGAGGATCCGCGCGCGCGACGGGATGGGTGTCGCCTGGTTGCCTGAAACCCTTGTCGCGCAGGATATCCGGTCCGGAGCACTGGTGCAGACCGGGCGGCCTGAATGGTCTGTTCCATTGGAAATCACGTTGTTCCGGAACGACAAGCACACCAATCGATTGACCCGCTCAATCTGGTCTTTCTTGGAGACGCGAAATCCGATTATGTAGTGGCTTCTTGCAGCCACTTCTTATGTCTATAAAGCACGGAAGGCTGCGGCTTCTTAGAGTATCCCATCTGTCACAGCATCCGACATAAGGGTACCTATGGAATTGCACTCTAAACTTATTGTTTTGCCGAGGGCGGCGAGCTCTGACTGCCATACTTCTATAACTTTGATCTTCATTAGATCCTTAGGCATTTGCCGAAGCCGTCCTTTTTCAACAATATCGTTCTGGTCCGATCCACTGGGCGTCTGAATACCGATCACCATGGGCCCAGCCAACTGGCAAAACCGACTCGATACGATCCAGATCGGCAGTTGAAAGATCGAGAGTTGCCCCGGATATACATTCTTTCAAGTGACCCACCGACCGCGTGCCCGGGATCGGGATCACATGCTGTCCGCGTGTCAACAGCCAGGCATTTGCCAGCCCCGCAGCGGTTGTCCCCATCTCAGATGCGAGTCTCCGAAATGCTCCCAATATTCGTAGATTTTCTGATAGGTTCGGCTCCACAAAGCGCGGGTTTCCGGCGAGAAATGGCAGTTTTGGAATGCGGTCGCTTGGGATCGGGTTGTCGGTCAACAGCGAACGGCCAACCGGAGAAAACGCGACCATGGTCACCCCGAGTTCAGCGCAGGTTTGAACCAGTCCGAGGTCTGGAAACCGGGTCGAAAGGGAATACTCCGACTGAACGGCGGCAATTGGAAAGGCTTTCATGGCGCGCCGAAGGGTCGAAGGTGCCACTTCCGACAAGCCGATTGCGCGGGCTTTGCCCTTTTTTACCAGCCGGCCAAGATTGGCAGCCGTTTCTTCCGGGCTGAAGCGCGGATCACGGCGATGGGCGTAGAACAGGTCCACGTACTCCAGACCGAGCCGTTCCAGAGACTTGTCCAGTTCACTTTCCAAGTGCTCTGCCGAGTTGTCGAAACTCCGGTTCCCTTCAGGATCGCGGGTGATGCTGGCTTTTGTTGCGATAACAAATTCGTCCCGCGTACCGGGATTGGCTTTCAGATAAGTGCCAATCGCCGTCTCCGATTTCCCCATGCCGTAGACATTTGCGGTGTCCAGGTGAGTTACTCCGAGGTCACGGCAGGCGTCGAGAATGGCGTGGCTTTCTGTTTCATTCGTTGGTCCGTACATGTCGGAGAACGACATGGCTCCAAAGCCGATCGCGCCTACCTCCGGCCCATTGGCTCCCAGTTTCCGTTTTTTCACTTTTGCCTATCCCCACTCTAAACCCCGACATGGCCTTTTTAAGCTCTTGTCTTGAAATATCAAACATCTGGATTCTGGTCGGGAGCTCATTCAGCGAGATCCCGCATAACCGTGATCAGATCTGACTTGCCCTCAAATCCGATGCCGGGCAGTTCAGGCATGATGATATGCCCATCAATCACATCAACTCCATCTGGAAATCCGCCGTAGGGTTGAAAGAGATCCGGGTAACTTTCGTTACCGCCAAGACCCAGTCCTGCCGCGATGTTCAGCGACATCTGATGTCCGCCATGGGGGATGCATCGGGTTGGCGACCAGCCGTGTTCATGCAATACGTCCAGCGTGCGAAGATATTCCACGAGGCCATAGGACAACGCGCAATCGAATTGCAGCCAGTCACGGTCAGGGCGCATGCCGCCATATCGCAGCAGGTTGCGAGCATCCAGGTGGGAGAACAGGTTCTCTCCGGTTGCCATCGGTGCCGGGTAAAACTCTGTCATCGCCGCCTGAAGCTGGTAGTCCAATGGATCACCGATCTCTTCAAACCAGAACAGCGGATAGCGCCGCAGCATTTTGGCGTAGGCAATCGCCGTTTCCAGATCGAACCGGCCGTTCGCGTCAACGGCGAGTTGGGCATCGCCATTAATCTCGTTGAGCACGGACTCGATCCGGCGCTGGTCTTCTTCAATCGACGCGCCGCCGATTTTCATTTTTACGACCGTATAACCCCGATCAACGTAGCTGCGCATTTCCGCGCGCAACGCAGCATCATCCTTTCCGGGATAGTAATATCCACCCGCTGCATAAACGAAGACCTTTGGATTGGCCTGAAGCCCTTTTTTATCTGCGAGCAAGCGGAACAGCGGCTTGTCCTCGATCTTTGCAACCGCGTCCCAAACCGCCATATCGATCGTGCCGACAGCAACAGATCTTTCTCCATGGCCTCCCGGCTTTTCATTTTGCATCATCGTTCCCCAGATGGCGTGAGGATCGAAGTTGCTGCCAGCTTGGTTGAGGAGTTGTTTCGGGTCAGCGTCAAGAATGCGGCTGCGGAAGCGCTCGCGGATAAGCCCGCCCTGTCCATAACGGCCATTTGAATTGAAACCATATCCGACGACGCGTCTGCCATTCCGCTCGACATCTGTGATGACGGCTACAAGGCTCGCGGTCATTTTGCTGAAATCAATGTAAGCATTTCTGATCGGCGAAGAGATTGGCTTGGTCACTTCCCTTATATCGACGATGCGCAATTGAGATCTCCTTGTATTGAATTCTACGGGTGAACTGGCCGGCCTGGCCTTGGTCGCCTCGGATGTATCGGCTTATATGGGTCGGTCGCCAATGCGGGGGATGAGGAGGGAAGCGCAATTGGAAAAAAAAGTTGTTGTTTCAGAGTTCATGGATGAAGCCGCCCTTCAGAAATTCGGGCCTGCATTCCAGGTTATCTACGATCCGTCGTTGGTTGATGATGAAGAAAGGCTGTTTCAAAAACTTGCTGATGCAGATGCATTGATCGTGCGGAACCGGACGCAGGTCGGCGCTCGCCTCCTGGATGCGGCGCCAAATTTGCGTGTGATTGGTCGGCTGGGCGTGGGTCTGGAGAACATTGATCTCGGTGCATGCGCCAAAAGAGGTGTCAGTGTTAGACCCGCGACCGGTGCCAACACGCAATCAGTCGTGGAATATGTTTTGGGGGCTATGCTGGTTTTGCGGCGCGGAGCCTACACCTCAAACCAGGAAATGCTGGATGGGAATTGGCCTCGCACTGCACTTGGCGCAGGCGGCGAAGTCCAGGGGCTGACGCTTGGTCTTCTTGGGTATGGGGAAATTGCTCAGGCGGTGGCTCAGGTTGGGCTTGCATTTGGCATGAAAATCATCGCCTTCGATCCTTACCTGGCCGATACGGACCCTGCGTGGACCCACGTCCAATCCTGCGGTCTTGAGGACCTTCTCGCAAGAGCAGATGTCATGTCGCTGCACGTTCCGTTTACCGATGCCACGGCTGGGCTGATTGGTGCGAGCGAGCTCTCAAAGATGAAATCCAGTGCATTGCTCATCAACACGGCGCGAGGTGAAATTGTGGACGAACCTGCGCTCGTCAGCGCGCTCAAATCCGGTCGATTAACTGGGGCCGCAATAGATGTATTTGCAAAGGAGCCCCTCGATCATGCCGCAGCCGCCGTCTTCAAGGACTGTCCAAATCTCATTCTGACACCGCATATTGCAGGTGTCACAAGGCAGGCGAATGTGCGTGTCAGTCATGTGACGGTAGAAAACGTATTGAAAGTTTTGGCCAAAGAAGGTGTGTGAGTTTTTCCGGCTCCCTTACGTAAAAACGCGTGACGAGAGCGATGTTGAATGCCTAAGATCAAAAAAAAGATCGAAAATACATGCATTTCAACAGGGAGGAAATAAGCATGAAACTTAAGTCTGCCTTATTGGCGGCGACACTGGCGGTGTTCGCCGGCGCAGCATCTGCGGAAGAATTTCCAAGCGGAAGTGTTGATTACATCATTCCTTTTGGCCCGGGTGGAGAATCCGACATAACGGCGCGTTTCCAGCAGCCATTCTTTGAGAAGCTCTACGGCGAACAAATGGTTGTCAATTACCAGCCTGGTGGTGGCGGTGCCGTCGGCTGGTCGCAACTGAACAACATGGCGGGCGACGGATCCGTCATTATGGGGATCAACCTTCCCCATATTATTATCAAGCCAAAACAAGGTGATGTCGGGTTTCAAACAGAGGACCTGGCTGCCGTCTATATGTTCCACTACACGCCGGATGCCATCGTGGTTACGGCGGACAGCCCATACTTGACGCTTCAGGATCTGATCGACGACGCCAAGGCCAACCCGAAACAGGTAATCTTCTCCGGCTCAGGCAAAGGGACTGCCAACCATCTGGCGCAAGTCCAGTTTGATGAGATGGCAGGAATGGAGAGCACATACGTCTCGTTTAAAGGCACGGGGGCGTCTGTAACTGCTCTTCTTGGCAAGCAGGTGAAGGCGGCTTGGGGTTACACCACAGTTGGTGCTGCACAGGGAGACAAGGTCCGCTTGCTGGCTGTTGCGATGGAAGACCGCCACCCGGCGTTCCCTGATGTCCCGACCTTTCGCGAGCTGGGCTACGACATGGTGTCCGGTGCCTACCGCGGCATAGCTGTGCCGAACTCTGCTTCCGAAGAGGTCCGGACGCAGGTTTCTGATGCAATCAAGGCCATCAATGCAGATCCGGATTTCCAAAAACAGATGCTCGATGGTGGCTTTGCGCTTGTAGACGTTGGCTACGGGGCTGAAATGGACGCCTTCATCTCGGATAAGGCCGAAGGATATCTTAACGCCGCGCGTTCGGCTGGCATTATCGAATGATAAAATTGATGAAGGCGCTGTTTGCGCCTTCATCCTCACACCTGTGACGTTCCGCGTCTCTCCCGGGAGGAATTCATGCTCGAGTTTATCATCGGTGCTTTGTCACCGCTGAACCTGCTGCTTGCCCTATTGGGCGTGGCTGCAGGAACGATCATCGGTTCCATTCCAGGACTGACTGCGACCATGGCAGTCGCCGTGCTTGTGCCGCTGACGTTCACGATGTCGGCGGACAGCGCTCTCATTCTCATGGGGGCGATTTATACCGGGGCGATTTATGGCGGCGCTTATGCCGCCATCTTGTTGAACACGCCCGGAACACCGTCGGCGATTGCGACCACCTTCGACGGTTATCCGATGGCAAAACGTGGCGATGGTGATTTAGCTGTATCGGTCGCATGTATCTCCTCGGTCATCGGCGGGCTCGTCGGTGCTTTGGCGCTCTTGTTCTTGGCGCCACCATTGGCAGAAGCCGCCCTGGCATTCGGTCCTGTGGAGTATTTCTGGCTGGCAGTCTTTGGACTTTCGCTGATTGCAGCGCTGTCGACAGGGGATTTTTTGAAAGGCGTGATCGGAGCCTGCTTCGGGCTGTTGCTGGCGATGATTGGAATTTCCGAAACGAGTGCGGAGGTTCGTTTCACATTTGGGTCAAATGTGCTTTTGGGCGGAGTTGAGACAGTATCGGCCCTGATTGGTCTCTACTGCATACCGGTGCTCATTGACCTGGTGGCAACTCCGGACAGACACCTCAAGGCGCCGGAGCAAACACGGGGATTCCGGCTCCCAGAAGCATTTGGCCTCCTCTTGAAGAACAAAATCAATGTGATGCGCAGCTCTGTCATTGGCACGATGGTTGGAGCACTTCCAGGCGCAGGTGGCTCGATCGCGGGCCTGGTTGCGTATTCAGAGGCACGGCGCACCAACAAGGGCAAACCGCCCTATGGCGAGGGTAACCCGGGGGGGATCATCGCGACGGAATCCGCAAACAATGCCACGGTTGGCGGTGGCTTTATTCCCACCCTTGTCCTAGGCATTCCGGGGACCCCGCCGGATGCGGTTATCTTGGGGGCGTTGCTGGTTCAAGGTGTGCGGACGGGGCCAAGCCTCTTCGCCGATGGTGCCAACATCGTTTACACCTTCATCTTCGGCCTTTTACTTGCCACTGTCCTGATGTTGCCCGTCGGATTGATGATTGGCCGCTTCGCTTATGGTGCCATCGTGCGCGCGCCGAAAGCTGCACTCGTCCCGATCGTGGCGTTCATGACGGTGATCGGCACGTTTGCGATCCGCAACAGCTTGTCCGATATCGCAATCATGATTGTGCTTGGCATTGTCGGCTGGGTTGCCGGCAAGCGTGGGTTTTCAGTGTCGCCCATCGTCCTTGGATTGATCCTCGGCCGGATTGCAGAGCAAGGCTTTGTCCAAAGCTGGACGATTGGTGACGCGATTGGAAATCTTTGGGGGCAATTCTTTGGACGGCCGCTGTCAATGGCCATCATTGCACTGACGCTTCTGACCTTTTTCTATCCGTTCCTGCCGCGTTTGAAACAGCTTGTTTCCAAGAGCACCGTGACGCCGGCAGATGAACGCGAACGCGCGTCCAAACCCGCTATCCTGAGAGATCTGCTTGGGCTGCTGATTGCCGGTGGTATTGCGCTGCTGGCTCTGCAGCAATCGGCTGGCCTGAACCCTGAAGCCGCAGTGTTTCCCCGGACGATCGCGATGGCAATGGCTGTCGTTGTCGGCCTGGCCCTTTTAAGGTTGGTGGCGACCAGGCATGTGACGGAGTTTGCGGTGGAAGGATCATGGATCCGCATGACAGCGCTGCCTTTGGTTATGCTGGGCGCAGTTTTTTTGTTTCCGGTTCTCGGGTTTGGACCAACAGCAGTTCTCCTGGGTCTCGTTTTGACCGTTGTTGCACAGCATGACCGATTTTCACTGAAAAACTGGGCAATCCTGCTCCTGAGCGTGACCGCTGTAATTGTCGCCTGCACGCTGCTGTTTAGCGAAGTTTTGTCTGTGCCTTTGCCATAGGTCCTGCATTTGAGCAGGCTGTAAGGACAAAAACGGCTGAGATGCTCGTCGATCCCTATTCAGCCGTGTTCACGTTCGACTTGGTGAATGAAATCGAGGGCGGTACGGCTGTGAAAAACCTGCGGCTCGGTCAACGCGAAGAACCGATTTGGCGCGTACACCGGACAACGGATCTTTTATGCAAGTTATGTGAAGACTGGAGGGAAGTATCAGGTGATCGCCCTCACAACGATCGCAATGCGCTTCGAACCGGCTATGGCGAACGGGAGCATTTGTTTGTAGCTTTTAGGCGAGCACCAGCCGGCGCAGCTGAATGGACAGTAGGAACAAAGGAGCGAGGCTCCGTTTGACGATATAGCCTTCCGGTTAACTCATGAATGAGTTGCCTTGAACGACGCGCAATTGGGTTGCAGCATCGACAAAGATTGTTGAAATGCGGAAAGTCTCGGGCTTTCGTTTTTTTTGAGTTTGGAAAGGTCAGGATGCAGGTTCAGCCAGATAGGTTTTTGCAAGATCTTCACACCTTACGATCCTTCGGCGCGAGTGGTGTGGGCAAGGGCGTGGTGCGCCCGGCCTTTTCGGACCCAGACGTCGCGGCCCGGACGTGGCTGTTCGACCAGTTGGCGGCGGCCAGTCTTGCCCCGCATGTGGACCCGGCGGGCAACGTTTTTGGCCTGGCTGATGAACCATCCATTCTTTTGGGGTCTCACAGCGACACGCAAACTGAAGGTGGCTGGCTGGACGGGGCCTTGGGTGTCATTGCCGCTTTGGAGATTGCGCGGGCTGCAAAAGAAACAGGTGGTCCTCCAGTTTCCATCGTGAACTTTCAGGACGAGGAGGGGCGCTTCGGGGTTCTGACAGGATCCAGCATTTATTCAGGCAAGACCACACTGGCCGAGGCTGACACTTTCACCGACGTGAACGGGGTTTCCTTCCGTGAGGCACGGTCTGCGATGGCGGATCTTACGGGTGAGCTCATACCGCACGCCCAATTCACTGGGTTCATCGAATTGCATATCGAACAGGGCAGCACGCTGGACGAGGCAGGGGAGGCGATTGGCGTTGTTACGGACATCGTTGGGTCCAGGCAGCTGCAAGTGACCCTGACCGGTCAGCAAAACCATGCCGGAACGACACTCATGCATCAGCGAAAGGATGCGTTTCAAGCACTGTCGGCGTTCAACACCGCGATCAACGACCGTCTTCGAAACATTGTAACGCCCCGCACTGTCTGGACGATTGGACGGGTACATTTGCGGCCCAATGCTCCTTCCATCGTGCCAGGTGAAGTGGTGTTCGACGTGCAATGGCGCGATGTTGATGACGATCGGCTTGCCCGGATGGAAACCCTCATTCGCGATCTTGTTTCTGGGATCGCAGAAGAACATGGGATGACGGCGGAGATCGTTCCCATCAAGGCACTTCAACCAGTGCCGATGGATGCAACCTTACGCGCGGCCCTGTGCGCCGGAGCTGAGGCACAGGCTTCCGGCAAATGGCGCGAGATGCCGTCCGGCGCCTTGCACGATGCCTCAAACATGGCCTGTTTGATGCCGGCGGCCATGGTGTTTGTCCCGTCGATCGGAGGGATCAGCCACGATTTTGCCGAAGACACGAACGAGGCTGACTTGATCATCGGCCTGCGCGTTCTGGCGGATGCCGTCAGCCGACTAAGCTGAAACAGTCATCAAATAACCGAATTCAGTCCACGGATATCGCTTTTTCGAGTAAAGTGTACCCTTCAATCATCGATTTAGTCTGCAGTCGGTCTAAGCATCTATGTCACGGACCATTGTAATCTGTGTCTTGAGCGTTCGAAAACCGTGCCCGTTTTCCGTGGACTGCTCAAGCAAGAGATCGGGGTGTCCTCATAACACGACCCCGATCTTGTACGCTCAAACATAACGTAAAGTGTTGTTTGTGGGTTTGGAACTCCCAGAAGCGGGAGGTTGCGATGTGCTTCGCGTGTTTCTTTCGACTGCTCACCTCCCTCCGCCAGAACTCTGGAGTTCATAAGAGTTCCATATACGAACCGGTCCTCCAGCATCTCCATTACCTGCGCCCCGGTTGGTCTACTTGACGTCTTTTTGGCCAACTCGGTTTTCGTGTGCATGAACACCGGCAGGTCGCCGGTGGACGGGTTGTAGAGGGAGCGACTTTCACCGTGGTTTTAAGAATTGCAATGTCACATGTTGCGCTCTGCTTCGACCTCTGCATGAAATCTCGAGCTTACTTGCGTGGCCCGAGTGCATCGCGCAAGGATCGGTTCAAAACCTGTTCTCCACGCAGGTCCAAACCAGAGTGCAAATCGATGATGTGGCTTTTCTGGACCTGTTCGGCCTCGGCCCCGTCCCGTTTTTCAAATGCGTCCAAGAGGGCATGATGTGAATGGCTTTCACAGGCGGTGTCTGACCTCTTCCAATAAAGCGCAATGATAAGTGACGACCGGGAAATCAGTGACCGAACCATGCCAGTGAATATCCGGTGATCGGCGATTTCTGCTATTGCAGTATGAAACGAACCGGACAGCATCAGCGCACGACCCATATCCGAGGCGTGGATGGCTGCGTGTTCCGCGTCCAGATGTGCTTTCAGATCTGCCAACTGTGTTTCCGTAATTGCATCGGCGGCAAGGCGCGCAACTGCAGGCTCGATCAGGGCCCTAGCCTGAAACACTTCGTGGGCTTCCCGTATGGTCGGTTTAGCAACGTAAGCGCCCCGGTTCTTGATCATGCTGATCAGACCGGAATGCGCCAAGGCTTGAAGAGCCGCCCTGACGACAGTGCGGCTTGCCCCGTAGATTTCGCCGACCTCATCTTCAGACAGTTTTACGCCAGGAGCCAGCTTGTGCTCCAAAATTGCAGCCTGAATGTTGAGGCAAATCTCCAGTGTCCGTCCCGGGGGGAGCGCAAATACCTCATGCAGGGTGGTTTGTGATGGATCGGATGCGGTCACAGAAATCGTCATGTTTATGTTGCCCGGTGCGGCATTTGGTTGACCTTACCTGTTCAGGTCGGACACAGCAATCGCAGACTGTATACAATATTTAGTCATAACGTATTTTATTTGACTGATAATTGTGCACATAATTAATGCCGCTTTATCCTCTCGCGGTCAAAACATGACAGAAACCTCAGAAATCCGCTGATATCTATCCTTGGCACGCCGTTTGCGTGAAGTGTCTCAAATCGCAATGAGTGAAGGAGGCCCTCGCAAATGGTACAATCCCTGGAGCTGGAACTGGCAGCCGTCACCAAGGCCTATGGTGCCACGATTGCGGTTGATGCCATTGACCACAGGTTTTCCGCGGGGTCCTACTCGTGCCTGCTTGGCCCATCCGGATGCGGAAAGTCGTCAACGCTGCGCATGATCGCCGGCCATGAAGGGGTCTCTGCCGGCGATATCATATTTGGTGGTTCGAATATCACCGACCTGCCTCCGGCAAAGCGGGGCACGGCTATGATGTTTCAGAACTATGCGCTTTTCCCGCATTTGTCGGTCCTGGACAATGTCGGTTTTTCCCAAAAGATGCGCGGCGTAGGTCTGGCCGACCGCAACAAGAAGGCTCTCCAGTTGCTGGAACTGGTCGATATGGCCGATTATGCAGTGCGCTTGCCAGCTCAGTTGTCTGGCGGGCAGCAGCAGCGGGTTGCCCTTGCCCGCGCGCTCATCACCGAGCCCTCGGTTCTTCTGCTCGATGAGCCTTTGTCAGCGCTTGATCCGTTTTTGAGGATCAAGATGCGGCTTGAGCTGAAACGGCTGCAGCGTGAGCTCGGAATTTCCTTCATTCATGTCACCCACAGTCAGGACGAGGCGCTTGCGCTTGCCGATGACATTATCGTCATGAACAACGGCAGGATCGAACAAGCAGGCAGTCCACGGGTTGTCTTCAATGCGCCGACCACGGAATTCGTCGCCCGGTTTATCGGTGGACACAACGTGCTTCAGCACCAGAATGCACGTGTCGCCTTGAGGGCGGACAGGTTACAGGTCCTCAAATCGGCACCGCAAGCAGCTGATCACCTCACAGCCAGCGTAGTGGATGTCGAGTATCTCGGATCAACCGTCAATCTGGCGCTCGATGCAGACGGTGCCGGAGATCTGACGGCCGCTCTCAGCGAAGAAACGTTCTTTCAAGACCCTATCGAAATCGGGACAACCGTCTTTCTCAAATGGAAGCCGGAAGATGTTCACCAATTGGCCGCCTGACGGTTGCCGATGACGCCCTTCTTGCAAAGGGCCAACACGACTCCAAGAGGGGTAACAGGAGTAGGACCATGACAGACAGACTGGACAAAAAAGGCATCAGCCGGCGGAGCATTCTCAAAGGGGGCGCGGCCGCAACAGGCGCGGCGCTTGGCTCTGGAGCGATCACCGGGTTCCCAACCATTTGGGCACAGAACATCAAGGACGTCACGCTCCGCCAGTTCGGAACCGGCGTATCCAACCTCAACGAGGTTGCTGCAAAAGTTAAGGAAGACCTCGGTTTCACACTGGAAATGACGGCGCTTGACAGTGATGCCGTCACCCAGCGTGCGGCCACACAGCCAGACAGCTTCGACATCGCCGATATTGAATACTGGATCTGCAAAAAGGTCTGGCCGACCGGCAACCTGCAGGCGATGGATACGTCGAAAATCAAAAACTACGACAAAATCGTCGGCATTTTCCGAAACGGGAAACTGACACCGGAAAGCACGATCGCGCAAGGCACGGCGCCGCATACGGTCGGTTTTGTGGAAGGTGTTGACGGCAAAACGTTCGTCGATAACGAAAGTGGCTGGATGACGCTGATCCCGACCATCTACAACGCCGATACTTTGGGCATTCGTCCTGATCTGATCGGCCGGCCGATCTCAAACTGGTCTGAGCTGCTCAATCCGGAATTCAAAGGCAAGGCATCGATCCTCGATATCTCGTCGATCGGCATCATGGACATGGCAATGGTTGTGGAATCCATGGGGGAATACAAATACCCGGACAAGGGCAACATGACCAAGGAAGAGATCGATCTGACCCTTGGTATCTTCACCGAAGCCAAGAAAAATGGTCAGTTCCGGGCTTTCTGGAAAACATTCGACGAAAGCGTCAACCTTATGGCGTCGGGTGAAGTCGTCATCCAGTCCATGTGGTCTCCGGCCATCACGGCTGTTCGCTCACAGGGAATCCCCTGTGTCTACCAGCCGCTTGAAGAAGGCTACCGCAGCTGGGGCGGCGGCATCGGTCTGTCCAAGAGCCTCAGCGGTCTCGAGCTTGATGCAGCCTACGAATACATCAACTGGTATCTCGATGGCTGGGTCGGCGGCTTCCTCATGCGCCAAGGCTATTACTCTGCAGTTCCGGAAACGTCTAAGAACTTCATGTCCGAAGACGAGTGGGGCTTCTGGTTTGAAGGTAAGGCTGCCGAAGGCGACATCACCAACCCGTTTGGAACGGTCATGGAAAAGGCCGGTGCAGTTCGCGATGGCGGGTCGTTCTACGATCGCATGGGGGCTGTTGCCTGCTGGAATGCGGTTATGGACGAGAACCAGTACATGGTCCGCAAGTGGAACGAGTTCATCGCGTCCTAAGCCTGTTTCCAAAATTGGTGCCCGGGGTTCCCCGGGCACTTCCTGTCATGTTTAACGGACAAAGGCTCCATGACGGACCAAAGCCATCTATTTCTTCATTCCCAAACAGCGGCGGCCGCGGGCAAAAAGGCTAAGCCGGCGTTTCAATGGAGCCGTTTGCCGAACAATCTGACTGGTTGGCTGCTTTCTCTACCGCTCACAGTTGTTCTATTTTTTTTCCTGGTGCTTCCAATCTGCATGATTGTTGTCGTCAGCTTTTGGAGGGCGACCGAGTTTTCGATCTATCCAGCGTTCCAGTTTGACAATTACGAGTTCCTACTGACATCGCCGGTTACCTATCAAGTCTTCTGGAACACCGTCAAATATGCCTTGATTACCTGGTTTTTCACATTGGTAATCGGCTTCACCGTTGCCTACTTCCTGGCATTTCATGTGCGCTCACTAACTTGGCAGATCGTGCTGTTTTTGCTCTGCACGATCCCGTTTTGGACGTCCAACATCATCCGCATGATTTCCTGGATCCCCTTTCTGGGGCGGAACGGGATTGCCAACTCCACCTTGATTTCCATGGGCGTCATCGATGAGCCATTGGAATGGCTGCTCTTTTCAGATTTCTCGGTGATCCTAGCCTTCGTTCACCTGTACACGCTTTTCATGGTTGTGCCGATCTTCAACACCATGATGCGGATCGACACATCCCTGATCGAAGCGGCGCGGGACGCCGGCGCGTCGGGTTATCAGACCCTTACGAACGTCATCATTCCGCTGACCAAACCCGGCATCATGATCGGCTCCATTTTCGTAGTCACGCTTGTGATGGGAGACTTCATCACAGTGCGATTCATGTCCGGCAGCCAGAAGGCCAATGTTGGCCGTCTTATTTCCAATGACATCGCGCTTTTGCAGTATCCTTCAGCCGCTGCTACCGCGGTGATCCTTCTCATCACGGTGCTTTTGGTGATCTCCGTCCTGCTGCGCTTTGTCGATATTCGAAAGGAGCTGTGATCCATGGAAAAACGCAGCCGATCCTTTTATGTACTAGCCACGTTCTTTGCGCTGTTCTTGGTGTTCCTTTATGGTCCAACGCTCACCATAGGTATTCTGAGTTTTCAAGGTCCCGGCGGCGGATTGACATTTCCCATGCGGGGCGTGTCGATCCATTGGTTCCACGATCTGTTTGAACAGCAGGCTGTCGGAGACATCTGGGGTAGCTTCTTCCGGTCCATAACCCTTGGGCTTATGGTGATGGTGACGACGGTGATTGTCTCGGTGATGGGAGGATTGGCGTTCCGCAAACGCTTTGCCGGCTCAAGCGTTCTCTTTTATTTGATCATCACGTCCCTGGTGATCCCATCCATTCTGATCTCCCTTGGTGTCGGTCTGATTTTTTCCCAAGCCGGGTTGGCTGTGCATTGGTCGACCTCCGGATATGGATCTCAACTCACCTGGACCCTGCCGTTCGGGCTGCTCATCATGTTTGCGGTCTTCAACCGCTTCGACAAATCGTATGAGGAAGCTGCGCGGGATCAAGGTGCGTCTGCGTGGCAGACCATCCGGTACGTGGTGTTGCCGATCATCGCCCCAATGCTCATTGGCGTGGCGCTTTTTGGGTTCACCCTGTCCTACGACGAATTTGCCCGCACGCTTCTCACCGCAGGCAGCTACAACACACTGCCCCTTGAAATCTATGGCATGACGACGAACGTGACGACACCAGTCATCTTCGCGCTTGGAACGCTGACAACGCTGTTCTCCTTCGGGATCATCGGGATCTTTTTGACAGTCGTGTTGCTGATCAACCGGCGGCGATCCAGGCACGGGTCGGATGCCGGCAAAGGCATGATCTAGTGGCGGTGACCCGATGACACATCACCACATACTCGTCATCAATCCGAACACGACGGTTTCGATGACGCAGAAGATTGCCGTCGCCGCCCGCCAAGCGGCTTCCCCAGCAACCAGAATTACGGCCGTCAACCCTACGGAAGGTCCAAAGGTCATCCAGGGCCCAGACGATGGCGCCGCTGCACTGCCAGGACTGTTTGATCTCTTTGACCGGACACTGCAGGCCAATCCGAAGATTACCGCCGTTATTATCGCCTGTTTTGACGACACCGGTCTGTTTGAGTTGAAAAAAAAGTCGCGAATACCGGTCATTGGGATCGGTGAGGCCGCCTATCACATGGCCTCCATCACCGCGCTGAAGTTCTCCGTTGTGACAACTCTTTCTGTTTCTGTTCCCGTTCTGGAGGATAATCTCCGGCGCTTCGGGCTTGCCAATCGATGCACGAAGGTCCGGGCCTCTGAGGTCCCCGTTCTGGCACTGGAAGACCCGGATAGCGATGCCCGTCATCGGATAGAACGCGAGATAGAGACCGCACTGGAGGAGGATGACATCGGCGCTATCGCACTGGGGTGCGCCGGAATGGCTGACCTTGCCAAAAATCTGTCGAAGCGCTTCAACATTCCGGTCATCGATGGCGTGGCGTCTGCGGTGAAGCTGTCGGAGATTTCTATTCGGTAGGTGTTCGGGGCTCAGATGAAAATCTGAAACAGGTCACCACTCGAACCGTCCTCGACCTTCGCCCATCCCCCAGCCCCCTCATCATCTTTGCACTGTGGCCTGTCTGGCTTTATGCTGGGCGAGGTTGGTTTCCAGGCGAATGAAAAATGGCAGATCATCGTCGCCAGATTAAAGGGCGAGGAGAGGGGGATCAGGGTGAGATCATTCCTTAGCGACATCAATCGCTTTGACGCAGTTGTACGAAGCCAAAAGCCTAGGTACGCAAAAGACGATGTATGAGAAAATGTTGGTAGCGGGAGAGGGATTTGTAAATTTCACTCATAAGTGATTGATTAAATTGAAATTTTTTTTCAGTCAAGTGTGCCTTTGTGTACCACGCACAGGCATAGTGGGTGTTGCACGTTGCTGCTGCTATGAGAATGCTCCTTTGCCAAGATTATGTAGCTTCCATTTATAGAAAATACTCGCTAGTCTAGTTTCCTAGTCATCCTACGAAGTCCATCAAATATCGGGGCCATGACGACTGCGCCGATTGTTGCTAGTTCTTCAGAGGTTCGGAATAATTTCCAGAGATAATCAATATCAATCGGACCCTTTGATAGGGCTTTCATGAATTCGACTTCTAAGAAATCAGTGACTAATATGATGTATGCCTCTGTAGTCTCGCTGATACCTTGTGGTCTCCGCCTGTCTTGGATCGCCATCTGCTTGAGAGCTGGAATAAGCGGTGCGCACTCTGGCTGATCTTCGAAAGCATCGGTCATCTTTAACGAAAGATGATTGAGTAGAAGAAAAATGTATCCAGCTAAGTCCGAAAGTGCTGAGGTTATGGCTTGCGGAAGGCTTTCTGGCATTTTACGAGCGGCATTGAGGCGGTTTACGATTGGATTGATTTCCGCCTCAAATTTCCATCTGTTTACTCGTGATCAGCCCCACTTGAGTGGTCCGCTTTGATTGTTAGTGCATGACTGGGCTTTGGTCCATCCGGACGATGGTTTCTGGTGCCGGTGGTCTGTAGCCCAAGGCGCTGTGTGGGCGCATGGTATTGTAATGTTTCCTCCATTGTTCAATCAGGATTTGTGCTTCCTTCAAGCTGTAGAAGATTTCACCATTGAGTAGCTCATCTCGGAGGCGGGCGTTGAAGCTCTCGCAGTATCCGTTCTCCCATGGCGAACCTGGTTCGATGTACGCTGTCTTTGCACCCACAGCGTTGATCCAGTCCCTGACGGCCTGAGCAATGAACTCCGGCCCATTGTCTGATCTGATGTAGGCTGGAACACCTCGAAGGATGAAGAGATCCGTAAGCACATCAATCACGTCGGTGGAATTCAGCTTTCGATTCACTCGGATTGCCAGGCACTCCCGGGTATGTTCGTCCAGGATGTTCAGCGTACGGAAGACCTTTCCTTCATTGGTTCGGCAGTGCACGAAGTCATAGCTCCAGACATGATCAGGATACTCTGGTCGTAACCGGACACATGATCCGTCGTTCAGCCAGAGCCGCCCTCTCTTTGGTTGTTTCATTGGCACTTTCAGCCCCTCTCGTCGCCAAAGTCGTTCAACACGCTTGTCATTCACATGCCAACCAGCATCTTTGAGCAAAGCAGCAATCCGGCGGTAGCCGTAACGGCTATACTCACGGGCGAGTGCGATCATATCCGCCACAAGACGTTCTTCGTCAGCACGCCCTACTGGGCGTTTCCTCTGCGTGGACCGGTGCTGACCCAGAACACGACAGGTTCGGCGCTCTGACACGCCGAGACGCTGACAAATGTGATTGATGCAGGTGCGATGACGGGCGGGGCTCAGAAGTTTCCCTTTGCGGCCTCCGACAAGATCAACTTGTCCAGGGTCAGATCAGACACTGCCTTGCGCAGCCGCTCGTTCTCTTTCTGAAGGCGTTTGAGTTCTTTCAGTTGATCGGTTCCCATCCCACCATATTTCTTTCGCCACCGGTAATACGTCTGTTCGGTGACACGAACCTGCCGAATGGCATCAATACGCGGCATGCCTTGGCCGACAAGGACTTCGACCTGCCGCAACTTCGAGACAATTTCTTCTGGCTTGTGACGTTTCGTAGCCATTTTGATCCTCCGTTTTCCTAAACATAACGGCGGACCACTTCAAAGGGGGAGGATCACGGTGGCTTGAGCATCCCTTTTTGTGGTGTCAGCTCGTCGGGCAAATCAAACAATGCTCGTCCTCTAGCTGCCGTCGAAAGCGACATCAGTTCTCTTTTCAAGAACCTTAGCTTTGCGTTTGACCCAACCTATCTTCAAGTAACTGTAATAATTAATTATTCTCCCCAGGGCTCTTGATGTGCTTTTTTTGGGGAAGGTGTTCACGGTCTCCTGAAGATCCGCTTTTTTCTTGCGAACAAGAAGTTTAAGATCATCTTTTGATGGACGTATGTCTTTTTGGTGTGTGCGAGCGTTTTTGCCTGAGGGGGAGCTGTGAGGCCAACTGTACATGACATCGCCCGGGAGGCAGGTGTCAGCTTGTCAACCGTCGATCGCGTGCTGAACGGCCGGACTGATGTTCGCCCAAAGAACGTCGAGCGTGTGCAGGAGGCTGTCCGGAAGCTGGGCTATATCCGGGACACCAATGCAGCCAATCTTGCAAAGAAGCGGCGCTACAAATTCATGTTTGTTCTGCCGCAGGGGCCAAATCATTTTGTGGACACTGTTGGCGAGGCGATCCGTGAGGCGGCCGATGCACAGGTTACGGATCGGGCAGATGTCGAAATCGCATATGTAAATGTCTCGGATCCGCACGCGGTTGCCAAGAAACTCACGATGCTGGATCTCGACCTGCTCGACGGTGTGGCTTTGATGGTGCCCGAGACGCCTCAGGTCAGGGATGCAATTGCGCATATCAAGGATGCCGGTGTCCACGTCGTTGCCTTTGTATCCGACTTGCCAAATTCGAGATCGGATCATTTCATTGGGACCGACAACTTCTCTGCCGGCCAGACCGCCGGGGCTTTGATTGGCAAGTTCTTGCGTAAGGAGTGCGGCTCGGTTCTTGTGACAGCAAACTCCATGGTTGCGCGGGACAGCATTGAACGGCGGCATGGGTTCGATGAAATTCTCTTGAGTGAATTCACGAATCTGAAGGCCTTGCCGACCATCGAGTTTTATGATGATCCCGACCGGATTGCCGACACATTGTCACGCGCCCTTTCGGCCTATCCGGATCTCAAGGCCATTTATTCAATGGGCTCCGGGAATGCCGCAATGCTTGACGCGCTGCGGCCTTTTGCGGAAGAGTGTGACTTGGTGGTTGTTGCGCATGATTTGACGCCGGTAACGCGGCAGGCGCTCCTGGATCGGGAGGTCGATGCTGTCATCGTGCAAAACGTTGGGCATTTGGCGCGCAGCGCACTTCGCGTGCTTAGGGCCAAATGCGACGGCGCAAACATCTATGAGGCGCAGGAGCAGATCCGGATTGAGATCATCCTGCGCCAGAATCTCTATTGAAATCTGCCTATAGGTTGTTCGAGAAGTCCGTCCCGGTATTTGGGGCCGGCATTGGGTGTGGTTTGCTCGAGATCTCTAGTGATCAGCAAAAAAGAAAGACGTATGTCAAAATTTTGATTGACGTGACATACGTACGTCAATAACGTGCTCGTGCACTTGGAGGAGTGCGGCTGCCGGGCTAGAGCGCGGCGCGTGACCATTTCGGGAGGAAATCAGCGATGAAAACTGCGAAACTTCTCGCGGCAACCGCTCTTGTGGCGGCAAGCGGAGTACTGGCGCCTCAGGCACAAGCCGATGAGCTGACGCTATGTTGGGCCGCATGGGATCCGGCAAACGCTCTTGTCGAGCTTTCCAAGGAATTCGAGGCTCAATCCGGCCATACGATGAAATTTGAGTTTGTGCCGTGGCCAAACTTCGCCGATCGCATGCTCAATGAGCTGAATTCCGGCGGCAAGTTGTGCGATCTATTGATTGGCGACAGTCAATGGATCGGCGGCGGCGCGGAAAACGGCCATTACGTCAAACTGAATGACTTCTTTGACAAGGAAGGCATCAGCATGGACGATTTTGCTCCGGCAACCGTCTATGCCTATTCGACCTGGCCGAAAGGAACACCGAACTATTACGCCCTGCCAGCGATGGGCGATGCCAACGGCTGGTTCTATCGAAAGGACTGGTTCGAGAAGCCGGAAATCCAGGAAGCCTTCAAATCTGAACATGGCCGGGATCTGGCTCCGCCGAAGACGCAAATGGAGCTGCTAGAAATTGCTCAATTCTTCCAGGAGCGGGAGATCGACGGGCAAAAGCGCTATGGCGCAGCGATTTTTACAGAGCGCGGCTCCGAAGGGATCACCATGGGTGCAACAAGTTCCATGTATCCGTTCGGTTTCAAATATGAAATGACGCCCGGCAAATACGATATGGAAGGCGCCGTCAATTCGCCGGAAGCAGTAGCAGGTCTGGAGTTTTACAAGGAGCTTTATAAGACTGCGACGCCTCCTGGATACACCGACAGCTATATGGAGCAGTCACTGGATGCATTTAAGTCCGGCCAGGTCGCAATGGCGATGAACTGGTTTGCGTTTTTCCCAGGGCTTTATGCGGATCCGGATACTGGCGGTGACAAGATCGGCTTCTTCGTAAATCCGGGGCAGGCAAAGGAAGCTTCCACGCTCGGCGGCCAAGGTATCTCTGTTGTCGCCTATTCCGACAAGCAGGAGGCAGCTCTGGAGTATATCAAGTGGTTTGCCCAGCCGAGTGTCCAAAGCAAATGGTGGGATCTGGGCGGCTATTCCTGCCACGTCAGCGTCCTGAACGATCCGAGTTTTGCCGACAGTGCACCTTTTGCCTCCGATTTCCTACTCGCCATGGACGGCGTGATGGATTTCTGGCAGGAGCCGGCTTATGCGGAGCTGCTGTTGGCCATGCAAAAACGCTTGCATGACTACGTGGTTGCCGACCAAGGCACCGCGCAAGAAGCCCTCGACAAGCTGATCGAGGACTGGACGGAAACCTTCGAGGACGAAGGTAAACTCTAGGCGTATGGAGCAGGTGGCTGCGCAGTCGGCGCAGCCATAGCACGCAGGATTACCGGAAGGCAGGTTACTATTGGCGCAGGCCTGCCGGTTGATCCAGACCTATTCTGTGAATGAGCACCAAATGTCAGACACGCCTTTCAATCGCGCGGCGAAAGCCACGCCACCCTCTGTCGCGGCCAAAATTCGGGGCCTAAGCGATCGGGCAATCGCCTGGATCTTTGTCCTGCCAACAATATTCCTGCTTCTGGCGGTGAACATATTTCCTCTGATCTGGACCATAAATCTGAGTTTCACCAATTTCCGGGCCAACCGGCCCAACAGGGAGGTGGAGTATATTGGCCTGCGCAACTACGAACGCATCCTGACCGACAGCGATATCTGGTTGACGATGCAGGCGACCGCGCATTTCCTATTCTGGACAATTTTCTTTCAGGTGCTGATTGGTTTTGCTCTCGCATGGCTGATCAACCGGAAATTCAAGGGCAATGACCTTTGGACGACCCTGATCGTGCTGCCCATGATGCTTTCACCCGCCGTCGTCGGCAATTTCTGGACCTTCCTCTATCAGCCGCAGATCGGCCTTTTTAATTATGGTATCTCCTTTCTGACCGGCATCGACCCGTCCTCCTTTCAGATGATTGGTGATGTGACGCTGGCCCCATGGTCCATCGTTATCGTGGACACCTGGATGTGGACCCCGTTTGTCATGCTGATCTGCTTGGCCGGGTTGCGATCTATCCCGGATTACATTTACGAGGCTGCCGAAATCGACCGCGCCAGTAAATGGCGGCAGTTCTGGACAATTACGATCCCGATGGTGCTGCCTTTCCTGATGCTGGCAGTGTTGTTCCGCGGAATCGAGAACTTCAAGATGTTTGATCTCGTGGTGCAGCTGACCGGGGGCGGGCCCGGATCCATCACAGAGCTGACCTCTATCAACCTGAAGCGCGAAGCCTTTGAGAAATGGCGCACAGGATATGCATCCGCTTACGCGATCATCCTGTTTGTGACTGTCTTCGGGCTAGCGTCGATTTACGTCAAGGCGCTGAACAGGGTGAAAGAAAGATGAGCAGTTATTCGATCACAGAACCATCAGCGCCGCAGAAATGGATCGCAGGCACGCTGGTTATCGCTTATGCAGTCATTACTCTATTGCCGCTTGTTTGGATCCTGACAACCGGGTTCAAGTCCCCCGTTGATGCGATTGCCTATCCCCCCAAGGTACTTTTTGAACCTTCGCTGGAAGGGTATGTAAACCTGTTTACCACCCGGACGAGGGTGTCACCTGAACAGTTGCAGGCACTTCCGCCACCCGAGACCTGGTACGAGGAAGTTGTTCGGAACCGGGATATGGTGATCGCCGGTCCGTCCCGGTATGGAGAGCGGTTCCTCAATTCAGTAATCATCGGTTTTGGGTCCACCTTTCTGTCCGTCTTTCTAGGCACTTTGGCCGCCTATGCCTTCTCAAGGTTCAAGGTGCCGCTCAAGGATGATCTTCTCTTTTTCATCTTGTCGACACGGATGATGCCGCCGATTGCGGTTGCAATTCCCATATTCTTGATGTTCCGAACACTGGGATTGTCGGACACTCACCTCGGAATGATCCTGCTGTATACGGCGGTGAATATTTCGTTGGCGGTCTGGCTGCTGAAGGGGTTCATTGACGAGATCCCGCGTGAATACGAAGAAGCGGCCCTGATCGACGGATACACGCGCTTTCAGGCATTTTACAAAGTGGTCCTGCCACAGGCTGCTACCGGCATCGCGTCGACGGCAATCTTCTGTCTGATCTTTTCCTGGAACGAATATGCGTTTGCCGTGTTGTTGACATCCGGAACGGCACAAACGGCGCCGCCCTTCATCCCGACAATCATTGGGGTGGGAGGACAGGACTGGCCGGCTGTGGCGGCCGGGGCAACCTTGTTCCTGGTGCCGGTCATGGTTTTCACAATCCTGCTTCGCAAACACTTGCTGCGCGGCATTACCTTCGGAGCTGTCCGCAAATGACTGTTTTTCTGAATGGATTGATGAAATTCCGTCGTGGGCCTTGGGAAATGCTGGCATCGGTCCTGATCGCGATTGGCGTGATCATGCTGATGCAGCCCCTGGCCATGTGGGCCTACACCTATTCCTTCATTGTTACGCTGACCGGAACTGTGATGTTCATTGTCGTCAGCCATTTTCCGGACTGAACCAAATGGCAGAGATCATAATCAGGAACCTTCGGAAAACCTTCGGTGACTTTACGGCCGTGCAGTCCTCTTCCTTCAAGATCGAGGATGGCGAGTTTTTCATGCTGCTCGGTCCGTCCGGGTGCGGCAAGACCACAACGCTGCGGATGATCGCGGGCTTGGAGCTTCCGACGTCTGGCGAGATTTACATAGACGGCCAAGAGGTGGGTCAGAGACCTGCGCGCCAGCGTGATATCGCCTTTGTTTTTCAGATGTTTGCTCTCTACCCGCACATGAATGTGCGCAAGAACATCAGCTATCCGCTTATCAGTCAGGGTATGTCCAAACGGCAAGTGACCGAAAAGGTTGCCGAGGTGTCCCGGATCCTGGGTATTGAGGACATTCTGGACCGCCCGGTGGGCGGTCTGTCCGGCGGTGACCGCCAAAGGGTTGCCCTGGGCCGGGCAATCGTACGCGAACCCAAGGCGTTCATGATGGATGAGCCCTTGGGAGCACTGGACGCTGAATTTCGCGAGCACATGGCAGAAGAGCTCCGTGCTCTGCATGACCGTATGGGGGCGACCACCGTCTATGTCACGCACGATCAGCTTGAAGCCATGCAAATGGGCGACAAGATCGTTGTCATGAACCACGGGGTAATCGAGCAGTTCGGCACGCCGCAGGATGTTTATGACAAACCAGCCAGTATGTTTGTGGCCGATTTCATTGGCTCGCCACCCATGAACTTTCTGCGGTTTCATGGCCAGGTGCATCCCGGTGCGTCTTCAGTCCGGATGCATCATGCCGATCTCGTCATCCCGTCTGCGCGCGAACCGTTCGAGGGAGACCTGGTTTACGGCATACGGCCGGAACACATTTCATTGACGGACGAGAGTGACAGCCGCGGCGAGGTTGTTGCCGCCGAGTATCTCGGAACCACCCAGATTGTAACAGTCAAGACGCCGGGCGGTGACTTGAAGGCGCGCGTCCCGTCCGGCCAGACAGTGCGGTCTGGAGAGCAGGTTGGTCTGACATTCAATGGGATGACCGCGACACTTTTCGATAATCAATCGGGCCGGGCTCTCCGGTCGGAGCTGAATGAGGGGGTGCTGGCGCATGTCTGAGGTGCATCTGCGAAATCTCTCCAAATCCTTCGGAACGACCGTTGCTGTTGAAGATGTGACCTTGACCGTTCCAGATGGTGCATTCGTTACGTTGTTGGGGCCAACCGGGGCGGGAAAAACCACAATTTTGCGGCTGATCTCCGGTTTGGAACAACCGGATGCCGGCGATGTTGTGATCGGTGGCCGCTCCGCAGTTGATGACACTCCGGCACAGCGCAACGTGGCAATGGTTTTCCAGCAGTATTCGCTTTATCCGCACCTCAGTGTGAAGGACAATCTGGCTTTCCCCCTGCGCTCGCCTCTTTTGAAGACGCCGGAACACGAGATTGATCGGAAAGTGACAGAGATTGCGGAGGTTTTGAGGATTCCGCATAAGCTTAACAACAAGGCGACGGAATTGTCGGGTGGAGAAATGCAGCGGGTCTCAATAGGCCGCGCACTGGTCCGCAATCCGAGTATTTACCTGATGGATGAACCCTTGAGTTCATTGGATGCGAAATTGCGATCCGATCTTCGTATCGAGTTGAAACGCATTCAGGAAACTCTGGGAGCGACCCTTCTTTACGTTACCCATGATCAGGTCGAAGCCATGACAATGTCGACCCACATTGGCGTCTTGGACAACGGCCGGCTTGTTCAATTCGGGTCACCGCGGGAAATCTACGAAAATCCGGTGAACCTCTATGTCGCCGGACGCCTTGGTCAGCCTCGCATTAATATCTTGCCGGCCGACATGTTTGCCGGCAGCCCGGCGGGCGCACGCCAAATCGGATTGCGTCCAGAGCACATCGAGCAGGGCGAAGGCAAAGAGTCGACTGTCAAACGGGTGGAGCACCTTGGTGACCAGATTCGCCTTCATCTCACGCTGGAGGGGCACGATTTGGTGACGCTAACCGATCCGCATGCGGATTTGGAGCCCGGCGACATCATCTCGATCCAACCTCGCAATCCGCTTTTCTTTGACGCCAGTGGCGCCCGTATCAACTGAGGAGAGGGAACATGAAGCAGTTCATCAACTCAAAAGAAACCCTTGTAACAGAAGCCATAGACGGCGCGCTTAGAACCGCGGGTGGCCGACTGGCGAGATTGGACGGTTATCCGCATATCAAGGTTGTTGTGCGCACCGATTGGGACAAGTCGAAGGTGGCGCTCGTATCGGGAGGCGGCTCCGGGCATGAGCCGAGCCACGCGGGGTTTGTTGGTCAGGGCATGCTGACGGCGGCCGTCTGCGGAGAGGTATTTGCATCGCCATCTGTTGACGCGGTTTTGGCAGGTATCCTTGCCGTGACCGGCAAGGCCGGATGCCTGGTGATTGTCAAGAATTACACGGGCGACCGGCTGAATTTCGGTCTTGCGGTCGAGCGGGCCAGGGCATTCGGCTTCAAGGTCAACATGGTCATTGTTGATGACGATGTCGCCTTGCCCGACTTGCCCCAAGCACGAGGCGTCGCCGGAACCCTTTTCGTCCACAAGATCGCGGGCGCCTTGGCAGACCAGGGGGCGGATCTTTCGACAGTCACAGAGGCGGCACAAAAGGTGATTTCCGGTGCGGTTTCCATCGGGATGTCGTTGGACACATGCACGCTGCCCGGCTCTCCAAAGGAGGAGCGGATAGAGGCCGGAATGGCAGAACTCGGCCTGGGCATTCACGGTGAGGCCGGGGTGGAACAGGTCGCGTTTTCCAACGCCAAGTCTGCAATGGCGATGGTTGTTGATCGGCTCGAGGCGTCAATTGCACCGGGGCCTCATGTTGCGCTTTTGAACAATCTGGGCGGAACTACACCTCTTGAAATGTCTGTGCTGGCGGAGGAGCTGACCCATTCACGCATCGGCGGACAAATCCGTTGGTTGATCGGACCAGCGGCCATGATGACATCGCTCGATATGCACGGCTTTTCGGTGTCACTTCTTCCGGTCAGTAAGGCAGAGGAAGGATTGTTGCAAGCGCCAGTCGCCCCCTGGGTCTGGCCGGGATGTCTGGCGCTCGGGCCAGTGTCCATACTGCCTCTGCCGGATGGGTTGGCACCGATTCAGCCATTGCCATCGGCAAACGACAAAACCCGGCAGTTTCTTGAAAGATGCTGCAGCATCCTCATTGAGGCAGAGGATGACCTGAATGCCCTCGATGCGAAGTCCGGAGATGGCGATACGGGTAGCACACTTGCGACCGCAGCCCGTGCGTTGATTCAGGCATTGGATCGATTGCCGTTGGCGGATCTCACCCAACTCTATCGCGCAATCGGCCTGGAACTCAGCCAGACGATGGGGGGATCTTCAGGTGTACTGCTGGCAATCTTCTTTGCCGCAGCTGGTGACGCTTCCTCCTCTGGCAGCGATGGTATTGGATCCCTGAAAGCCGGGCTGGACCGGATCATGCAAGTCGGCGGAGCCGAACCGGGTGACCGGACAATGATCGACGCCCTTATGCCGGCTTTGAACGTTCTGGATCAGGGGCTTGAGGCAGCAGCCAGAGAAGCCCGGCAGGGGGCTGATGCAACATCCCGGATTACGCGGGCACGGGCAGGTCGGGCGAGTTACGTATCGGAAGCCAACTTGTCCGGACACAACGACCCGGGCGCTGAAGCCGTTGCCCGTCTACTGGAGAGGCTCGCAAGCGAAGAAGCCTTGGTGGGCTGACGAAGAACCTTTTGCGGCTCTTTGTGAACTCAATGCTTTGGGAGGTCGTCATGAAAACTATTAAGGGGCCTGCGCTGTTTCTTGCGCAGTTTGCGGGAGATGAAGCGCCATTCAATTCCTGGGACGCGATTACGAAATGGGCCGCCGATTGCGGATACAAAGGGGTACAGGTTCCAAGTTGGGATGGCCGGCTCATTGATCTGGAAAAAGCCGCCAGCTCGCAGGGATACTGCGAAGACTTTGCCGGACAAGCCCGTCAGAACGGTGTTGAGATCACGGAGCTCTCAACCCATCTGCAAGGCCAGCTCGTGGCCGTCCACCCTGCTTATGACACCGCCTTTGACGGCTTTGCAGCTCCGGAAGTCCGCGGCAATCCGGCCGCGCGCCAGGCCTGGGCTGTTGATCAGGTCAAGCAGGCGTTAACGGCCAGCCGCAATCTTGGCATCACCGCTCATGCGACGTTTTCCGGCGCTCTGGCGTGGCCTTACATCTATCCCTGGCCGCAACGACCGGCTGGGCTTGTTGAGACCGCGTTTGACGAACTTGCCAAGCGCTGGCGGCCAATTCTGGATTATGCGGACGATATGGGCGTGGATGTTTGCTACGAGATCCATCCCGGCGAGGATCTTCATGATGGCGCGACGTACGAGATGTTCCTGGACCGCGTTGACAATCATGCCCGCGCAAAGATGCTCTATGATCCGTCCCACTACGTGCTTCAGTGTCTCGACTATCTCGACAACATCGACATCTACAAGGACCGGATCGGAATGTTCCACGTCAAGGATGCCGAGTTCAATCCGACCGGCCGCCAGGGCGTTTACAGCGGCTATCAGCCCTGGGTTGACCGTGCGGGGCGGTTCCGGTCCTTGGGCGACGGACAGGTCGATTTTGGAGCGATCTTTTCCAAAATGGCAGCCAATGACTTCGACGGCTGGGCGGTCGTCGAATGGGAATGTTGCCTGAAGCACCCGGAAGATGGCGCCCGCGAAGGTGCCCAGTTTGTTGCCGACCATATCATTCGCGTCACTGAAAAAGCCTTTGATGACTTTGCCGACGGCGGGACAGACGAAGCGGCAAACCGCAAGATGCTGGGCATTGCATAGGAGCACAACATGGCCATTGAAGGAACAGAAGTCACATTCCAACGCCCGCTCCGCCTCGGCATGGTCGGCGGCGGCAAGGATGCGTTCATCGGCGCGGTTCACCGGATCGCAGCACGGCTCGACAACAGTTTTGAACTGGTCGCAGGAGCCTTGTCCTCAACACCGGACAAGGCCATCTCTTCCGGGCAGGCTCTCGGCCTCAAGGCGGACCGGATTTACAGCTCCTTTGAGGACATGGCCAAACGAGAGGCACGGCTGAAGGACGGGGTCGAAGCGGTTGCCATCGTGACGCCGAACCATGTTCATTATCCAGCTGCCAAGGCATTCTTGAAACGCGGCATTCACGTGATCTGCGACAAGCCGATGACCTCCACGCTGGCAGACGCCAAAAAGCTGGCCAAAGCGGCCGAGGCCTCGCCGGCCCTGTTTATTCTCACGCACAATTACACCGGCTATCCGATGATCCGTCAGGCGCGGGAGATGGTCCAAAACGGCGATCTTGGAACAATCCGGGTCATTCAGGTCGAGTACCCGCAGGATTGGCTGACGGTCGAACAGCACAACAAGCAAGCCGACTGGCGCACGGACCCTGCCCGGTCCGGATTGGGGGGCGCGACTGGAGACATTGGCACCCACGCCTACAATCTGGCTTGCTTTGTGACCGGCCTGCGCGCCGAGAGCCTTGCCGCCGATTTGCAGTCCTTCGTCCCAGGCCGTCAGGTAGATGACAACGGTCACGTCATGCTGCGCTTTGACGGCGGGGCGCGCGGGATGCTCTGGTGTTCACAAGTCGCACCGGGCAATGAGAACAATCTCAAGCTCCGGGTCTATGGCGACAAGGCCGGCATTGAATGGCATCAGGAAAATCCGAACTATCTGCAGTATTCGCCGTTTGGAGAACCCGCCCAGCGCCTGACAAGAGGCGGCGCGGGTATGCTGGAGAGCATCGCGCCGACAACACGGATCCCGCCCGGACACCCGGAAGGCTACCTTGAAGGGTTCGCCAACCTCTACCGGGAAGCTGCCGATGCGATCCGGGCTCATGCCACCGGCGAAACCCAAACAACGCTTTTGCCCGGCATTCAAGAGGGCCTCGCAGGCGTGGAATTTGTCGACGCCTGTGTAAGATCGTCAACCAGAAATGCAGCTTGGGTGAAGCTAGGATGACAGAATGATTGGCCCAGAGCATAGCAGCTAGGACAAAACCGGGACGATCGGCATGCCAAACGAAATTTGTAACGCGCAAGAACAGTTGGCACTAAGGCAATATCCGGGATTAAGTGGGATTATCCGATAATTGGCGGAAACAAGCCATTTACAGCGGGCAACGACAAAAACAGCCGCGCAACTTCATTTGGCACAAAACGACAGGAGGTCGGAGGTCCATTTTGCGCCACATGAAATTACCTAATGAAAACAGCGACCGCGCAAATTCAAGATGGGAACCAAAGCGCAATCTATGGTGAGAGTTCGCACCACAGTGTTTTCAGCGGACTTCTGCTGGTTTTGTTGTCGAAGCTCCCACGCTAGCCTGCAGAGGTGGGAACTCATGGAGCGAAACATTCCACAACACACATTATGCGAATTTTCCGGTCGACATAGATTTGACTGCTCGATGTCGTCGTTTGGGCTGGCAGTACATTGCCGGTTATCAGTGTACCGAACAGACATAGCTGACATTCGCCGAGCGTGGATACGCTACCGACACCGTACCAACGCAAACGTCAAAGCGTTCGCGTCGCACAGCACTGCAGCGCCTAGACTGCTAAGCAGCTGCGCTGAGATTGATGAGGCGTATAAATTCTGAAGATCTACGTCCAGCTTTTGCCGCGATATCACGATAGTCTTGAGCTATTGATAGACCAAGATCTATTACTATAAACGCGGTGACGAAGAAGCGCTCGCGATCATTTTTTATTGTATTCGGATCGCCAAAATCAGTCGAACAATCCCGCCAACCCTTTACGTATTTCATAAGATCATCGAACACTGGCGTCGATTTGTTAAATGGGAACCATACTCCATGAAGAGATTTATAGTTCACATCATTTCGCATAAGCGATAACCAGTTTCCTGCTGGGTGCCTTCCTCTAGCGCTTAAGGCGTCGACCAAGTCAGAAAATTTTTTCGAAACTGCTTGCCGACGGATTTCAGAGGCTCTTAGTCTTAGAGTTTCGGTCGAAATACTCTGAAGCAAAGCCTGAAAGCATTTCCATAAGTCTTTATGGCTCTCATTACACTGATTAAATGATAGAGTTCGGCTATCTGTGGCAAGTTCAATCAGGTAATAGGACGATGGTAGACGAGGAGTATAACCTACTTCACTTGCGCAGCGACCTCTGAGAAATTGAACATGGCCAATCTCAAGGTGAGTGAATGACTTACCGAAGAACCTGAGTATTGCGTGGGCGGAAAAATAGGCCGCATAGTAAGTTTGAATCATGCGCCAAGATGTTAACTTGGAATATGCACTGCTCTTTTCCAGCTCGTACACAGTCTGTGCAGAATGCGCTGCAAATCGGAACGCATCTAAAGACAGAGATTTCTTCACTTCATCAATGGACTGGCAAAACAACGAGAGACTGGGCGGTGAATTATTTATATAGTAATTACCATCGGTCAGCCATAGTTTTAGGCTTTGCTTGGATTAGCCCCCTGAAAGTGGTCCACCAACTGGGATAGATTATCCCACAAATTGGAGGATCAGCGATGGCTGGGAAAAGAGAGAAGCCGGAAGAGATTGTATCGAAGCTTCGGCAAGTTGAAGTGCTGCAAGGACAAGGCGCAACGATTGCCGAAGCGGTTCGACAGATCGGCGTGACGCAGCAGACGTTCTATCGGTGGCGCAAGCTCTATGGTGGGATGCAGCGGTCACAGCTCACGCGACTGAAAGAACTGGAGAAAGAGAACCAGCGGCTTCGACGTGCGGTATCTGATCTGACTTTGGACAAACTCATCTTGAGCGAAGCAGCGAAGGGAAACTTTTGAGCCCTTCGCGTCGTCGTAAATGCATCCGCCATGTGCGGCAGGAACTGGGCGTGTCTGAGCGCCGGGCCTGCCGCGCGCTTGGTCAGCATCGATCCACACAACGTAAGGTGCCACGAGGCCGAGCCGATGAAGAGCGGCTGACCGATGACATCATCGAATTAGCGGACAAATATGGGCGCTATGGGTATCGCATGGTGACGGGTTTGCTGAACAATGCGGGCTGGAGTGTGAATCACAAGCGTGTCGAACGTATCTGGCGGCGCGAAGGGCTGAAAGTCCCACAGAAACAGAAGAAGAAAGGTCGGCTTTGGCTGAATGACGGGTCATGCGTGCGTCTCAGGCCAGAGCGCCCAAACCATGTTTGGTCCTACGACTTTGTCCAGGATCGCACGGCTGATGGCCGAGTATATCGGACGCTCAACATCATCGATGAATATACAAGGGAGGCCCTGATGATCCGCGTTGATCGTAAGCTCAACTCCACGGACGTGCTGGATGCGCTGACAGATTTGTTCATCTTGCGCGGTCCTCCGCAATACATAAGGTCGGACAATGGCCCTGAGTTTATTGCCGAGAAAGTACGCGACTGGATCGCCGCCGTCGGGGCCAAGACAGCCTACATCGAACCAGGTTCGCCCTGGGAGAACGGGTACTGCGAAAGCTTCAATGCACGGTTCAGGGACGAGCTGTTAAACGGTGAGCTGTTCTACAGCCTACGAGAGGCGCAAATCCTTATCGAGAAGTGGCGCATTCACTACAACACCGTCAGGCCGCACAGCGCCTTGGGATATCGTCCCCCAGCGCCAGAAAGCATCGTTCCGATAGACCAGAGACCGACGATGCACTAAAAATTAATCCGGACCACCCAATGGGGGCACACCACGGCGTTGTGGTTGTAACCAGATCATGGTTTTTGATCTTTTGGTTACGGTTCTTCGATGATTGCTCTTCTTGTTGCTCGCGGCTTTCCACGCTCGGTCCAGCCCGTAGATTTGAGCTTTGATCCATCTGCGCGGTTTCAATAGACGTGTTTGCAAGACGCAGTCAGCGCTGCGAATAAGGATATAACTGCGCACAGCGCCGTGCTCGTGGGCTCCGGCCCGCTGCTCTATCTCATCGCGGCGCAAATGGTGCGCGCGGGCACACCGCCACTGGCCATGATCGAGACCCAGACCCACGGTGACCGGCTCCGAGGCATGCGGCACATTGGCGGTGCCTTGCGTGGCTGGTCTTATCTGCTCAAGGGCATGAAGATGCTCTCCGAGATCGGGCGTGCGCGGGTGCCGCGGTACACTGGCGCAACGGGCATCGCGATCGAGGGGACTTGCAAGGCGGAAGCCGTGACCTTCACCAGCCAGGGCCGCACCCGCCGGATTGACTGTGAGACCGTCTTTCTACACCACGGGGTGGTGCCAAACACACAGGCTGCGCGGGCGCTGGGTGTTTCTCATTCTTGGAACGCGGCCCAAGGTTGTTTTGTCCCGGCTGTTGACGACTGGGGACACAGCGATGTCCCGGGCATCTACATCGCCGGGGACGGGGCGGGGATCGGCGGGGCCAGGGCGGCCGAGTTCACTGGAAGATTGGCGGTGCTGAAGATCGCGGAAGAGACAGACCGCCTGGCACAGCCGGAGTGCGACAAGCGCGCTGCTCCTTTGCGGGCCGCACTGTCCCGTGAATTGGCTGCGCGGCCTTTTTTGGATGCGGCCTATCCGCCGTGCGCCGAGGCGCTCGCGCCTAAGGACAGCACGACGATCTGCCGGTGCGAAGAGGTTATCGCCGGACAGATCCGCGAATATGCGAAACTCGGCTGCCTCGGTCCCAACCAGACTAAGGCTTTCGGACGTCCGGGCATGGGACCTTGCCAGGGGCGCTATTGCGGGTTGACCGTGACGGCGTTACTAGCAGAGGCGAATGGCCAGATGCCGGCTGAAACAGGCTACTACCGCATTCGCCCGCCGCTGAAACCGGTGACCCTCGGCGAATTGGCGGCGATGGAACCAACCGCGCACGATGCAGCGGAATAGGAGATAGACATGATTGAACGGTTCGAAACCAGTCAGCGGATGAGCAAGATCGTCAAGCACAACGGCGTGGCCTATCTATGCGGGCAGGTTGGCGACGGGGAAACGGTCGCCGAACAGACCCGCGATTGCCTTTCACGCGTCGATGCCCTCCTGGAAAAGGCTGGGTCATCCCGCGAAAAGATGCTGCAAGTCGTGATCTGGCTCGCCGACATGTCCGATTTCGCTGAGATGAACGCCGTCTGGGACACATGGGTGCCCGAGGGACATGCTCCTGCGCGTGCCTGTGGCGAGGCCAAACTGGCGCGCGCGGAGCTTAAGGTCGAAGTCATTGTGACAGCGGCGTATTGAACGGTGGGTGCTTCGCAATCTCTGTCCGCTCGTCGCTCCAAAGAATGGGCAGCGCCCAATACATCCTTTGCTCAGCAGTAAACGCGTGCCTAGAGTGCAAACAATTGCGGCGCCAGGCAAGCCTCATGTGTACAAGTGAGCCTTCTCCTCAAAAAAGCCCTGGAGAGACCCGTTGCGAAGCTTGGCTTTCTGCCCAAGATGAACATTCAGTCTTGGGGGGCTGGCATATACGAGAAGCGGCTATTAGCCCGCAACAAAAGATGTCCTGAAAGGACCGCGACCATACTTGGGGGTGCCCTATGGGGTTGGCAACTGTGCTGTTCCAAACTCCGGAAGGCTGCGATGTGGAACTTAACACATGCTGATTTCCGACAAAGGCTTCGCTCTGAAGAACGCGCCTGAAATAGACCGTTGATTTCTGTTTGCTCAGCCTTTGGGAAGCAGAACGGGCCCCGATTTGGCGAAGGACAGGTTCAATTCCGCGCCGACTTCCAGAGTGTTGTCAACATCGTCCTGCACCGCAAAGACTTGACCGAAACCGCCTTCCAGCGTGTATTCCATCCGGACACCGACATAGGTCGCCTTTGCGACCCTCGCTGGCATACCCTCCGAGCTCCCGATCACCAGTCGGGATGGCCGGACGGCGATGGTGGCCGGCCCTTTGGGCAGGCCACGGGATGCCAAATTGTAGCTGTACCCGCCGATCTCCACATTTGCTGTGCCGTTTTGGACATCAACGACTTCACATGTGATCAGGTTTGCCTCCCCGATGAAATCTGCGACAAAGGCATCAACCGGTTGATCGTAAAGTTCGCGCGGCGTGCCGATCTGCGCAATCGAGGCATTGCGCATGACAACGATCTGATCGGACACTGCCAGCGCTTCTTCCTGATCGTGTGTCACATAGACCACCGTTAACCCGAGATCCTGCTGTATTGCTCGGATATCCTCGCGCACCTGCCGCCGCAACTTGGCATCAAGGTTCGACAACGGTTCATCAAACAAAAGCACCTGCGGTTCCAGAACCAAAGCACGGGCGACTGCAACACGCTGCTGCTGGCCTCCGGACAATTCGCTTGGCAGGCGGGCACCAAAGCCCTTGAGTCCCACGAGCTCCAAACCTTCATGGGCTCTGACCCTTGCAGAACTCCTATCGTAGCCCGAAAAGGTGAGGCCATACATGACGTTTTCCAGAACACTCATATGCGGGAACAAGGCATAGGACTGGAAGACCATGGAGACATCACGATCGGTTGCCGGGAGTTTTGTAACGTCCGTGTCACCGATCAAAATGCGGCCGGAGCTCGCCATCTCCAGTCCAGCAATCATGCGCAAGGTCGTTGTCTTGCCGCAGCCGGACGGCCCCAGAAGCGTGACGAGTTTCCCCGCTTCAATATTCAAGTCGATGTTGTCAACGGCAACAACGTCCTTTCCAAACAGCTTGGACACGCCATCGAACCTGACCGGCGCGGCTTTGCTGCGAATATGTGTGTCGCTCATGACGCTTCTTTCATTTCGATGTGCTTGCGCCGCCCGATCTGCACCCGGCCGACCAGTAACTGCAGGAGCCCGACTGCCGCCAACATGACGAAGATCAAGGTGGTTGAATAGGCAATGGCAAGGCCGTAGTCGTTGTTTTCCACCCGGCCGATGATGTAGCTCGTGGCCATGTCATATTCTGCGGACACCAGGAAGATAACCGCCGAGATCGCGGTCATCGCCCGCACGAAACTGTAAACGAGGGCAGCTAGGATGGCTGGCCGCAAGAGCGGCAGGATGACCCGCCTGAAGGTTTGCCAGGAATTCGCTCCGAGGGTCAGCGAGCTCTCGTCCAGAGATTTGTCGATCTGGGACATGCTGGCAATTCCAGCGCGGACACCGACCGGCATGTTTCTGAAGATAAAGCTGACGACCAGGATGATTCCAGTGCCGGTGATTTCGATGGGTGGAACATTGAAGGCCAGGATATAGCTGACGCCAATGACCGTTCCCGGAATGGCAAAGGACAGCATGGTGCCGAACTCGAACGCGTTCTTTCCGGCAAAACTCTGTCGCGTCAGCAGATAAGCGGTGACCAGCCCCACAGCTGCCGTCAGAGGTGCGGCGATCGCGGCGATTGTGATCGTCGTCCAGAAACTGTCCCAGGCAGCACCGGTCCAGCGAATACCCTCTTCCTCGAACCTGACCGAAAAAGCTGTAACATAGTGTTTGAAGGTGAGAGAGTTATTGACACCCCACAGCTCCACAACACTGCCATAAACGATCATTGCATAGACCACGGCAGTAAAGACAGCCCAGGCCAGCGCGACGGCCAGAACCGGGATCGCAAGGCCTTGGGGCATTAACGGGTGCACACCAGCGTCACCTTTGCCTGATACCGTTGTATAGCTTTTCTTTCCGAGCCAGGCGCGTTGGGCATAAAAGGCTGACAGTGTGAAGAACAGCAGCACCATAGCCAGAACCGCGGCCCGGCCCTGATCGTATTGTGCCCCGACAATCGCAAAGAAGATCTCGGTCGACAGAACATCAAAATTTCCGCCCAGAACCAGAGGATTGCCGAAGTCCGCCATACTTTCGATGAACCCAAGCAAAAATGCATTTGCAAGCCCCGGCCGCATGAGCGGCAGGGACACGGTGCGAAAGGTTTGCCAGCTGTTAGCGCGAAGGGTCTGCGCCGCCTCTTCCATGGACGGCGAGACGCCCTCGACCACGCCTATGAGAACCAGAAACGCAATCGGCGTGAATGCGAGTGTCTGTGCGATCAGCACACCGGGCAGCCCGTAAAGCCACCTTGTCGGTTGCACGCCGAACAGTTCGGCAATGAATACAGTGACCGTACCGGACAAACCAAAAAGCAAAATGAGGGCAAGGCCAATGACGAATGGTGGCGTGATGATCGGTAGCACTGTCATGGCCCGGATGAGGCGCTTGTAGCGGAAGCCGGAGCGCGTCACGACAAGGGCAAATGCGAGCCCAAGGGCGGTGGTGATCAACCCTACCAGAATGGCCAGAAAAAGAGAGTTCCAGGCAGCCCCGCATCGGGAGCCCGCCAGGCAGCCCAATCCCCAGATGCGATCGTCGAAGAACTTGTCGAAGAAGACCAGCACCGAATAGGTGCCGTCATCGGTCACGAACGCAGCGAACAGCATCTTGGCGATGGGGAAAAACACAAAGGCCGTCACGATCACGATCACGCCGCCGATGGCACTGACAACAAAGACATCGCCATTGACCGCGCCGCGTGCGGCAATCCCTTGGGTCAGCAAGAACAGGAACGCGGAGGCGCAGACCATCGCGCCATAACCCATCCCGTACTGGCGGTCCCCGAGCGGACCGAAGGCGTCATTCATCCAGGCGAAATTGTAGCCACGGATGCCAATGGAAAATCCTTGGATGATCATCCAGGAAAACCCAAGGGCACCTGCGAGAACCAGCAGGCGGGAATAGGCGGCATCCGACTTGGAATAGCGTAACGCGAATACAGAAAGCCCAAGCGGAAGAAGCAATGGCGAAAGCCAAAGCTTCTCTCCTTGGGCAATCAGGAAAGCCGCAGGGGCATAGTCCTCGTCAAAAGGATAGCCGTCGACCAGCCAGTCGAATGACCAGAAACCGTCCTCGATGCCATACCACGGCAGAAGGCCGAAACCGACCCACCCGGCAATGATCCAGAAGATCAGAACCGGGGGAGCGGTGTTTTTCGAATTCACAGGCACTTACTGAGGCAATGTCGAAACGTCTTCATCCCATTTTTGCAACAGGCGCTTCCGCTCGTCTGACGACCCGTACTTCTTGAAATCGTAGTCAATCAGCTTGATCTGGCTCATGTCGGGGGCGCTTTCCGACGTCTGCGCGCCCTTGTTGGACGGCACCTGGAACGCGTTGACCTGCAGCGCAAGGTTTTGAGCGTCTGTGCTCAATGCCCAGTCATAGAACTTCTTGGCTTCGTCCATGTTCCGCGCACCGTCAATGATCGACATCGAACCGATTTCATACCCCGTGCCCTCACAAGGAGCGACCACCTTGATCGGGAAGCCTGACACCGCCTGCTTTACTGCATCGTGCATGAATACAATGCCGATGGTGTTTTCGCCCCGGCCAGCAGCCTTGATCGGCGCCGAGCCGGACTTGGTATATTGGTTGATGTTGGCATGAAGGCCCTTCATGAAATCAAAGCCTTCGTCTTCGCCAAAAATCTGCACCATGGATGCCAGCGTGGTGTAAGCCGTCCCCGATGAATTCGGATTGGCCATCTGCACATGGCCTTTGTATTCGGGTTTCAAGAGGTCCTTCCAGCAGGATGGCTCGGGCAAATTGTTAGCTGTCAGCAAGTCCGTGTTAAAACCGTATCCAAGTGCGCCGGAATAGATCCCGATGGTGCGGTTACCAGCGCTTTCTGCCTGGCTGATGGCCCAATCATGAAGCTGATCCCGCATCGGAGACAGGTATTCGGCTGTGAGGCCTTCTTCGGCTGCCTGAAGATGCGGATCGCCGGTGCCTCCCCACCAGACGTCACCCTTCGGATTGGACGATTCTGCGCGTATTTGCGCGAAGGTCTCACCGGATGACTTACGGGTCATGTTGACATCAATGCCGGTCGCATCTTCGAAACTGCGTGCCATCAACTGGCACCAGTCTTCCTGCGCGCTGCAATAAAGCGTCAGTTTGTCAGCTTGGGCAAATGAGACGCTAGCGGCAAGCGCCATGAGTGACCCCGCAAGGGTCGTGGCGGTTCTTTTCATATCGGTTCCTCCCTGAATGTTTGTCTTGAGCCGGTTGACCGGCGCTTTTGTTGGATCCCGGAATTCTGTTTTGAAGTTTCTAGGGGATCAGATCAGCACTTTGGTTCGCAGCAGCGTCGCTCACGAAGGTGGCTGGCCTCATGATTGACAACATTTCCCGGCTGTCCGCAAAGTTGAGATGTCAGAGATCCTTTGCATGAATGTGGGGCTCTTTGTTTAGGCTCCGAATATCAGCACCAGCTCGTGAGAAATGCAATCACAATCGTTTAAAATGCTGATTGGAAGAAATAAATTTGCTTAGTGGGCTAAATGAAGATGCGCCTGGAAATAAGCTGAAATTGTCTTGGTGTTCGCCCAGGAGAAAGGCCAAGAGGCGTTTGCAAGGACGCTTGAAAGACATAGTAATCAGATTGCAACATATGTCATGTCGATCGCTGTCTTAGTTCGTTTCGTCATCTCAAAAATGTCAAAGATTTCAATTGCGCGAAGCGTTTCGAGGCGCGACCAAACATTGTTAAATTTCGGCCGATTTGGAACCTGAGTGATGGCAGCCGGTATTGGGCTGTTGCCGGAGGCTTGGTTGAACTGAGATAGGCGCAATCGGTCATGTTACGTTGTTTTGCATGTTCCGTTTTAGGGCTGAGAGACTTGTCCGGAACCGCAACAATGGTCACTACAGCTGCCGCGACTTTGGCCATTTCGAGCCCGCATGCAACCGAAGTATATCTCGCAAATAAATAAGCAGCGCCGGCAAAAACGGTTGAGGCGCTTGTTGATCCCTATTCGGTTATCTTCATGTTTGACATAGTCAACGAATTTGAAAGGGCGGAAACGCTGAAAAGATCGCCGGATCCGTCAATGCGAAGAACCGGTTTGGCGGTCGTGCCAAGCAACAGCTCCTTAATGCAGGTTGCCAGTCCGGACTGCATTTGGTCTTTTCGAGGAGTGAGTTGTGGAGCCGTGAGTTCAATCGGTCGAGATTTGGGCGGTTATGCGAGACTTGGTTTCGAACCCGACCTTCGTAATCTTTCGTTTTTTGTCTTTTAGTTTCAAGAGCGCTTGCTTGATGGATTTCAAACAGTCAATGTTAGTTTTTAGGCGGCTAAGTACGCCGCTTGGGAGAAAGACGAGACTGGGTGTGTCACCCTGTTGAAAAAATAAATGAAATTCTGGGAGGAATTTATATGAAACGGATTGCAACACTTCTTGCATCGGCTGCTGCTGCCGCATTGTTTTCATTTGCCGGTGCCGCGACGGCTCAGGAGTGTCCGCGGGGTGATCTCGATGAGCGTTTCTGCGATGTTGATGGCGATCTGATTGCCGATATTCCGACTGATCCTGCTCAGCAGGTAGATCCGGATACGCTGATCTTTGCTTATACGCCTGTGGAGGATCCGGCTGTTTACAAGGAAGCGTGGTCGGACTTCCTCACACATTTGGAAAAAGAAACTGGCAAGAAGGTTGTTTTCTTCCCGGTTCAGTCAAACGCAGCTCAAATCGAAGCCATGCGTTCTGGCCGTCTGCACATTGCCGGTTTCAACACAGGCTCCAACCCGCTGGCTGTGAATTGCGCTGGTTTCCGCCCCTTCACGATCATGGCTTCGAAAGATGGAAACTTTGGCTACGAGATGGAAATCTTGACCTATCCGGGGTCCGGTATTGAAAAAGTCGAGGACATCAAGGGCAAGCAACTCGCGTTTACGTCGCCAACATCCAACTCCGGTTTCAAGGCGCCATCCGCAATCCTGAAAGCAGACTTCGACATGGAAGCAGAGCGGGATTTCGAGCCAGTTTATTCCGGCAAGCATGACAACTCTATCCTTGGTGTTGCCAACAAGGATTATCCGGCCGCGTCCATTGCGAATTCTGTTCTCTCGCGCATGATCAGCCGGGATGTAATCAAGCCGGACCAAGTTATTTCAATCTACAAGTCACAGACGTTCCCGACGACCGGTTTTGGCACCGCTCACAACCTCACACCGGATCTTCAAGACAAGATCCGCAACGCCTTCTTCAACTTCGAATGGGAAGGCACCAGCCTCCAGGCCGAATTTGAAAAGTCGAATGAAGGTCAGTTCCTGGAGATGACCTACCAGGAATTCTGGGAAGTTATTCGCAAGATCGATGCTGCCAACGGCGTTAGCTACGCTTGCAAATAACGAATATAACAGGCGGCCTTTGATCGAGGGCGCCTGTTTTTCTTTTTGGAATTTTTGAAGGGTAGGGTGCTGCATGCTGCGGCTGAAGAAGCTTGTTAAGACTTACAAGACCGGGGACCAGGCACTTAAAGCGGTCGACTTGGAAATCCCACAGGGCCAGGTCCTGGCCCTCATCGGGCCATCGGGGGCTGGAAAGTCCACCCTGATTCGTTGCATCAACCGGCTGGTGGAGCCGAGCAGTGGCGAAGTGTGGCTGGAGGATACTGAACTCACCAGTCTTTCCTCAGGCGGATTGCGCCGGAAGCGCCGTGAGATGGGGATGATTTTCCAGGAATATGCGTTGGTTGAGCGACTGACGGTGATGGAAAACGTCCTGTCTGGTCGCCTCGGATATGTCGGTTTCTGGCGCAGTTTTACACGTCGCTATCCTCAGGAAAGCGTCGATGAAGCCTTCCGCCTGCTCGATCGCGTTGGACTTCTCGCCATGGCGGACAAGCGCGCCGATGAATTGTCCGGCGGGCAACGCCAAAGGGTTGGGATCTGCCGGGCACTGATTCAAAACCCGAAACTGCTTCTGGTCGATGAACCAACAGCGTCCCTCGATCCAAAAACCTCCCGCCAGATCATGCGTCTCATTTGCGAGCTGTGCGAAGAGCGGGGTCTTGCAGCGATCATCAACATCCACGATGTCGCGCTGGCAAAAATGTTTGTTCAGCGGGTAGTCGGGTTGCGTTTTGGCGCGATCGAGTTTGATGGCCGCCCGGAAGAACTGACGCCAGATGTCCTGACCGCGATCTATGGTGAAGAGGACTGGGAAGCGACAATCGAGAAGGTTGAAGACGAAGATGAAGTTGACCATCCTCATGGCGGTTTCGATGAGAAGGCCGGAGTTTCCGCGCTATGAGCAGTGAACTTGATGCGCTTGTTGGGCGAAAGTGGAAGAAACCTCCCTTTATCAAACGCACCTGGCTGCGATGGACCCTTGGTCTTGGGTTCGTGGCCTACCTGATTGCAGCTTTCATCACCATCGATGTCAATTGGAGCCGGGTTTACGAAGGCCTGGACCGTGGAGCGGCCTTTATCCTGGCTTTCACGTCTCCGGATTTCATCTCACGCGCGACCGACATTCGGGATGGGATACTGGAAAGCATCATCATGACCGTCGCTGCTTCGGTGGTCGGCATTGCGATCTCCATTCCCATAGGACTGGGAGCTGCACGCAATATCGCGCCTTTACCTGTCTATTTGGTGTGTCGTGGCATTGTGGCCATCAGCCGGGCGCTGCAGGAAATTATCGTTGCCATCCTTCTGGTGGCGATTTTTGGTTTCGGCCCGCTGGCGGGTTTCCTGACCTTGAGTTTTGCAACAATCGGTTTTCTGTCAAAACTTCTGGCAGAAGACATTGAAAGTATGGACCGGGTCCAGGCCGAGGCGATCAAGGCCTCTGGTGCGCGCTGGCTGCAATGGATCAACTACGGGGTTCAGCCACAGGTGATGCCTCGCCTTGTCGGACTGAGTATGTACCGCATCGATATCAACTTCCGTGAAAGCGCGATCCTTGGCCTCGTTGGGGCTGGCGGGATCGGCGCAACGCTCAATACGGCGTTCGACCGGTATGAATATGATACGGCCGCTGCAATCCTGATAATCATCATCTTGATCGTTATGGCGCTGGAATATCTGTCCGGCATTATCCGGGCGAAGGTGCAATAATGCCAGTACTTGAGAAAAACGGCCTGAAGGTCTGGCAGCGCCGGACCCAGGGTGAAAGCCTGATGCGCTGGGCGGCCTGGCTGACGGGCACAGCTGTGTTCGTCTATTGCTGGCAGCAGATATCTGAATCCACCACATGGTTCTTTGTCTGGGACGCTCCGCGCATTGCAGAAGATATCTGGAGCCGGGCAACGCCGCCGCGCTGGGAATACATAACTCAGCTCGGTCGTCCGATCTGGGATACGCTCAATATCGCAACGCTTGGAACCTTGATTGCCTTGTGTCTGGCAGTACCGGTGGCCTTTCTTGCCGCTCGCAACACCACCCCATCTGCGACGTTCATTCGCCCAATCGCACTCTTGATCATCGTCTCAACGCGCTCCATCAATTCGCTAATCTGGGCTTTGCTCCTGATCGCGGTCATCGGGCCAGGCGTTCTTGCGGGAGTGGTCGCAATAGCGATCCGGTCTATCGGTTTCTGTGCGAAGCTCATCTACGAGGCGATTGAAGAGATCGATCACACCCAGGTTGAGGCGATAACCGCGACAGGGGCATCCCGGTGGCAGGTAATGGCCTACGGCATCGTTCCACAAATTGCTCCAGCATTTGCTGGTGTTGCTGTGTTCCGCTGGGATATCAATATCCGGGAATCAACGGTCCTTGGACTAGTCGGGGCTGGCGGAATTGGATTGCAGCTGTCTTCCTCGCTCAACGTTTTGGCCTGGCCACAGGTCAGCCTGATCCTGTTAGTCATCCTGGCAGCGGTTGTCTTGAGCGAGTGGGTCTCGGCAAAGGTACGGGAAGCAATTATTTGACCGATATGACATTGGAAGAAGCGTTCGCGGCCTATGAGGCCGCGCGCGCACGTTTGCCTGAAGCGCAAGACGGTGGGGTGTCCACCCGGTGCGTAAATCTCGATGACATTGCAGATCAGTTTGATGTCTTTTTGCTCGACGCATTCGGTGTTCTGAATATCGGGGAGCACGCGATTCCGGGTGTACCTGAACGGGTTGCCGGTCTGCAGGCCAAGGGAAAACGCGTTTTTGTTGTGACAAATGCGGCCGGATATTCAAACGCGACCTTGCTCGCGAAGTATGCCCGCCTCGGGTACACCTTCGCACCTGAGAGTGTCATTTCGAGCCGAATGACACTCCTGCACGCTTTGACCAGTGAGCCAAAGCGGCATTGGGGCGCTATGGTTTCCAAGGCAGCTGGCCTGGCTGATCTAGAAGACATCACTCTCACGCGTTTGGAAGAAGACCGGTCTCCTTACGCAAAGGTGGACGGCTTCTTGTGCCTTGGGGCGGCTGAGTGGACGCAAGAGCGGCAGGCATTGCTAGAAGAGGCCCTTCTAGAGCGTCCAAGGCCGGTGCTTGTTGCCAATCCGGACATTGTCGCACCGCGTGAAAACGGGTTTTCAACGGAGCCTGGAAATTACGCACACCGGCTCGCCGACAAAACCGGTATTGCGCCGAAGTTTTACGGAAAACCGTTCGCCAATATCTATGACCTTGTGTTTGCGCGCCTGGAAAATGATATCGACCGGAGCAGGGTGGTCATGGTTGGCGACAGCCTGCACACAGACATCCTCGGCGCACAAACAGCAGGGATTTCGTCTGCACTAATTTCTGGTTTTGGTTTCTTCGCAGGCGCTGAGGTTCACGCGCCTATTGCCCAATCGGGCATACGCCCCGACTTTGTTCTGGAACGGCCTTGACGCAGGAGTGAGGTGGTAGGGGAAGAGGGACAAGAACCCCCGACACGCGGATTATGATCCGATTGATAAGCGCTTGTGGAGTTTATGGCCATTGGTCTTAGTCGAAAGGTTTCGGTTACGTGAGGTTGGAAATACTCCACTCTATTTGGTCAATTATCCTGAGCAGGGTCATTAGGCGTTAACAAAAAACTGTAACACAACACTGATAGCCGAGACGTCCGGTGCGCTGCCACCGGAACCTTGCGATGAGCAGCTATCCGTGGCCTCACACAAAGCCCAATGAATTAGTCACCCTGCGACAGCTAGGTGTGCAACATGTCTATGCAACGTCAGCTCCGATCACTCAAGCGGCGGGCCTGTGAAGGACATATTGAAGCGTTTTGCAGCCTCGTTGATAGCGGCCATGTCCTCTGGGATCTTGAACTGCCCGGCGGCCATATCTCCGAAAAAGCCTTCAAATCCGCCGGGTGTCAGGATCACCAAGTGCCGACATGGCCCGTCCTCTGTAACCTTAAACGTGTGTTCTGTTCCACGGGGAATGAAGATGCTCTCTCCGGCTTCCGCTGCGTGTTCCACACCGTCCATCCACATGCGACACCTACCGGTTAGTATCACAAAGGTCTCGTCTTCTTGATGGTGTATATGCCTGGGCGGTCCACTGTTTGGCGGCGAAGTGCTATCAACAATACACATGCTCCCACCGGTGTCTTTTGTCGTCAGGATTGTCTTATAAGTGACACCAAGCCATTCGGTAATTTCATTGCTTTGTTTCGATATCACAGTGTCAATTTCCCCTTTTCTTGATCCCAAAGGGAGAAGAAGACTTCCCTCAGGTTAAGTCAAGCGTCTCTGGTGGGCAATGTGGGGCCTACGAAATGGTTCGGTATTTGGCAGGGCTTCGCTGCGAACCGCCTCCGCGATGGTCCTGCGATCCGGATGCACCGAATTGCCAACTTGAATCAAGAGTGTCTAACGTCATTTGAGTTAAGATGAAGGGCATATTGGCGGGAGTGCAAGATGTCGAACGAATTCAGAAAGATCCAGACGCAGGGTGTGCATCACATCACGATTATCGGGGCTGACCGGCAGACGTCTATAGACTTTTGGGAAGGTGTGCTTGGAATGCCCTTTGTCTTCGATCAGCCCAATCTCGACAATCCAGAGGAAGGTCATCTTTATTTCGACCCAGGCGACGGGCGGCTAATCACGATTTTTACCAATGAGGCCCGCAAGCCGGACCCTCAACCGGTGCCGGAGGCGACTGGTTCGCTGCATCACCTTGCCCTAAACGTCAGTCAGGCAACATTCTGGCAGGTCGCGGAACGGCTTGACGCGCGTGGTGTTCCGCATTCCGGTCCGGTAGACCGGGGCTTTATGGATTCAATATATTTCCGCGATCCCCTGGGATTGCGTCTCGAACTTGCCTCATATCGCTTCGAGCCTCCCGAAGGGTGCCGCCACGCGGATGTGATGATCGAGGCACACCGGATTCGGGTTGCTCGCGGTGCCAACAACATCGATAAGGAACACCTTGCCGACGCGATCGAACTGCTTGTCGAGAAGCGACAACAATCGTTGTCGCTCAGCCGGAGTGCGAAAAATCCCTACTGATGCGGCGGTCTCTTATCAACTCGGCGATGCTTGCACAGGTTGGAAGCATCAACACTTTCGAAATAATCTCTAGCACACCCGACGCGCCAGACCCGGGTCGTATTAATCGTGCTTTTCTATTCCGTGTCGATCTGCTGTCGATAGATCCTTGGCATCAGCGGTTGAGAGCGGCCAATTGACCAAGGAAAGTCCGCCATCAGTCGGACCGCATTCCGTTTATGTCAGGTGAGAAGTGGTAGCGGGAGAGGGACTCGAACCCCCGACACGCGGATTATGATTCCGCTGCTCTAACCACCTGAGCTACCCCGCCATCCGATCAGCGGCTTTTCGTTCAAAGCGCTGCGATGTGGGGGAGCTTATAGTGAGGCTGCGCGCAGGCGTCAAGCGTTGAATGCTTGCCTGCGCTCATTCTTTTTGCACGCCGATCAGGCGGCGGAAACCGGGGTTTGCGCTTGTGGAAAATCCACCGCACAGGTGCCGGTGCGCTCGGTCTTGTGGATCCAGCCGCCCCCAAGCACGCGGGCCGTTTCGTCGTCGCTGTCGAAGAAGACGCACGCCTGGCCGGGAGCTACACCCGTCTCGCCGTTGGCAAGATCGACAAAGGCCTTGCCGTTCAATATCCGCAAGGCCGCTGGTGCCGGCGGGCGGGTAGAACGGACTTTGGCGAAGACCTCGATCTCGTCTCCCTCATCAAGCGGCTGATCACCGATCCAGTTCATCTCGCGCAACAGGATTGTACGTGTTGCCAAAGCCTCACGCGGGCCAACGATCACCCGGCGTTCGTCCGCATCGAGCCGCACGACGTAGAGAGGCTCGCCTGTGGCCACACCAATGCCGCGGCGCTGGCCGATTGTGAAGTGGATGATGCCGTTGTGTTCACCCAGGACCCGGCCATCCATATGAACGATTTCACCTGGTTCGGCCGCGTTCGGCCGCAGCTTTCGGATCACCGCGGCATAGTCGCCGTTCGGCACAAAACAGATGTCCTGACTGTCGGGCTTGTTGGCAACCGACAACCCAAACTCTTCGGCAAGGGTGCGGACTTGAGACTTCGGCATGCCGCCCAGCGGGAAGCGGACGAAATCCAGCTGTTCCTGCGTCGTGGCGAACAGGAAGTAGCTCTGATCCCGGTCAAGGTCTGCGGGGCGGAAAAGGGCGCGCTTGTTGCCCTTCGTTGCGGAGCGAACGTAGTGGCCGGTTGCCAAGGCGTCCGCACCAAGATCCCTCGCTGTTTTCAGGAGGTCGGTGAATTTGACGGTCTGGTTGCAGGAGACGCAGGGAATGGGCGTTTCGCCGGCAATGTAGCTGTCGGCAAACCGGTCCATGACCTGTTCCTTGAAACGGCTTTCATAGTCGAGCACGTAGTGCGGGATGCCGATCTTTTCGGCGGCCCGGCGCGCGTCATGAATGTCGACGCCAGCACAGCATGACTTGGTTTTGGCGACGGCGGCACCATGGTCATAGAGCTGCAAGGTCACACCGATGACATCATAGCCTTCGGCGTGCATCATGGCGGCAACCACGGAACTGTCCACGCCGCCGGACATGGCAACGACCACGCGCGTGTCTTCGGGGCGGCCGGGAAGATCCAGACTGTTCAACATGTTCAAAGGCACTTTCAGAAAGTTCGGGCCCTGCCGGTCACAGGCGTTCAGTCTGCGCCGCGTCCGGTCAGCCGGGAAACGCTTGTTTCCTCGGGCCATTTCCAATTGGGGCGCACTATACAGATATGGACGCTGCTTGCCAATCGCGAGCCGTGCGCACCCGGCATGCATTGCCGGAGCGGCAAAGCTTGCCGCGTTGCAGCCGGTTACTGTCAGGTGTGCAGGGTGTAAATGCTATGTGATTCAATGCCTTGTTTGGGTTTTTGAAATTGGCCCGAGGTTTGCTTTCTCAATTCGTGACGCTGTCTGCCCAAATGTGGGCGTATTTTATTGAGGTGCTCTTGTGCTGCCTTTTGGATTGATGACCGATGTGACTGCCGCTTTATCGCCTGCCAATCGTGGCGGTGCGAGTGCTGCTGGACCTATGGGGAAAGCCGAAAGCGGGTTTCGGCAGTTTTCGGATGATCTTCAGGAGACCCTGCAGTCATTGGCGCCTGACAGTGTTGCGCCAGAAGGTGATGCTGGCTCCAGCAGTCAGTCAGCACCGAGCCCGGATGCGCTGAAGGCAGATGCGGCGGAGCTTGCCGGCGATGCTGTTGTGAGTGCAGAAGCTGCTGCGGGTGACGAGACGCTGGAGGCTGGTGCTGTCCTGGCCGATGACCCCGGTGCTGCCATTCCTGGAAGCTTGGTGGAGACTTGGCAGGCTGCTGCTGGTGAAGCCCCTGTCGTCAATGGTGCTGGACCTGTTCCTGCTGCTGAAGATGGCGGATTGGTGGAAGAGGCGGGCCTTCCGCTTGTTCGTCCCGCCGCTGACGGCGATGCAACTGCTGCTGGAAGCCGCAGTGGTGATGTTCAGGGCGAGGCAGTTGCTGCGAGGGCTGGTGCTGCCAGCAAGCCTGGTTTTGCGTCCGCATTAGCTTCTACTGGAACAGGTGCCGCTGGTGCGCCATCTCCAGCCGGGGTGTCCGAGGCGGCCCCTGCCAGCTCTTCACAGGATGTCTCTGATCTCCCGCCTCCGGTGACTCGTCAGCCGACTATCGCTTCGCAGGTTGAGAGCGCTGCCGGTGATGTGGCTGGGCAGGAGGGAAAAGCGGCAGCAACGGTGGTTAAGGCTGCCGATCCGGCAAAGCCGCTATCACCATCATCTGCCGCTGAGGACGGTCTCAGCCGGACAAGTGATGCGCCGATCATTGAGCCAAAGCAGCGGCGATGGCAGGTGAGCCTGCCGCCGGAGTTGCGCTCGCAGTCCGTCATAGTTCAAACGGCACCGCAAAACGTACCGGTTGCTCAGGCTGATGCTTCCAGCGAAGTTCTCGATCCGCTTCAACAAGCGGCGAGGGCTCAAGCTGCAGCGCAGGCCGCCGGGTCCAAGGAGCCTGTTGCAAAGCCTGTGAACACGTCTGCGCAGGCTGGTGCACAAATCAACGCACAGACAGGGACTTCCGCTGCAATCAATAGTCAGCCTGTAGTGGCTCTGCAGGCCGGAGAGGTGTCTGCGGCGCCGGATGAGGCAAGTGTCCGTCAACCGGCTGCGCTTGAGGTTGCAAGACCTGCGCCGATGACCCCGTCGATGCCTCAAGCACAACCGGCCCCAGCGGCAAACATACAGCCCCCTGTGACGTCGATTGCCGTTTCAAACCGGCCGACGAACGCCATCTTGTCGCAGCCCGCAATAGCAGACCAGGGTGGTGCGGATTTGGGTGTTGAAGATCTTGCTGTTGATGTGGACGCTGAACCTGTGCGTTTGGAGCGCAGGCCGTCTGGAGAGATGTCATTCCCAGGGGCAAAAGCACCTTCGGTGAATTCCGCGACGCCGCAACTGCCGGGACTGAGCAGCGGCCAACCGCAGATGTTGGGTATGCAGAGTAGCAGTGGAGCTGGTCAGCAGAGTGCTATCCCCGCGGCTGCTCTTTCAAATGAAATCTTTGCGGATGAGATTCTCCCTGCATCGGCTTTTGAAGCAGAGCTGGGTGCGGATCTTGATTTCACTGCGACTGTGCGCGGCGGTGAGATGCAAGGAGCAGCCCGCACCGAAGCCTTGCAGACGCCAAATCAGGCTCAAAGCTCTCAATTGGCCTCTCAGGTCGCAGTTGAGATGGCACGGAACCTGAAAAATGCGCAGACCCGGTTTCAGATGCGGTTTGATCCTCCCGAGCTCGGGAGAGTTGACGTCAACATGAAGGTTGCAGCGGATGGCAGTGTGCAGGCGCATCTGATTGTTGAGCGTCCCGAAACGCTCGACATGTTCCTGCGGGATCAGCGCGGTCTGGAGCGCGCGCTCGAGGCGGCCGGGCTGAACACCAATTCAGGTGATCTGCAGTTTTCGCTGAAACAAGAGTCTGGACAGCAGTTGGCGTCCCAGGATGACCGGGGGCAGCAAAACGGACAATCCGGCACAGCCAATGCCGAAGCGGATGGCAGCGGGGATGCCTCAGCGGATGAGGCCATGGACGGGCAACTTCTCAGGATGACGCTGGCAGAGCAGCGCGGCGGCCTGGATGTAAGGATTTAATGGGCACCAAGAGTGCCTGAGGAGAGTGTTATGACCTTTTTTTCACCTAGCGCGAGCAGCACAAACAGTACAAGCAGCACAAGTGGAGCGGCGCAATCGTCAAGCCAGTCCAGCACGCAGGCTAGTGAAGCCGGCTTGTCAGCAAACTATGAGCTGTTTCTCAGCATGCTGACCACGCAGATCCAGAATCAGGATCCTCTCGATCCGCTCGATTCTGCCGAATACACCAATCAGCTGGTTCAGTATTCGAATGTTGAGCAGTCTATTCAAACGAACAAGAACCTGGAAGAGATGATCAGTCTGCTGTCGAGCAATCAGTCGTCGGCTTATGTGAACTACATCGGCACCGAAGTGACGGCCGCTGGCGGGACGGCAATGTTCGATAACGGTCAGGCGAGCTGGAAGTATGATGTCTTGGAGGATGCGACCGGGACCGTTGAGATCCTGAATGATGCAGGGCAGACGGTCTACTCTGGGGAAATCCAGCTTAAGGCGGGCGGTGGCACCTACACATGGGATGGGACCACTGATTTGGGCGGCACGGCATCCAAGGGCGCTTACACCATCCAGCTGGATGTTAAAGACAGTGCTGGTACTGCCGAGCCGGCATCCATCGAGGTCTCGGGCGTTGTTGATGAAGTGAATTTCGGCGGAGCTGTTCCGTTCCTGAGGATTGGGGAGATCTCAGTTCCGGTGAGCGCGGTAAAGTCCGTACGGTCTATCTAAATCTCGTTGGCTAAGTAATTTGCCTGGATCTATTGGTTTTGCAGGGTGCCAGTGAAAGCTGGTGCCCTTCATTTTTGCATCTTGGGCACGTTTCACCGCATTGCATTGCAAATTGCACGGCGGAAGGCTTATGGTTAACAAAACCTAATAAGTTTCACTTGTTTTTGAAGTAATGAATTCATCAATCCCTAAATATCATTCACAAATTCCAGATATTATAGTTAATAAAAATCAAATATTGCTTTAGTCGTTTGTTAAGCGTCATTGTGTAGTCTCAAGATGAACCTTGGTCATGGTTAGTGTGAGAGTACAATGACCGAACAAATTCGTTCGCGTGTAAAATATGTCATCGGCCCGGATGGGAGCCCGCTCACGATTGCGGATCTTCCACCTACCTCTACCAAACGCTGGGTTATCCGGCGGAAGGCGGAAGTGGTAGCAGCAGTGCGGGGCGGCCTTTTATCCCTCGAGGAAGCCTGTCAGAGGTACACCCTGACAGTGGAAGAGTTCCTGTCTTGGCAGAGCTCGATCGAAAAACACGGATTGGCAGGGCTTCGCGCAACGCGGATCCAGCAATACCGGAATTGATGGCCTTACAGCCAGAGATATAAACGACCGCATGGGGGCGGTGCGACGAGGTCGGCTTAGCCGGCCTTTTTTGTTGTTCGCTTTTTCGGTAAACTTATCCAAAGGTTAATGAGGTAGGCAGTTTTTCCCCACTTCAGTTGCAAAATGCCTTAGCGAATTTCGCAGAAAACAGCCGACTTACCCGCATTGATAATGTTTTGTTAACTTATTGTTAACCCTCTGGGCGGCAAATTTTGCCGATCAAAGGCATGGCGTGATTTGCCGACTCTGCCGATAAGGGCAAGTGGCAGGCGAAAGATGCGGGCGGGCATTCGTGAACGGACTTATTGAATTCATAAAAACACTGGGACCAGCGCGGATTGCCGCAATGGGCGCCGTTGCGGCGATCCTAGTCGGTGTATTTGCGTTTATCATCTTCCGGGTGACTGCGCCGCAGATGACGACGCTCTACAACGAGCTGACGCTTGAAGACTCGGCAGCGATCGTCTCCCAGCTTGAAAGCCAGGGTGTGCAGTTCAAGTTAGCCCGCGAAGGTGCGTCCATTATGGTGCCGCAGGAGCAAGTCGCGCGTTTGCGGATGCAACTCGCCGCTGAAGGCCTGCCAACAGGCGGTTCCATCGGTTACGAGATTTTCGACCGCTCCGACACGCTCGGAGCGACCAGCTTCGTTCAGAACATCAATCACCTTCGCGCAATGGAAGGCGAGCTGTCGCGTACGATCAGCTCCCTCGACCGGATCCGCTCCGCGCGGGTTCATCTTGTGATCCCTGAGCGCCAGCTGTTCCAGCGTGACCGGCGTCCGCCGTCTGCTTCAATCGTCTTGAATGTGCGCGGAGGTCTGGGGCCCGGTGAAATCCGTGCTGTCCAGCACCTTGTGGCGACGGCAGTTGATGGACTGGATCCCGACAAAGTGTCGATTGTCGATGAATCCGGCCGCTTGCTGGCATCGGGCGCAAGCAGCGATGACGAGGGCATGGTATCTGCCCGGCTGCAGGAACGGTCGACTGCCATCGAAAGCCGCCTGCGCAATCAGGTCGAGGAAATTCTGAATTCTGTTGTCGGACCCGGCCGGGCCCGGGTGCGCGTCAACGCCGACATCGATTTCAATCGTTTGACGGAGACGACAGAGACCTTCGACCCGGAAGGCCAGGTCGTCCGTTCAACCCAGTCGAAGGAAGAGGCGACGTCCAGCACACGCCAGGATGGTCAGGTCACGGTTGGAAACGAACTTCCAAATGCAGATGCCAATCAGAACAACGATGCTGAAGAGCAAGATACGTCTTCGCTGACTGAAGAGATTGTCAATTACGAGATCTCCAGGTCTACACGCACGGAAGTCGTTGAAGCTGGACGCATTACCCGCCTTTCTGTCGCTGTGCTTGTCGATGGCACCTACCAGACCGATGAAGATGGCAATTCGATCTATACCCCACGTGCCCAGGAAGCTCTCGACCGAATTGCTGTGCTGGTGCGCTCAGCTGTGGGGTTTGATGAAGCGCGCGGCGATGTTGTGGAAGTGATTAATCTTCAATTCGCCCTGCCGCCAGAGCTTGATATTGCGGAGCCGGACGGGCTCTTTGATTTTACCCGCTCGGATATCATGCGCTTTGCAGAGCTCGGGGTCCTCTTCCTGATTGCAATTCTGTTGCTCCTCTTCGTCGTCCGCCCACTTCTGCGCCGTATCGTAACACCGGAAGAACGGCAGCCGCAGGAGTTGGTGATCGGCCCAGATGGTACGTTGGTCGCCGATAGCGAAGTGCCGAAGGAAGAAGAGGAAGAAGACGAATTCGTGATCGAGTGGCTGGAGCAGGCGAAACAAGAAGGTGCTCTCCAGGCCAGTTCCATCGCCAAGGTTGGTGAGATGATTTCGGATCATCCGACCGAGGCGGTGAACATTGTCCGTGGTTGGCTAGATGAGCAGGCGGCGTAATGGCAAGCGATCAGCTACAACAACAGCTCACCGTTAGTGTCGATGAGGAAGACCGTGAGCTTAGGGGCGCTGAGCGGGCTGCCGTTTTGCTGCTTGCGCTCGGTGAATCTCATGGCGCTCCGATCTGGAGCAAACTGGATGAGATTGAGGTCCGGCAAGTGTCCGCTGCCATGGCAAACCTCGGGCCGGTCACGCCGACAATGTTGGAGGATCTCTTCAAGGACTTTGTTCGCCGTATCAGTTCAAAGGGCGCGCTGACTGGCAACGTTGATGCGACGGAGCGGTTGCTGTCGACTTTCCTTTCTGGTGACAAAGTCAGTGTCATCATGGAGGAAATCCGGGGGCCTGCGGGGCGGAACATGTGGGAAAAGCTTTCCAATGTTCAGGAGAACGTTCTGGCTAACTATTTGAAGAACGAGTACCCGCAGACCGTTGCGGTGGTCCTGTCGAAAATCAATTCCGATCACGCGGCGCGTGTCCTGGGCATCCTGCCTGAAGAGTTGGCGCTCGAAGTTGTCAGCCGGATGCTGCGTATGGACGCGGTTCAAAAGGAAGTTCTGGAGAAGGTCGAGCAAACTTTGCGCGTGGAATTCATGTCCAACCTGACCAACACTTCGCGCCGGGACAGCCATGAAATGATGGCTGATATCTTCAACAACTTCGACCGGCAAACCGAAGCCCGTTTCCTGGCGGCATTGGAAGAGGACAACCGCGAAGCGGCCGATCGCATCAAGACCCTGATGTTCACCTTCGATGATCTGCTGAAGCTGGACGCGGCAAGTGCGCAGACCTTGTTGCGGCATGTAGAGAAAGATCAGCTGGCGATCGCCCTCAAGGGCTCGACGGACGCAGCACGCGAATTTTTCTTTGGCAATATGTCTTCGCGTGCCGCGAAGCTGTTGCAGGACGATATGGAGGCCTTGGGACCTGTCCGGTTGCGCGATGTAGACGATGCGCAAACAGGAATGGTCAATCAAGCCAAGGATTTAGCTGCTAAGGGTGAGATTATGATCTCGAAATCCAAGGGCGATGAAGAGATCATCTACTAATGCGGCACGAGGCTGGGACATATACGAGATTGGGCACGATGACGAACCCGTCTAAATTTCTGTTCAACACTGACTTCGCGGAGCCCGAAGAGCCCGAAGTTGTTGAGCCGCCGAAGCCGGAAATTCCGATGATGCCGGTCGCCGACCACAAGGCCCAGCTTCAAAAGGCAAAGGCGCAGGCATTTGAAGAAGGTCGGGTTCAGGCGCTCAAGGACCTGCAGACGAAACAAGAGACTTTGTTAACGGAAGAGGTCGGACATCTGGTGGCTGCCGTCGGCCGGGTGCTGGAAACCATCGACGATTCCGTTGCCAATCAGGAAAAGGATGCTGTCGGCCTTGCATTTCTTGTGGCTAGACGCCTCTGCGCACATCTGATTGCCCGGCAGCCACTGGCAGAAACCGTTGCTTTGGTGTCAGAGTGTTTGGGTCCTTTGCGGCGGGCACCCCATCTCGTCATTCGCGTGGCTGAGCGGGACGTGGAAGCGCTTAAGGCCAAGGTCGACCCCATCATTCATGAAAAGGGTTTCGAGGGGCGCCTGGTCATTCTTGGCGAGCCGGAGATTGCGAGAGGCGATTGCCACATCGAGTGGGCGGATGGCGGAATTCGGCGGGACCGCAAAGCTCTTGAAGCTGAAATTGATGGCAGCATCCGCGCGTATTTGAAAGCAGGGCGCACTCCGAAACCGGCTCCGAAGGCCGATGGAGCATCTGAGAAAGACACTGAGGCATGAGTGACGAACAAGACACAAACATCCCTCTGGATGAATTGGAAGCGCCGGACAGAGCCGGTGAACAAGAGGAAATCCCGCACCCTCAATCCGCTGCCGATCTTGAGGCCGTATTCGATGTACCGGTCAGAATCTCGGCAGTCTTGGGGCACTCGAAAATGCATGTTTCGGACCTGTTGAAACTTGCGTCAGGAACGGTGTTGGAACTCGACCGTAAAGTCGGGGAAGCCATCGATATTTATGTGAATGATCGCCTAGTGGCACGTGGAGAGGTTGTTCTCGTTGAGGACAAACTCGGTGTGACCATGACGGAAATCATCAAGACCGATCGATAAAAGAGGGATCGTATGCGTCTGCTGATTGTCGGAACTCTGGGCGGCCAGCTCACTGCAGCGTCGAAGATCGCTATGCAGCGTGGTGCTCAGGTCACGCACGCCGATGACGTCGAAGGAGCACTGAAAGTCCTGCGGTCCGGCCGTGGCGCCGATCTTCTGATGGTTGAGGTTCACCTCGATATCGAAGGTTTGATCGCCAAGCTGCAGACGGAACGGGTTCATGTTCCTGTGGTTGCTTGCGGTGTTGAAACAGATGCACAAGCCGCCGTCTCTGCAATTCGTGCCGGGGCGAAGGAATACATCCCGCTGCCTCCGGACCCGGAGTTGATCGCAGCCGTTCTTGCTGCTGTTGCCCAGGATCGGGGCGACCTGATTTACCGTGATGACGCAATGGCATCTGTTGTGAAGCTGGCGGAACAGGTGGCGCCGTCGGAGGCGTCGGTCTTGATCACGGGGGAATCGGGCACCGGCAAAGAGGTGATTGCCCGGCACGTGCACAAATCCTCCAACCGTGCGTCGAAACCATTCATCTCGATCAACTGCGCGGCTATTCCAGAACATCTTCTTGAGTCCGAGCTGTTCGGACACGAAAAAGGCGCGTTTACAGGCGCCGTAGCCCGTCGGATCGGCAAATTCGAAGAAGCCGATGGTGGTACGCTGCTTCTGGACGAAATCTCTGAAATGGATGTCCGGCTGCAGGCAAAACTGCTGCGGGCGATCCAGGAACGTGTCATCGACCGGGTTGGTGGCACACGTCCTGTACCCGTGAACATTCGCATTCTGGCGACATCGAACCGCGATCTTGCCGAGAGTGTTCGTTCCGGAAGTTTCCGGGAAGATCTGCTCTTCCGCCTGAATGTCGTTAATCTGAAACTGCCGCCCTTACGGGAACGCCCGGCCGATATCATGGAGCTGGCGCAGTTCTTCATTGCCCACTATTCGGAAGCCAATGGCGTGCCGGTCCGCCAGCTTTCTCTGGAAGCGCGGCAGGCACTGATGTCCAATCAATGGCAGGGCAACGTTCGTGAATTGGAAAACACCATGCACCGCGCCATTCTTCTGGCAAGCGGCGCTGAGATCGGTGTGGAAGCCATTCGCATGCCGGACGGTACACCGCTGAGCGCTGCTCGAGGACCTGCAGAACGGGCGGCGCAAACTGCTGAAGCTGTCACCCGGAATTTCGTTGGGCGGACCGTTGCCGACGTGGAGCGGGATCTGATCTTGGACACGCTCGACCACTGTCTTGGGAACCGGACCCATGCGGCAAAAATCCTCGGGATCTCCATCCGAACACTTCGCAACAAACTGAATCAGTACACGGATGAGGGTGTTCAAGTGCCAAGCCCAGGCGAGGCACGGGGCTAATGAAGTATCAGGTTGACATATAAGCAGCCGAATTCGCGTCAGTTTGGAATGGGATCTAAGTCGTAAATGTCAGACACAGCAGCAGGTGGTGGCGGTCCAACCGGACCAAATACCGGGCAGGAGGGCACTTCAGGAGCGCCTTCCGGTGCTGCCGTTTCGGGTTTTCCGACCGTTCGCGAAATCATAGATACGCTGCGAAAGGGCGATGTCGGCCTTGCGACGGGTATTTTGGTGATCCTGACGCTGCTGATCCTGCCGATGCCGCCGGTCATGCTGGACATGTTCCTGGCGGTGTCGATCATTTTCTCGGTCCTCGTCTTGATGACAGGCCTCTTCATTCAAAAGCCGCTTGAGTTTTCGTCCTTCCCAACGGTTCTTCTGATCGCGACCATGTTGCGGCTTGGCCTGAACATTGCCTCCACCCGGCTGATCCTTGCAAATGGCCATGAAGGCACGGCTGCTGCGGGAAATGTCATCCAGTCGTTTGGTAACCTGGTGATGGGCGGCAATTTCGTCATCGGGATTATCGTTTTCGCGATCCTGGTGATCGTGAACTTCGTCGTCATCACCAAGGGTTCGGGCCGTATCGCGGAAGTCGCAGCCCGTTTCACATTGGACGCGATGCCGGGCAAGCAGATGGCGATCGACGCTGATCTGTCTGCCGGGCTTATTGATGAATCGGAGGCCAAAGCCCGCCGTAAGGCGCTGGAAGATGAAAGTTCGTTCTTCGGGGCGATGGACGGTGCTTCGAAGTTCGTCCGCGGTGATGCAATCGCAGGCCTTCTGATCACATTCATCAACATTCTGGGCGGGATCTTCATCGGCGTTGCGCAGATGGATCTGACCTTCTCGGAAGCGGCCAACAACTACACGCTCCTGACCATTGGTGACGGTCTCGTTTCCCAAATTCCGGCGCTAATCGTGTCTACTGCGGCCGGCCTTCTTGTTTCCAAAGCCGGGGTTCATGGAGCCGCCGACAAGGCGCTCACAAGCCAGTTTACCGGCTACCCGAAGGCGCTGGGCATGTCGGCGGCCGTCATGGTGGTGCTTGCCCTGTTGCCGGGCATGCCGATGATCCCGTTCCTGGGCCTGGCAGCCGGCGCTGGGTATCTCGCCTTCAGAGTCGGTGCGAACAAAAAGAAAGAGGAAGCCAAGGCCGCTGTCGTCAAGGCCATCGAAGAAGCGCCGCAGCCGCCGCCGGAGCCGCCAATCACAGATGCGCTCAAGATGGATGAACTGCGGATCGAGCTTGGCTATGCACTGCTGCCGCTGATCAATGGCAAGGCAAGCGGCGATTCTGATGTCCTGACCGAGCAAATCAAGGCCTTGCGGCGCCAGATCGCTGGCGACATGGGCGTGATCATGCCGCCGGTCCGCATCCTCGACAATATTCAGCTTGGAGCAAACGATTACGTTATCAAGGTGAAGGAGGTCGAGGCCGGGCGCGGCATTCTCTATCCAAACCACTTCATGGTCATGGACCCGGCTGGCGGGCAGGTCAAACTGCCGGGCACGCACACCACAGAACCGACCTTTGGACTGCCTGCGACCTGGGTCGAGGCGCAGTACCGCGAAGATGCTTCTTTGCGCGGTTACACCGTTGTGGACCCGGCGACCGTGTTGTCGACGCATCTGACGGAGACCATCAAGAACAACATCAGCGAATTGCTGACCTATGGTGATGTCCAGAAACTCCTGAAAGAACTCAAGGGTGAACAAGCCAAGCTGGTCGAAGACCTGATCCCGTCACAAATCACCGTGTCCGGTGTTCAACGCGTGCTGCAGGCCCTGTTGAACGAACGGATTTCCGTCCGCGATCTCGGCACGATCCTGGAAGGCGTCTCGGAAGCCACCGGCATGACGCGCAACACGGATACGATTGCAGAACACGTCCGCACGCGGCTTGGCCGACAGATCTGTGCAGCCAACCTCGCGGCCGGTGGGTACCTTCCGCTTATTGCCATGTCACCACAATGGGAACAGGCGTTCCTGGAGGCTATCATTGGTGAAGGGGATGACCGTCAACTGGCGATGCAGCCGAGCAAACTGCAGGAGTTCGTCGGGGTGGTCCGTGACGCATTTGAAGAGGCGGCCCAACAGGGCGAGGTTCCTGTTCTTTTGACCTCGCCGCAGACCCGGCCCTTCGTTCGATCCATTGTGGAACGGTTCCGGGCACATACCACGGTCATGAGCCAGGGCGAAGTTCATCCCCGGATCAAACTGAAGACCATCGGATCAATCTAAAACCATCAAATGAGAACGTTGACCCGTGCGGCCACAGCGGTCGGGCTGGCATAGCTGGACTGTGGGGACGAGCTGTTCTGGAGAAAAAACCTCGCCTGCTGGGTTCCCGAGGCGATTGTGATGTTCGTAATGGAAGTTGTGAGCTGCGTTCTCAGATTCTGCGATTTCTGGAGGGAATTTGAGCGCTTTTGTGACCAACCCTCGTTGTAGCTTTTCCAGCGAGCCGTACGCTTGGAGCTGAAACGTTTATGATAGTCACGCTGGATATAATTTCCGACCTTGGGCATTGCGCATCTCTCCTGGATACGCTTTCACCTTCACAAAATATGGTTAACAGCGTGTTAACCGGCATGCGTAATGCATACAAAGAACCTGGGGCTGAATTCGTTCCTGTCGTATCAGCGGCGCTCAAACTTGCATGTTAATGCGGGTGGCGATGGCGGACGGAGTGCTGTAGCCGCCATCGGGATTGTAAAGCCGGACTTTCATCAAGTGGAGCGCCTGCAACTCGTTCGATGCCTGATTGATTCGCAACACCGAGTTCACCAGTTGGGTGGCGATGTGCTGATTTTTTTGAATAGCCCTTGACCGCCGCAGTTTCCAGATTTGGTCGTTTTTCGCCCAAGCCTTTTTGTGAGCATCGCGTGTGCGGAAGAAGTTGTTTTTGAACTTTGAACCAGTGACTGGCATTGCGGCCTCCAACGTTTCGTCAAAGGTGCAATGCGCTCACAGCAGTTAACGGATAGCGCTTGTGTTTGATGCAAAACCGGAGGCATCGAGCGATTCTTGGCTTACGGTTAATCAGCTGATACATGCACTTAGAAAAGTGTTGCTCATTGGAGTTTTTATGCCAAATCCGATTTTGAACCTCGACGGTTATACAGAAGTGCCGGACACAAAAATTGCCGTTGTCGTCACCTATCTGGAAATGACCGAAAGGCCTTCGGAAGCGCTTGCTCCACAGCGCTCTGATATGTCCTTGAAGGCCTGGTCGTCTCCAACGGCTGCTGAGTACAAGGCGCTGTTTAGGGAAGTCGGAGAGAAATGGATCTGGTTTGGACGGTTGATAAAGCCGGACGCGGATCTGGAAACGCTTCTGGCGGAGCCCGCGCGCGAAAACTATCTGCCTGTCCTTGATGGCAAGCCGGTGGGCACGCTGGAGCTGAACTACGCCGATCCGGAGAATGTCGAGCTCGCCTATTTTGGTTTGGTGCCAAGCGCTATTGGTGGCGGTGTTGGCCGGTGGCTGATGGCACAAGCGGTAGAGATGGCCTGGTCGCGGCCTGAAACAAAACGTCTGTGGTTGCACACTTGCACGGCGGACAGTCCCCAAGCGCTGAAGTTTTATCAGTCCTGTGGTTTTAAACCCTACAAACGCGCGATCGAAGTGGCGGATGATCCGCGGGGGCTCGGATTATATGCCAGTGAAACCGCGCCGCATGTTCCTTGTCTGATGGGCCAGAACTGATCGCTGCATCTTCGATCAAGCACTCTTTTTGACCCGCTCCGGAAACGCATGGGCGATCGCCTGCCGGTTTGCGTCCAGAACACCGCGTTCGGTGATCAGGCCGGTCACGAGATGGGCGGGGGTGACGTCGAAGGCTGGATTGCCCACTTCGGAGCCCTCCGCAACTATTTGGACGGTCTCCAGCGCGCCGGTGGCCGTGCGGCCCGTAATCCAGCTGACTTCATCCCCATTGCGTTCCTCAATCGGAATATCGCGCACGCCGTCGGATAGGGAAAAGTCGATGGTGGGCGAGGGGAGCGCAACGTAAAACGGCACATTATTGTCCTTGGCTGCCAGCGCCTTCAAGTATGTGCCGATCTTGTTGCAGACATCCCCGGTGGCTGTTGTCCGATCTGTACCGGTAATGACAATGTCGACCTCTCCATGCTGCATCAGGTGACCGCCGGCATTGTCTGCAATGACCGTGTGAGGCACCCCGTGGTGGCCCAGTTCCCAAGCCGTCAAGAAGGCCCCCTGGTTCCGTGGCCGGGTTTCATCCACCCAGACATGCACCGGTATGCCGCCGTCATGGGCCATGTAGATCGGCGCGGTCGCAGTGCCCCAATCGACCGTTGCCAGCCATCCGGCATTGCAGTGGGTCAAGATGTTGACGGGTTCGCCGGTGCGTTTGGTCTGGGCAAGTGCGGCGATCAACGCCATGCCGTGCATACCGATCGAGAGGTTGATCGCGATATCCTCATCGCAAATTTCATTTGCGAGGGCGTATGCAGCTTCAGCCCTGTTTTGCGACGGGACCTTGATCAGGGATCTGCGGCAACGATCCAGCGCCCAGTTGAGATTGACCGCTGTAGGACGTGTTTCCAGAAGCACGGTGCAAGCGGCCAGCAGAGAGATATCAGACGGGTCTTCGCGCATGGCAAGTGCCACGCCATATGCAGCCGTTGCGCCAATGAGCGGCGCGCCGCGCACTTGCATGACCCGAATCGCATGCGCTGCTTGGGCCATCGTGCGCAGTTGAACGGTCTCAAAGGCAAATGGAAACTTCGTTTGGTCGATGATCTCGACCGTGACACCGTCCTCTGCGAGCCAGATCGTCCGGTACCTCTTTCCGTCAACATTCATGCCGGTGTCTCCCAAAAAACCGGAATTCCCTTTGAATAACGCAACATGTTGGCGCAAACCAGCCAGTGATCGCTGGTCACTAGGGTAAATATCGCTTAACCTTTGTTAACCATCTTTGCGCGATTGGCAGTGGATACACGGCAAAGAGGAATGGCGTCAAAGCCATACGCGGTTAAGACTCGATTAAGACTTGGTCGAACCGATGAGAAAACTGGAGCTGGTACTCAATGGCTGAAATGCAGGACAACGTGGTTCCGCACACGCGCATGCGATCCCTGCGCGATGCCATCCGCAAGGTGCAGCTGGGCGAAGTGGAACGCTCGGATGTGGTTGTTGAGCTGCAGGACACCGAACGTGCCCGGCTCGACATGCTGGCCGATGAGCTGAAAGATGTTTTTCGGGAAATCCCGGAAGATGACGATCAGTTTTCCCTGCAGATCATTTCCGGTTCGACACCGCGGCTCTGGATTGATGCAACCAGCCATGTAGCCGTCGCAGGGGATCGCCGCACTTACCGGTTCCTGAAAGACACACGGCTCGGCCGGGTCGTCATTCTGGAGACCGCCAATATCGACGACATGGCTGATTGCCTGACCGAGTATATCGCGGAGCGCGTTCTGGAGCGCGAGAAGGCTCTTGAAGGCGACTGGCTGAACAACCGTTTGCGTCAGGTGGCGATGGAATCAAAAGTGGTCCGGGTCAAGGAGAGCCACACACCTTGGCTGCCTGTCGCTGGTGCATTTGGGATTGGTCTCGCGCTTGGCATTGTCGGTCTGATCGGCTTTGCCTGGTTCGCCAATCCTCTGTGACACATGACGTAACGCTAGTGATACTGAAACTTTTCGAGGCATTGTTCGGAGAACAAATTTAACTCCGTCAAACGTTTCATCATTGTCATGTGTTCAGAAGTCATGGCTAATCTGTATCCAGCTGAATCAATGAATTGAGCGATCTCGTCGATGATGCTCTCCGGGATCCTCTTGCGAAACACTTTTGAATCGCAAGAATAATTTATTATCGCTTCGATATCATTTGTGTGTTCGAAGGTTTGTTCTGCCAGCTTGGTTGGTTCTTGAAGTATTTTCCTGATTTCGATTGCAGCTGTATCGCCTGCGAGGAAACCGTCTGCCAACGACCCGAGGATAAATGAGATTTTGTCGAGTGGCTTACCATTCAATCCTTCGAGGTAATTTGTGTCCGTTAAACGGAAGCCCGCATTGCCCGGTACATAAGTGGTTGTAACACTCTTTGGTTCGATGCTAGAGAATTGATCTATTATTTGTTTGTCATATTTTTCTTCCCAGCTCCCAAATAGGCTAACCGATGATAGGTGGCTGTAGCCAACGCTTGCAACGAAGAGGGCTACCGGGCAGATAATCAACAATGTCCTGAAACTGAAGTTCACCTTAAATCCTAGTTTTTATTATGTTTGTCTAAATCTAGAGTTGCATATGTTGGTTAAGTATTTTTGAAATTTTAGCCAGCGAGCTTACGCAAGTTGTGTTTCTAAGTTGAGGGTACAGCAATGTCCCGTTGCGAAAGAGGTTTTACAGGGCCGCCACTTTCGTCATACCCGTGTTCTTCCATTTGGCAGGTCCAGCCATCGTTTTCCCGGGCAATAGAAAACAAATTGTAGCGCGCTGCCGGTTTGTGACCGCCCGGTGCGCTGGTTGCTGACGGCACGCCAATGACAGGAACCGGACCGTTCGGCCCCTCGATATTTTCAAAACTATCGATATGCGTGTGACCGTGCAGGATCAGTTCGGCTCCGGCGCGCTTGACCACAGTCCGCAGCCGGGAAGCATCAGAAAGGCGTTTGTGCCATTTTGTTGCGTTCTTGAACGGCGGGTGGTGAATGAGGACAACGCGAAATAGCTTTTCTTCCGCGAGTTCCTCCAAAATCGCCCTCAAGCGGCGGGTTTGCTTTGTTCCAACGCGCCCGGAGGCAAACCATGGCGCGGTTGCCCGGCCTGTGGTGACACCGATGATCGCGATATCGCCGCGCTTGCGCACGTAAGGAAATGTTGCTTCTGAACCGACTTTTTCAGACGGAACATCGTCTTCGCCATCGCCGCGCATATAGGGCCACCATGCGGTTCGGGCCTTTTTGACCGCACCGCGGACATACGCATCGTGATTGCCAGGGACCACGGAAACCTGATCCGGTGCGCCCAACTCGTCCAGCCACGCACGGGCGCCGCTGATTTCAAGGGGGAGCGCGATGTTGACGAGGTCACCGGTGACGGCGATGTGGTCCGGCGCTTGTGCCTTCATATCCTCGATCAATTGTTCCAGGTGATTGCCGCCCATGATTTTGGAACGGTTGCGCTGCCAGTTCAGATAACCGAGCAAACGCTTAGAAAACAACTGAAGGAGCTTGGGGTCGGGAAGGGGACCCAAATGGGGATCGGAGAGATGCGCAAGCTTGAACATGGGGGCGCATCATCAAAGCAAAAAGCGCCGCGTCAAGGAAAAATGAGCGGCGCCAAGCGGATAGTCTGCGAATGGTCGTTGGGAGTGGATTACTTCGCAGATTTTGTTTGTGGTTTTGTCTGCCGAGGGGCTGAGCCCTGGGTCTGACCGGTCCGGGTACCTTCGCGGAGGCTGGCTCCAACTACATGCACAAATCCAAACATGGCACAGAATCCAACTTGGCCGACAACTGTTAGATCAGTTGGTCGGGAACGTGGTCAGAGATGCAGCGATCCGCGGATTGCTGGTGTCGATAGCCGGTTTCCACTGGTAGTTCCGGCGACGCTTCTGAAAAAGAGTCTTGAACATAACGCTGTCCTTTGAGTTGTTAGGGGTGGGCAATCGATTGCCCTAATCGTCATCAATCTGCCTTTTATATAGGCGTGCGGTGCACAAAGGAGGAGCGTTATTCCTTCGGGGCTGCCCTGCAAGGATTGCATGGGTTAACGAAGCGTTCCCAAAGGCTTACAAAATGTGGACAAGACGGCGGTTTCTACGCGTCGTCCTGCCTATTCTACAATAGTTTGCATAGAGCTGACCTTCAGAGCGTGCCCAGCTTAAGCTGCTGCCGTGAACCGGTCTCTGTCATGCGGCTCCATAAATTCGAGATCCGGCCCAACCGGCACGATACGGTGTGGATTGATTGTTTCGTGCGAGCCGAAATAGTGGTGTTTGATGGTCGCCATATCGACCGTCCCGGCAACACCCGGATACTGATAGAGTTCCCGCAAGTAATTGAAGAGGTTCGGGTAATCCGCAATTCGCCGGATGTTACACTTGAAATGTGTGACGTAGACCGGGTCAAAGCGTACGAGCGTTGTAAACAGGCGCCAATCGGCTTCAGTCAGGACATCGCCTGCAAGATAGCGCTGCTTTGACAGGCGGGCCTCCAGATCGTCCAGCGTTTCGAAAAGCGCTGTAACAGCTTCCTCGTATGCCTCTTGTGTTGTGGCAAACCCGGACTTGTAAACACCGTTGTTGACGGTGTGATAGATACGCTCGTTGACCTCATCTATCTCAGGGCGCAGGTCTTGCGGATAATAGTCGGTCGTTGAACCGGTCAGGTGATCGAACTCGGTGTTGAACATCCTAATGATTTCCGCCGACTCGTTGCTGACAATGGTCTGATGGTGTTTGTCCCAAAGGATGGGGACCGTGGCCCGGCCTGAATAGGTCGGGTCTGCCTTGACGTAGACCTGCCAGGCGTAGTTCGCGTCGGTGAGCGGCTCCGCTTCCCCAAACTCCCAACCGTTTTCCAGCATGAGCGGCTGGACAGCGGAAACAGAAATGTACTCGTTCAGGCCTTTCAGAGTCCGGAAGATCAAGGTCCGGTGGGCCCACGGGCAGGCATAGGAGACAAACAGGTGATACCGTCCAGCTTCGGCCTTGAAACCGCCGTCGCCCGTTGGACCGGGCCTCCCGTCTTTCGTGATGAAATTCCGGAATGCGGCGTCCTTGCGCACGAATCGCCCGCCTGTTGATTTGGTGTCATACCACTGATCGTGCCACACGCCGTCGACGAGCGTTCCCATACCGGTCTCCTTCGAGTTTTGGTCTCCAGTATAGCTTGTGCCGTGATGGCAAATTTCAATCAACTGAATGGACTGTCCCTGTCCGGTGAACAATTGGATGTGCGCAAAAACGTGGTCTTTCCCGTCAAAAAGTTCTGGACCGGCAGGAGTTATGCGTGGTAGGCGCTAGCCTCTGTTTGAAACAGCGCGCAGAGTCCATCTGCGCAGCGCGTAAGGAATTTCGGGATTGATGAGCACAGGTCACATGCTCCGACGACGAACCAGCCGACGAGGAAACTCTCGTCTGCACCGTCGCGGCTGACCTATTCCCGATAACTCCGACAATAAGGGATACCGGCAGGCGCGCAATCGCCACAATTTGCCAGCTGGAACTAATCCCATGAAACAGACCTCTTGGGTCATTCGTCTCGAAGACGCCATCGACGACACTGCAATTGAAGCCCTGCAAGCAGAAGCTTTCGGGCCTGGACGGTTTGTACGGACCGCTTTCAGGATCCGCGAAAATGTCCCCCACAGGCAAGATCTTGCCTTTGTCGGCCTGTCCGGATCCAGGATTGCAGGGTCTGTCCGTTTGAGCCCCATCACGATCGGTGAGACCGATGCGCTGCTCTTAGGGCCGTTGACGGTGTCTCCGGATTTCAAGAACCGCGGTTTGGGCAAGGCGCTGATGTGGACAGCCCTTGAGGCTGCAAAGGCGGCTGGAGACGAATACGTGTTGCTGGTTGGGGATGCGCCTTATTACAGCCCGTTCGGCTTTGAACAGGTGCATTTCGGCAGCATTACTCTGCCAGGCCCGGTCGACCCGGAAAGGCTTTTGATTGCACGCTTGCATGATGGGGCGCTGCCGACCGGCTCAGTTCAGGGAAAAGCCGCATAGAGCACGTTGCGAATAAGCTCCGTCGCTCAACGTGCTCAAAGCAGTCGTTTTTGATGCGTTTCCGGTCAGGAACCCAGTATCGATTTGCCCAGAAACGCTCTAACGGCCTTCCCGATACCAGGTTGCCGAGACGGCGCCCAGAAGGATGGCGAGACCAAGCAGTCCGATGAGCAGCGGGAACCTGTCGACACCATTTAACAGGCTGGCTTCCGTTTGTTTGAGACCGATCCAACCGTTGCCTTCGTAACTTGCCGACTGGCGCATGGAGATGACACGTGGGAGATCAAGACTACCGCCCACATCCCTCAGCCGTTGCACCGCCCCACCTGTCGCTTCGGACACCGGTGACAACACGTCGGTATCAGAGAGAACGTTTGTGTACTCCCTCGGATTTTGCGGGCCAACGTGAATAAGGGCATTCATCTCACCATCTGTCACGGAAAAGAGGCCGGTTTCCGTCACGGGGGAGGAGCCGCGCCACAGACCAGGTTCTTGCTCTGTCATGGTGAGGTCCAAGTTGTCTCCCGTGGGGGAGACGACGGTGACCTCGTTGACCGTTTCCCCTAGTGTTTGCCTTTCGACAATCAGTTCAGGGCCACGCAGGGACACGTTGAGTGCTTCTTCTTCAAGGTCCGGTTCCTGCATGAGCCAATGGGCAAGGCGGCGCAGCAGTGGGACATGTGGACCGCCGCCCTCAAAACCGCGGGCCCATAGCCAGACATGATCTGAAAGCAACATGGCAACCCGGCCTTCGCCTTCGCGGTTCAGGACCAGAAGTGGCGTTTCGCTTGGACCGGACATCAAGGTTTGGCCGCCGTCCAACTCCGTATCGACCGCGCGGAACCAGCGGCTCCAGGCTGGAGGGTCCTGTTCGGCACCTGGCAGGCCACGGGTCACCGGATGCCGTTCACCAAGGTTGGCAAGGGTCGCATAAAAGGGCTCTTCAAGAATTGCTCCGGTCGGACGGGCCGGAAGAATGGGGGCAAGCGGCGTTCTATATAGACTGCCGCCTTCTGCATAATCAGGGCCACCAGCCAACAGGACAGCACCGCCTTCGCGCACATACTGCGTTATGTTGTCGAAGTAGAGCATCGGCAACACTCCGCGCCGGACATAGCGGTCGAAGATGATCAAATCGAACTCATCGATCTTGACAGAAAACAGTTCCCGGGTCGGAAAGGCGATCAGGGACAGCTGGTTGATCGGCGTGCCGTCCTGCTTTTCGGGCGGGCGCAAAATGGTGAAATGGACGAGATCAACAGATGCATCGGATTTCAGAAGATTGCGCCAGGTGCGTTCTCCGGCATGCGGAGAGCCGGACACGAGCAACACCCTCAGGTTCTCGCGAATACCGTCCACGGTTACCACGGCCCGGTTGTTCAGCGTGGTGAGTTCGCCTGGCAGGACCTCAGCCTCGATTTCAAAGATGTTGTCGCCGCCATGAGCGATCTCAACCGGGATGTCGATCTTCTCGCCCGTCCGCGCTGTGCGCAGGGTGACGACATCACCGTCCCGTTTGATTGTCAGGTTCACCTGATCTCCGGGGCCGGTTCCCAAGCCTTGATCGACAACGGTGAGGCTGATGGTCTGTTCCGAACCGACCAGGCCAAAGCGCGGAGCCGTATCCAGAACGATCCGGCGGTCGCGTTCGTCCGCAGTTCCGGTGATGAGGCCGTGAACAGGGGCATCGAAGCCGAGCGCTTCTGCATTCTCCGGGATGTCGTGGATCTGCCCATCGGTTATGATAATCGCGCCGCCGACCCGTTCTGGCGGAACATCGGCCAGCCCGTTTGCGAGGGTTTGGAAGACTTCCGTCCCATCACCGGCCCCTGAGTTCCTGGCCTCGAGCAAACGCAGGTCAAATCCCTCCAGCTCCGCGATGCGTGACTGGATTTCCTCAGCTGCTGCTGTAGTCGTTTCTTCACGGTCTGCGAGCCGCTGGCTTTGGCTTTTGTCGACAACAAGCGCCACGACGCTGGACAAGGTTTCTCTGTCTTCGCGTTCCACCGCCGGGTTTGCGAGTGCAAGCACAAGCAATGCCATGGCAAGCGCCCGCAGCACCCAGCCGCGCAAATTGATGATGCCGAGAAGGACTGCAACCACCGCAGCAATCGCACCGGCGGTTATCAGAACCCATTGCGGCACGAGCGGGTCGAATGAAATAGACCAGTCCATCAAACCTCCTATTGCCCGAGCCGTTCCAGCAGAGCCGGAATGTGGACCTGGTCAGCCTTATAGTTTCCGGTCAGGCTGTACATCACGATGTTGACGCCCGCACGAAAGGCGTAGTCGCGCTGGATCGGATTGTTTGGCACCGTCGGGAACATGAACTCCCCCGTCGGCGTGATCGCCCAAGCCGATGCAAAATCATTCCCGGTAATCATCAGAGGGGAAACACCGTCTCCGGCCCGAACCGGTCGGTCACCTCGGGCAGTCACTTCATCGAGGCTTTCCACCCATAGCGGGCTGGTGGAATACCGGCCCGGGAATGTGTCGAGCAGATAGAACGCTTTCGTGAGCACGTGATCTGGCGGGACTGGTTCCAATGGAGGAACGTCGAGATCCTCCAGGATCTCTCGCAGTTTCAAAGTTGCCGGTGTTGATCCGAAGCCGGTTGTTGACGCGTTGATATGATCCCGTGTGTCGAAGAGGATTGTGCCACCGTTCCGCATGAAGGTGTCGATCCGGGCGATCGTCTGGTCACTTGGTTTGTCAGCCGAAGGATCTATCGGCCAGTATAGCAGCGAATAGAAGGCCAGCTCGTCACGCGCAATGTCGATGGCGACTGGTGCGCCGGGTTCCAGTGCGGTGCGTTCGGACAAAAACTGCGTCAGGCCCGCAAGGCCCGCGGCGCTTGCATCATCAACCTCTGGGACACCCGTCAAAACATAGGCCAAACGGGTTTCGAGGGTGGATTCCAAAGCTCTCAAGTCATCAGACGAAGACTGCGCATATGCGTCTGGAACACCTGCCGTGCTGAGGAGCGCTGTTGCCAACGCTGCCGCACCGATGACACTTGCCATCCTGGTCTTCAGGCGCAGACGGTTCAGGCCGCCAGCAAGCACAAACACGGCAATGGCGTCCGCAATGATCAGCAAAAAGGCCAAAGTGAAGAAGATCGCTCTCAAGTCCAGTGGGTCGGTCGCCGGATAAGGCGCTGTTTCCGCGTCTGGGCCAAGCGCCTCAATGTTAAGGGATTGCAGCGTGTTCTCAGCGCGCATCAGATTGAGGGCTCTGAACCCGTCCTCGCTGCCATAGAGACCCGGCGGGGTGCGGCGGCTTGCAAAGGCGTCCCGGAAATTGGCGGCGCTCACCGGTGTGACATCGACAGGGGGCGCGCCGAAGCGGCCATAGCCGTCAAGCAGCCGGAGCGGTGGAAGAACGCTGCGGGCCGGCTGCCCGTCCTCGGCTGTCTCTGAAGCTTGAGCCACATTGGAGACTGAAAGGATACGTCGCAACATGTTCAGGAAAACGCCGGAGAGCGGAAGGTTGGACCAGGAGGAATCCGCTGTCACATGGAAGAGCACGATACTGCCGTCGCCAGATTGTGCTGCCGTGACCAACGGAGTGCCGTCTTCCAGCATTGCCCAGGTGCGCTTCGGCAGGTCCGATGTTGGCTCTGCAAGAACCTGGCGGTTGACAGTCACCTCCGCTGGGACCTTCAGGCCGGAAAACGGAGACGCATCCGGAAAGGGGGCCAAATGCTGAGGTTGTTTCCAGGAGAGTGATCCGCCGAGTGACCGGTCTCCAGATCTGAGGCGAACAGGGATCAGCTCGTCCGTGCCGCCTGCCGTTCTGGGGCCTGCGAAGCGGACAAGAGTGCCTCCGCTTTGGACCCACTCGCCAAGTTCGATCGCGGTGGTGTCTGGCAGCCTCCCGACGTCCGCAAGGATGAGCACTGAAATTCCCTGATCAATCAGTGATGGCACTGCGGCTGCGATATCGCTATCTCGCGGGCGGCGGATGTCGGAAAACGGCGCGAGCGCCCGCTCGAGATAATAAAGAGGTGAGAGAAGCGGTTGATCAAGGTCACCGGATTGTCCGGAGATCAAGCCGACGGTCCGGCGGCGCCAGCTGTCGTCAACGAGTTGCACGGCCCCGGCTGCCTGTTCCCCTGCAATTTCGACACGGGCGATGTCATTGCGGAGTTCGCTTGGGAGCTCGAACCGGGCTTCGGTCTCAACATCACCGCTTGCAAACGTCGCAGTCGATTCCGCAAGCACCAGACCTTTGAGATCGAGAGCCCGCACATTGACGACCGATGTCGTGTTCTCAGGGTGACGGACCACATCGACGCTCAAGGCTTCGGTATCGTTGGCCAGACTTTTGAGCCCAAGCGGTGTTTGAAGGCCGGTCAACACTGTCACCGGAACGCCTTCTGTCAGGGACGCCAGAGTTTCCAAAAACGCATCATTGGTGGCCGTACCATCTGAAAGCCAGACGACCGCACCCGGAGGCGTATCCTGAGCGGCCTTTCTGAGACCGATGCCAAGTTCGCTGCGCAGGGGCGGGTAGGGGCGCGGGTCGAGTGCACGCAGAGTTTCAAGCGCAGCTGCCGGACTTTCAGGAACAAAGCCCTGGTTCGGACCTTCCGCCGTGGCTGCAAACATCACCGGCTGCCCGTTCTGCTCCGCCTCGGTAAGAATGTTTTCAGCGGTTCGAACCTGGTCGTCCCATGATGTTGCAGATGTCCAGCCGTTGTCGATCAGGAGCCACAGAACGCCGTCCCGGCTTGCAACCGGTTCTTGGGCGCGCCAAACCGGGCCCGCGAGCGCAAAGATCAGGATCGCCGCCAGGAGCAAGCGCAACAAGGTCAGCCACCAGGGACTGCGCTGTGGCGTTTCATCATGCTCATCAATGTCCAGCAAAAGCCGGGTCGGTGGGAATGCGATCTGTTGTGGCCGGGGTGGTGTCAGGCGCAACAGCCACCAAATCACGGGCAGCAAAGCCAGTGCGGTCAAAACCCACGGCGCGGTAAAGGTCAGTGGCAAACTGGCAAACACGGATCAGACGCCCCCCTGCGGCATGGTATCGAGGTTGCCAGAAAGCGCGCTATGCAGGACCAGCAAGGGCTCGGCGGCTGAATGGTCGGTGTGATGCAGGACATATGTCCAACCCGCGCGGCGCGCCATGTCACGGATTTCCGCGCGATGTGCTTCGAGCCGTCTGTGATATTCCTCCCGCCAGGTTTCGGCGCGGCCTGCAGTTAAGCGGATGCCAGCTTCCGGATCGTTGAACTCAACCCGGCCGTCGAACGGAAAGGTCTCTTCGATCGGGTCCAGAACCTGCACGATATGCCCTTTGGCACCTGTTCCGGCAACTTGGCCGATCCAGGCAGCAATATCCTCAAGTGGATCCAGGAAATCGGAGATCAGAACGACGTCGGCAAAGCGCTTGACTGCAGTCGGGTCGGGTAAGGCCACTGGCTTGGACAGGTGTGTTAGCGCGTCCGCAAGCCGTTCAGCGGCTCTGCGATCGGAAAATGGCCGTGTCACTCCGGTCAATCCAATGCGCTCACCGGTCTCTGCGAGCATATCCGCCAGGGCCAGCATTATGACCAGTGAACGGTCCCGTTTGGTCACCTGAGACAGGCGGGATTGAAATTCCATGGATGAGGAAAGGTCGGCCCAGAGCCAAACGGTGTGGGCTGCTTCCCATTCCCGCTCACGGACATAAAGATGGTCATCCCTTGCTGAGCGCCGCCAGTCGATGCGTTTGGCCGGTTCACCCATATTGAAGGGGCGGAACTGCCAGAAGCTCTCGCCAGGTCCGGCCCGCCGGCGACCATGCCATCCTGCGATAATCGAACTTGCTACATGGCTTGCTTCAACAAGAAGATCAGGGAGTGCATCGGCAACCGAACGGGCGTCACCGATAATGTTCGGCCAGTTTTCCTGGTCCAGTTTAACACTCTCCGTTGATGAGGCCATGATTTTGGGCAGCTCCTTCGCGATGGAATTTCGAACTATGCGATTGTTTCTTTCACCCGCTGGATCACGTCCCTCACGGTATGCCCATCGGCTCGGGCAGCGAAGGTAAGCGCCATCCGGTGCTGGAGGATCGGTTCCGCCAGAGCCAAAACGTCATCAACTGACGGGGATAGCCGGCCATCAACGAGCGCTCGGGCCCGGACGGTCAACATCAGGGCCTGGCTGGCGCGGGGGCCGGGTCCCCAAGCAATCAGCTTTGTGAGATCGGAATTTGCATCCGAATCACCTGGTCGGGCCGACCGGACAAGCCTCAAGATGCTCTCAACCACCGATTCACCTACCGGCATGCGGCGAACGAGTTGCTGGAATTCCATGAGTTCCTGGGCAGTGATCGCGCTGTGTGCAGTGGTCTGCTCTGCTCCTGTGGTTTCAAGGAGAATGCGGCGCTCGGCTTCCAGATCCGGATATTGCACATCAATCTGCATCAAGAACCGGTCGAGCTGGGCCTCCGGCAATGGATATGTGCCTTCCTGTTCCAACGGGTTTTGTGTCGCAAGAACATGGAACGGGCGCGGGAGATCATGCGGATGACCTGCGACGGTCACATGATACTCCTGCATTGCCTGCAGAAGGGCTGATTGGGTTCTTGGGCTGGCGCGGTTGATCTCGTCGGCCATCAACAGTTGCGAGAACACCGGGCCAGGAATAAATCGGAAAGACCGTCCGCCGCTGGTATCTTGCTCCATCACTTCGGCGCCAAGGATATCCGACGGCATCAGGTCTGGCGTAAATTGGATCCGCCTGGCATCCAGTCCCAAAACTGTTCCGAGCGTTTCGACCAGTTTGGTTTTCGCAAGTCCCGGCACACCAACGAGAAGCCCATGTCCGCCGGCGAGGATCGTCACGAGTGTCTGTTCAACGACGTTTTCCTGACCGAAGATGATCTTTGCGATATCGGCCTTGACTTCTAAAATGCGCTCAACGGCCCGTTCGGCGCTTTCGGCAACAGCAGCGAGATCTTCTTCAGAGGGATTTGCGGGAGAAACGACGCTCATTGATCACCTATCCTGTTGCTTATCTTGCTGATGCCTGCCGGGTAGCTCGGTGGGCGGCCAATTTTTTTCCGTTAACCCAGTCTGACACCATATAATTCAGTAGATAAGGCACAATTGTGCGCCATACAGTGGATAGGTCCAAGATTCTTTTCTTCGCTGCGGCATAAACGCAAAAATTGCGAATGTTGGTCCAGTGGGGATTGGCGTTGGTTTAGATGCGGACTAGGTAGGAATCCGGACCACAGGTTCGGGTGTCCGGCGGGACGGGGAGTGAAATGACATCGCAAGCCAAACCAGAGGCTACTTTACCGGATGGCCTCAAAGCCCTGATGAGCCGCGCTGGTTCGAAAGACAAGGCGCCGCCGCCCGTGTACAAGTGGAACCCGCCTTTTTGCGGCGATTTGGATATCCGGATTGCGCGTGACGGAACCTGGTTCTATCTCGGTTCACCGATTGGCCGGAAGCCATTGGTCGAGTTGTTTGCATCTGTCCTGCGCAAGGATGAAGATGGCAAGCATTACCTTGTGACCCCGGTCGAAAAAATCGGTATCACGGTCGACGACGCTCCGCTGCTGGCTGTGGAAATGGCTGTGGAAAATGAAGGTGCGGATCGGCAACTCACCGTGCGCACAAATCTCGGTGATCTGGTTCGCATTGGAAACGACCGGCCACTGCGCTTTGAGAAGGAACCGGACAGCGGCGGAATAAAGCCCTATGTTGTTGTGCGTGGACGCATTGAAGCGCTGTTCACCCGCGCCCTGATGTATCAGCTGGTTGAGCACATGGTCGAACGTCAAGGAGAGAAGGGTTTGGAAACAGGAATTTGGAGCGGTGGTCAGTTTTTTGCCGTTGACCCGGAGCTTCTGTGATCGCCCTTTTTTATCCAATTGCCGATTTGACGAAAGCACCCCATATCAAGCGCAATGACGGCTTCAACTGATACATCCGCAACCAATTTGACCGATTGGTCCCAGCACCTGGAAGAACGGCTTGCATTGGCAGCGAGCGTGCCCACTGACCGGGAAACAGGCGACCACATATTGAACCCGGATGTCGGGCCTTACGCTTTTTGGAAGGGACCGCCGAGGGACGCTGCCGTCTTGATCGGTATTCGCAATACCGCAGCCGGCCCGAGCGTTGTTTTGACCCAGCGCACACCGCATCTCAAATCCCATGCGGGGCAGGTGGCGTTTCCTGGCGGCAAAATTGATCCGGACGACAACGGACCAGTCGAGGCAGCTTTGAGAGAAGCGCAGGAAGAGATCGGTCTGGATCCCGCCCAGGCACAGCCGCTTGGACATTTGGCGCCCTATTTGACCGGATCTGGATACCGGGTCACGCCAATCGTTGCAGAGGTCCGGGATCCGGTTCAGTTCGTTCCGAACCCTGACGAAGTCGAAGATGTTTTCGAAGTTCCCTTCGAGTTCCTCATGAACCCGGCCAATCATCAAAAGTTGAGCCGCGAATGGCAAGGGAAACGACGCTACTTTTATGCAATGCCTTTTGCCGGGCGTCACATCTGGGGCGTTACAGCAGGCATTATCCGCTCATTATACGACACGGTGTACCGCTGATGCTTCGCATTATCCTGACACAACTCTTCCTGTTTCTGCTGCCGTTCGCTTGTTATGCGTGCTATCTCTGGCTTTCGAAAAAGGGAGATAACCCGGAGAGCTGGTCTCGCGGGCCGGTCGCCTGGTTGACCGTTGCAGGTCTCTTTTTAACAATCTCCGGGTTTGTTGCTGTTGCTCAGTTCAACAGGGCACCAGAAGGTACGCAGTATAGACCCGCAGAATTCCGCGACGGTGAACTCATTCCTGGGCGGTTCGAATAAGTTCATGAAAGACAGATCTGAAGACATTCTCGCTGCGGCCAATTGGCTGCGGTCGCCAGGCATTCAGGCTGTGTTTTCAGCTCTCAATCGCGACAATGACAGCGCGCGTGTTGTGGGTGGCGCGATTCGTAACACGCTGTTGGGACATCCAGTTCCCGACATCGATATCGCCACGACTGCCACGCCGCAGGACGTCATGCAGCGGGCAGCCGATGCCGGCCTGAAACCCATCGGCACGGGGATTGATCACGGCACCATCACTGTGATCAGCGATGGATTTCCATACGAGGTGACGACGCTGCGCGAGGATGTCGAAACCTATGGCCGTCAGGCGAAAGTGGTTTTTGGACGCGATTGGAAAAAGGATGCTCTGCGGCGCGACTTTACGATGAACGCGCTTTATGTGGACAGCCTTGGGAAGTTGTACGACCCGCTGGGCGGTCTGGAGGATTGCCTTGCCAGGCGTGTCAGGTTCATCGGTGATCCCGACATGCGGCTGCGCGAGGACTATCTTCGGATTCTCCGCTTCTTCAGGATCTACGCGGCCTATGGCGATGGCGACATGGATGCGGAGGGCCTCGGCGCTTGTCTCCGGCAACGGGACGGCCTACGGCACCTTTCCGCCGAACGTATTGGCCATGAAATGCGCCGTCTTGTATCTGCCCCCAAGGCGGCGGTTGCGGTGCGGATGATGTATGATTGCGGACTTTGGGAAATCGCGACCGGCGGTCTGGCAAAAATTGAGGATTTTGAATGCCTCCGCCACCTTGATGCGCTCGCGCCTGAAACACAGGACCCGGAAGTTGGTTTGACCGTGCTGTCAGGTTTTGTCCGCGAAGATGTGGATCGGGTTGCTGATCGGCTGCGGCTGTCCAATGCAGAGCGCAAACGAATGCAAATCTGTTGGGAGGCTTACAAAACGTTCCGGCAGTCGGACCAGATGCCGGATCTTAAAACGTTGCTTTACACCCATGGCCGCCAAGGAGCCATTGATGGGCTGCTGGCCTACTGGGCAGCCTTTGAGGCGCAAAAGCGGTTGGGGGATCAGCCTGATTTTGAAGATGCGGTTTTAAAGCTTAAATCCGTCGAGGTGCCGGTGTTTCCTCTGAAAGGCGCGGACATGATTGCGCTCGGACATCGTCCGGGCCCGCAAGTTGGCAAGGTTCTCAAAACCCTGGAGAAGATCTGGTGCGAAAACGGTTTCGCCCTAAGCAAACAGGACCTTCTTGCCCGTTTGGAGAACCGCGCTTAGCGAATTGATAACAGTCCTTAGATAGTTTTCTACCAACGGTTCCGAAGGGTTATGAACCTGTCCTGCGTGTTGTTGGGAAAGCGTAAATGCCGCATAGCGAAGTCATCTTGATCTCTGATGGGCCGCTGCCCATGGATTCTCCGGTCCGGAAAATTCCGTTTTTCTTCCGGGCGCGCCTGATCGACATGGCCAAAGTCTCTCCCAAGACTTCCGGTGAAGCCTCCGTTGCGATCATCGAGTTGCTTGGATCCAGCAAGCCCGGCATGTCCGCTTTGAAATCATCCTGGGGCAGCATTGCGGAGATCCCAGTCATTGGCATCATCGACAAGTCAGACCGGCGGGAAATGACCCAAGCAGCTGCGCTGGGCGAAATGGATCTTGTCGATCGGGAAGCGCCCCTGGCCTTGCTTCTCCATCAGGTTAAAAAATATCTGAAAACCGATATTTTGAAGGATCTGCCAAAGGACACGCCCGAACGGACTGCGCAGGCTTTCTCCAAGGCCAATGCATTTCTGGAAACGCTTTGCATGTCTGCAGTCAGTGATGCGTCGATACAGATCCGGGCGATGGAAGACAGCGCCAAGGATGCGCTTTCGGCGATTGACCTTGAAGGCTTGTTGGCATGGATGCAGGCGGTTGAAAGCCATCATAGCCCGACGTACAGCCACTCTTTAAAGGTTGCTGGCTTGGCAGGCGCGTTCGCGCGGCATCTGAAATGGTCAGAAGCTGATTGCCGGGAGATGGTTGCCGGTGGGCTCGTGCATGACATCGGCAAGATGCGCATCCCCTTGACCATTTTGGACAAACCGGGGCGCTTGACCGATGAGGAGCGTTCTTTGATCGCCAAGCATCCGGTGTTTGGTCAGGAGATATTGAAGCCGCGTCTTGAGGTGCCTTACGAAATTAAGCGCATGGCTATCCAGCATCATGAGTACCTGGACGGCAGCGGGTATCCCAATCACCTCAAAGCGGATCGCATTTCGCAAAAAGTCCGCGTCATGACGATTTGTGACATCTTCACTGCCCTGACAGAAGAGCGCGCCTATAAGGAGCCAATGCCTCCACGGCAGGCGATCGCCATGATGAAAAACATGGGGCCGAAGCTCGATCAGGACCTGCTGCGGCAGTTTTCAGACATGATTCTGGACCGCGTATTTGCAGAATTGTCGAGACCCGTTTCTGCCGCAGGTGGAGGCGCTGCTGCTTGAGCAGCGCAAGCACCATTTTCTGGGACTAGCTTTGCTTAGGGCCATTTCACGACTGGTGGCATGGAAGACAGGATTGAGGCGACATTGCCGCCGGTCTTCAAGCCGAAGATAGTGCCGCGGTCGTAGAGAAGATTGTACTCCACATACCGACCCCTGCGGATCAGCTGCTCTTCGCGCTGGGCATCCGTCCAGGAGTTTTCATAGTTTTTACGAACGAGCTCGGGATACACCTTCAAGAACGCCCGGCCGACATCCTTGGTGAACGCGAGATCCGCGTTCCAATCGCCACTGTGCAGATAGTCGTAGAAAATTCCGCCAATGCCGCGGGGTTCGTTGCGGTGCTTCAGGAAGAAATACTCATCGCACCAGTCCTTGTAAGCCGGATAATCGGCGACTGCATGCGGTTCGCACGCCGCTTTCATAGCGTCATGGAAGGCAACAGTGTCCGGGTCATCTTGTGTCCGCCGGTCGTCCAAAACCGGGGTAAGATCCGCGCCGCCGCCGAACCACTGGCGGGTTGTAACCACCATCCGCGTGTTCATGTGCACTGCCGGAACGTTCGGGTTCTGCGGGTGTGCAATCAGGCTGATGCCGGAGGCCCAGAACCGGGGATCTTCGCTGGCACCTGGTATTTGACCGCGGAATTCAGGAGAGAACTCGCCGTGGACGGTGGAAATATGGACGCCAACTTTTTCAAAGACACGGCCATGCATCATCGACATAACGCCGCCGCCACCCTTCGCGCCTGAACTGTCGGTCCGTTCCCATGGGGTACGTTCGAACCGGCCCGCAGGCAAATCACTTATTGGTCCGTTGAGCTCACCGATATCGTCTTCCAGTTTTTCAAATGCGGCACAAATCTGATCCCTGAGATCCTTGAACCACGCGGATGCTGTCAGTTTCTTGTCTTCAATCCCCTCAGGGATCGGACCGCCGCGTGATTCTGGAGAGGGTGCTGTCATCTGATTTGCCTCGACATGAAGAGCCCGCACGGTAGGTGCACAAGCGTTGGATTAGCTTGATCTTTTAGGAAATGCCCGGGTTTGCCGCAAGGCCTCTCCCAAAACCATGCCGCAGGACACAGCAACGTTGAGGGATCGCATGCCCTCGGCCATCGGGATGGTCAGCCGCGCATCGGCCAGTTGATGGATTGCATCCGGTGCCCCGGTGCTTTCGCGGCCCAGAAGCAAGATGTCATCTGCTGCAAACTCAAAGTCCGTGTACGCGAGGTCCGTTTTGGTGGTGAGCAGCACGAGGCGCCGATTATGTGTCCGGCGCCAGTCGTCGAACGCCGCGAAATTGAGATGGCGTTTCAGGGCAGCCCGTTCCAGATAGTCCATCCCTGCGCGTTTCAATGCGCTGTCGGACAGCGGAAATCCCGCAGGTTCGATCAAATGCACCGTCACACTCATGCAGGCCACGAGCCTCAGCATGGTTCCGGTGTTTTGCGGGATGTCTGGTTGGTAAAGGGCGATGTCGGGCATGTTTGCTTCTTGTCTTGAAGGTTCATTGCCTCCTAACAGGAGAACGCCGTCCTGTCATGGGCCGTGGCCCATTGAGCAGTTCCAGGCGTAGTATGAACGCAAGAATCGCCCGCCACCCAATTGGACATTTCAATGATTGCTTTGTTCCGGCTTTTTGAATCCTGGATTGATCCGTTCCGGCCTTTGCCGTCTGAAGCCATGCCCAAAGGCGGTGTTGCATTTCTTCTGTTCTTTCTGAAGCAGGCGCGCTGGCCATTCTTCCTGATGCTGATTGTCGGCAGCCTGACAGCCTTTGTGGAAGTCACACTGTTCAACTTCCTGGGCCATATCGTTGATTTGCTCGACAGCAGCGACCGGGAAACGTTTTTTGCTGAGCACGGCTGGACCCTGTTCGGCATGGCGTTCTTTGTTTTGGTGGTGCGGGCCGCCACAAATACGCTCATGGCGCTTTTGGAAGAGCAAACCATTGTTCCGGGCTTTTTCAATCTGGTCCGTTGGCAGGCGCACCAGCAGGTGATGCGTCAAAGCATTGCGTTCTTTCAAGATGATCTTGCAGGCCGTCTGTCCCAGAAGGTTCTCCAATCCGGGATGTCCGCCGGTGACTTCATGGTGAACCTTCTTCAAGTCGCCTGGTTTATCGTGGTCTACGCCGTGACGACGTTGGTGCTTGTCGCCGATCTTGACTGGCGGCTTGGGGCAATTGTCGCGGTCTGGCTCGTCTTGTTTGCCATCACCGCACGGGTATTCGTGCCGCGTGTGCGCAAGGCGGCAAAGGACACAGCCAATGCTTATTCCGGCGTCTCCGGACGCTTGGTCGACACTTACAGCAACATTCAGTCCGTCAAGCTGTTCGGTTCTCTGAAAGAAGAAAACCGGGGCTCCAGATCTGCCTTCATCCGGTTTATTGGTCAGCTTAAGACCTTTACCCGCCTGCTCACCTCAATCCGCGTCGTGATGAGCCTCGTCAATGGGGCGATGATCGTCGCAATTGCCGGGATGGCGCTGGTGATTTGGCGCGATGGCGGCATCAGCACGGGGCATGTGGCTTTTACGCTGAGCCTGATTCTGCGCCTGAACATTCTGCTTAACCGGTTGTTCAATCAGCTCAATGGTCTGTTCCGGAATTTCGGGACCGTCCAGGACAGCATGGAGACGATTGTCAAACCCGTTGCTGTTCAAGATGAGGACAATGCGCCAGCGCTGACTGTGGACCAGGGCGCGGTCGAATTCAAAAACATCACCTTCCATTATGGAAAAGCAGGCGGTGTCATTGAAGATCTGAGCCTGGCGATCGCCCCCGGAGAGCGTGTCGGTGTGGTCGGACCATCCGGTGCAGGAAAGACAACGCTGACCAGTTTGCTTCTGCGCTTCTATGATGTGGAGGCAGGGCAGATCCTGATTGACGGTCAAAATATCCGTTCTGTGAAACAGGAGACACTCCGGCGGGCCATCGGGATGGTGACGCAGGATCCCTCCCTCCTGCACCGATCCATCCGGGAGAACATTCTTTATGGGCGGCCTGAGGCGAGTGAAGACGAGCTGCGCGATGCAGCGGAGCGCGCGCACGCGCTTGAGTTCATTGAAAACCTTGAAGATAAATCCGGGCGAAAAGGTTTTGACGCCTATGCCGGAGAGCGCGGAGTCAAACTGTCGGGTGGTCAACGTCAGCGAATCGCAATTGCCCGGGTTCTTTTGAAAAACGCCCCAATTCTGGTGCTGGATGAAGCCACATCTGCGCTCGACTCCGAGGTGGAGGCTGCGATCCAGGAAAATCTGCAGCAATTGATGGCAGGCAAGACCGTGATCGCAATTGCGCACCGCCTTTCAACAATTGCTGCGCTGGACCGTCTGATCGTGATGGACGGCGGACAGATTGTCCAAGAGGGGACCCATAACAGTCTCTTGACGAACGAAGACGGATTGTATGCGCAGCTCTGGCGGCGGCAGTCAGGTGGCTTCCTTCAGGCGGGATTGCAGACCGATGAACGGGTTAATTCGAGCGTGTCTTGATCTGTATGAATGCGCGTGGCGTAGAAAGCTGGCCAACCGCCTGAGGATCTTATGGTTCATTTCATCACAGCGTATTTCACCACCGCGATCGTGTTTCTCGCGATAGACTATGTGTGGCTCACCCAAGTCGCCACGCGTTTCTATTTTGATCGCATTGGTCATTTGCTGATGGAGCGCCCGAATATGGGTGCTGCAGCGGCCTTTTATCTCATCTACGTTGTCGGGATCGTTTTGTTTGCCGTAGGTCCGGCGCTAAAAAACGAGAGCTTTTCATACGCCGTGATGTACGGCGCCATGTTCGGATTCTTCACCTACGCGACGTACGACGTCACCAACTACGCAACCTTGAGAGACTGGCCGGTTATTGTTGCCGTTGTCGACATTGCGTGGGGCACAGTGCTTGGTGCGGTCTCGGCTGGCGCAGGCTATCTGATAAGCCGTCAGATCCTCGGCTGATAACTCGGCAGGTCTGCGAAAAACCGAAACTCCATGAACGTGACGCAGGGTACTGCATGCCTACTCTTAATTGTTGTAGTTACTGATTTTTTACAGCCTTGAGATATCAAGGGCCAACACAGATCACTGCGCGGGCTTTCCGAGTGTACCCGCAGGATTGGGTTTGGAGCCCGGATATTCGTGACGCTTTCGATAAATGGCCGATTTGTTTCTATGGTGGTCACTGCAGCCGTCATAATGATGGGTGGAACAGCGTTCGCGTTCTACACGTTCCGGCAAGCAATGATTGCTCAGTTGGGAACGGCAGACAGTGCTCAGCAATTCCTTCAGGGTAATGTGGCAGAGAACCTTGATGGTCTAATCCTGGATCAGATGATCACCATCGGTCTTGTCGTATCGCCGGTCGGTCTCGCGTTTCTTGGTCTGGCAGTTGTTTTGGCATTGGGCATTGCCCGTCCGCTCGCCCGCTTGCAAGGAGCGCTTGGCAAGTTGTCTGCCGGTGATCTCGAAGTAGAAATCGACGGTGTCGAGCGGTCCGATGAGATCGGTGCTATTGCCCGATCTGTTACAGACTTTCGTGTAAACCTTGCCGAAAGGGCACAAGATCAGGCCCGAAAAGATCTGGCGCACCAGGATGCCTTGAATGCAGAACGCTCGGCGCTGATGCAGGATGTTGCAGACGATTTTGAGAAATCCGTGCTCGGCGTCGTTTCTTCGCTGCTTGAAAAGTCTGACAGCGTTGAGAGCAACTCCAATGATCTGACCCGTGCTGTGGAGTCCTCGCTCCGCGCCGTCTCTGAAGTCAGCACTGCGTCGGCTGATGCCAATCAGTCAGTTGAGACTGTGACCGGGGCTTCCCATCGTTTGTCAGAATCTCTCTCCCGTGTTCGTGAGGATGTGGATCAGGCAACTGACATTGCGGATGCTGCGGTCACTGAAGCACGAAAAACCGATGAAATCGTAGGGCGGCTTTCCGAGACGGGCCGGGCGATCGGCGAGATTGTCGAGTTGATAAGCCAGATTGCCAGCCAGACCAATCTCCTTGCCTTGAACGCAACGATCGAGGCCGCAAGGGCTGGAGAAGCCGGGCGCGGGTTTGCCGTTGTTGCCAGCGAGGTAAAAGCGTTGGCCGAGCAGACCACCAAGGCAACCGAAGATATTTCTGCGCAAGTTTCGGCTGTACAGGACGTCGCGCAGCAATCCGGTGTCGCCATCGCGTCGATTGCCGATACGATTGAACGCGTAAGCGCGATTTCCGCCAAGATACGGGATGCCGTGGAAGACCAGACGTCTGCAACCGGCGAGATCAACGGCAGTGCGCAGACCGCGCTGCTTAGCTCTGAGCGGGTAACCGGCAACGTCGGGACTTTGAACGATGCGATGGAAGCCAGCCGGACAGCGACAGATGGCATGCATCAAGCCTCTGCAGAACTTGGAACGTTGTCAAACACACTTCAGGCACAGGTCTCGCAGTTCCTACAAAGCGTCCGCGCTGCTTAAGGCTTTGTCGCTGGTTTGTGGTGGCTAAGCTCCACTGCCTTACTGGTCCTGGGCTGAGTGAATCATTGCGACCGCTCACTCACATGCCACACATGTGGCTGATTTGTCACAGCTTTAGGTTTAGGTTGCTTTAGGCCGAAATCAGTCTTCCCTTATCCGCGATTCCAGAGTACCAAAAAGTCCTCAACTCTGACGGGTTGACATTTTCATCCCTTTGGCCGCCCGGCCAAGCAACCAGGAGGGCTTAAATGCTAAATTGTTCGACGCATCCAGCGACAGCCGTCCATTTGGTTCGCACGGGATCATCCGCACGTTTTGCTTAAAAAAACGCGCCTGAGTTCCTAACACTTTTCCGACGTCCGGCTTAAGCCGTCCATCAGTTCTGGCTGCATGTGCGTCCTTGCGCATGTCTGCGGGCGTTACTCTCAATTTCTTTCGTTTCGGAGACACATCATGTCTTTCGGTGATCCCTCTGGGCCATTCCAACCCGGCATAGGTCCAGATATCGTCCAGGAGCCGCCAGTCCGGCGGCCGGACGTTTTCATTGAGCCGCACTTGCGCCCGCGTCCGCCAGTTTTATTGCGTCTGCGCAACTTGTTGAAAATTCTCGGTGTATTCGGTGGGGCGACTGGCGTTCTGACAGTTCTGTTCGCAGTGCCAGTCATAATTTCCGAATTTGCAGCGATCGAAACTGTTGGCGTCCATGGAAAGATCCTGACCGCGCCGCAATTCGCTGACCGGCTTGAAAATCTTCTAATTGGTTCCTTTATCGTAGCTCTATCGCTGGTAAGTTTCTTTGCTTCGGCTGCGATTGTGTCTCCGCGCCTCGGCGTGCGTGATCATGAAAGGGAACCCTACAAATTCGAGTGCGGAGATGGTCATGAGACTGTCCATCCCACTCATGCAAAGGTTCGTCATGTTTAAGTGGTTTGAAAACCTGATTGATCCGTTTGAGAACACGGATCTCGATGTCCCGCCGAAAGGGTTCTGGGCGTTCTGTTGGTATTACACAAAACCCGTGTGGCCGATCCTAGCGGTCGCATCGGTTCTTGGGGCCGCCATCGCCATCCTTGAGGTGTTTATCTTTACCTTTCTCGGCGATTTGGTGAACTGGCTTGGAACCGAGAATGCGCAGTCATTCTTTGCGGACAATTGGCCACAGCTTCTGTGGATGGGCTTTGTCATCCTGATCCTCTTGCCACTGGTCGCTGCGATCTGGGAGATAGTGTTCCATCAGGGCTTGATGGGCACCTATCCCATGTCCGTACGTTGGCGGGTTCACCGGTATCTTCTCCGGCAGAGCGTGGCGTTTTATCAAAATGACTTCGCTGGGCGAATTGCGAACAAGCTGATGCAAACAGCACTCGCGGTTCGGGAGGTGGTGACCCGGATCGCGGACATCCTAGTATATGTGATTGTCTATTTTGTCGCCGCGCTGTTCATCGTTGCGGAGGCAAGCATCTATTTCGCCATTCCGTTCGTGGCATGGCTTGGCGGGTATCTGTTGACGATGCGCGTCTTTATCCCGCGTTTGAAAAACGTGTCCCGGGATCAGGCCGATGCGCGATCAGTTATGACGGGACACGTGGTAGATGCGTACACCAATATCTCGACTGTGAAACTCTTCTCCCACGCGGCGCGCGAAGAAGACTATGCGAAGAGGTCGATGCTCGACTTTCTGAAGACGGTCTTCCTTCAGATGCGGCTCGTCACGGGCATGAACATCACCCTGACAACGCTGAACATGGCGTTGCTCTTCGCGGTCTCAGCGATGTCCATTATGCTTTGGCAGCAAGGGTTGGTGAGCACTGGCGAAATCGCGGTGGCGGTCGCCCTTGTCCTGCGTTTCCAGGGGATGTCGCAGTGGATCCTTTGGGAAGTGTCCGGCCTGTTTGAAAACATCGGCACAGTTCAGGACGGCATCAACACGATTTCCCGCGAACGGGATGTGGTGGATGTTCCAAACGCCAAGCATCTGGTCGTCGACAAAGGGGAGATCGAGTTCGAGCGGATCCGATTCCACTATGGCAAGGAAGCCGGCGTCATCGAGGATCTGTCCTTGAAGATCAAGGCTGGCGAAAAAATCGGGCTGATCGGACGGTCGGGGGCAGGCAAGTCCACCTTGGTCAACCTGCTTCTGCGCTTCTATGATCTGGAAGGCGGACGGGTGCTGATCGATGGTCAGGACGTTGCCAAGGTCCTGCAGGACGACATCCGGGCTAACGTGGGTGTCGTTACCCAGGATACGTCCCTGTTGCACCGGTCTATCTTCGAGAACGTTGCGTATGGCAAACCGGACGTCAGCCGCGAGGAAGTCGAGGCAGCTCTGGAAAAAGCGCATGCAATCGAGTTCGTCCGCAGTCTCGAAGATCAAAACGGGCGTGTCGGACTAGATGCGCATGTCGGCGAGCGCGGGGTGAAACTCTCAGGCGGTCAGCGCCAGAGGATCGCGATTGCGCGGGTGCTTCTTAAAGATGCCCCGATCCTGGCCCTGGATGAGGCGACATCGGCGCTGGATTCAGAAGTCGAGATCGCAATCCAGGAAAGCCTGTTCGATCTGATGGAAGGCAAAACCGTTATCGCGATTGCGCACCGGCTGTCCACGATTGCGGCGATGGACCGGCTCATTGTCATGGACCATGGTCGAATCATCGAGGAAGGATCGCATCAGGAGCTGTTGGACCTGAACGGTCTTTACGCTCAGCTTTGGCAGCACCAGTCCGGTGGTTTCCTGGCGCCGGTTCAGGCGGCTTGATTCCAGCCATATCGTCACGCGAGGCCGGGGAAATATATTTTCCGGCCTTGCGATTTTCCGAAAAACGGCAGAAAAACGGCGCGAGCGCAGTTTCGGCTGCGACATATGCGTTCTAAGGCGTTTGTTGAACTGGACAAGCGCTTTGAACGGTGCAAAAAGACACACGCCTTGCCCGGTGCGGAAATCTGCCGCACCCGGCAACCGTTGAGCCCGGCACTGGTCTGCCTATCCTTGATCTCAGGGACGGGCCCGGACGTGCGACGGGCTTTCGGTACAGAATAAACTGGTTTCGAGAGGACGCGACCTTGGCAAATACGGATCAGGCGGAACCGACCCGCCGAGATTTCCTCTACATTGCGACCGGCGCTATGGGTGTCGTCGGCGCTGGCGCGCTGGTATGGCCATTCATCGATCAGATGAACCCGGATGCCTCCGCTTTGGCTCTGGCTTCTATTGAAGTCGACGTCTCTGCCGTGGAAGAGGGGCAGTCTATCAGCGTGAAATGGCGTGGTAAGCCGGTCTTCATCCGCAACCGTACGGATGCGGAAGTGGAAGACGCGAATGCTGTTGCGGTTTCGGATCTGCCGGACCCGCTCGCACGCAACGCCAACCTTCCTGCCGACGCCGAAGCGACGGACGTGAACCGCGGCATCGAGGGCAATGAGAAGCTGCTGGTTCAAGTTGGTATCTGCACACACCTTGGCTGCGTCCCAGTGGGTGATGCTGGTGAGTACGGCGGCTGGTTCTGCCCGTGCCACGGCTCGCACTACGACACCGCCGGCCGGATCCGTAAGGGCCCGGCGCCTGAGAACCTGCTCATTCCGCCGCTTGAGATGGTCAGCGAGACCACCATCAAGATCGGCTAACGGCACGAGTTAATCTGGAGGCAGCCATGGCTGGACATTCTGAATATGTACCGCAGAGCGCTGCGGCAAAGTGGCTTGAGAGCCGTTTGCCGGTCATATCGCTCGTACGCGGATCTTTCGTCGACTTTCCGACACCGAAGAACCTGAATTATTTCTGGACCTTCGGCGGGATCCTTTTCTTTGTGCTCATTGCGCAGATCCTGACAGGGATCGTGCTCGTGATGCACTACACGGCTAGCACAACCGCGGCATTTGACAGCGTTGAGCACATCATGCGCGATGTGAACTTCGGCTGGATGCTGCGTTACCTGCACGCCAACGGCGCGTCGATGTTCTTCATCGCCGTATACATTCACATTTTCCGTGGATTGTATTACGGGTCATACAAGGCTCCGCGCGAAATCTCCTGGATCCTGGGTGTAATCATCTTCCTTTTGATGATGGCAACCGCATTCATGGGTTACGTTCTGCCATGGGGGCAGATGTCCTTCTGGGGCGCGACTGTTATCACCAACCTGTTCTCGGCAATCCCGGTTGTCGGTGAGAGTGTAGTGATCTGGCTGTGGGGCGGCTTTGCGGTCGACAATCCGACGCTGACACGCTTCTTCTCGCTGCACTATCTGCTGCCGTTCATGATCTTCGGTGTTGTCCTGCTGCACGTGTGGGCGTTCCACACCACTGGCAACAACAACCCGACAGGCGTCCAGCCGAAGACCAAACAGGACACGATCCCGTTCCATCCGTACTACACGATCAAGGACCTGTTCGCGATTGTCGTGTTCATGATCCTCTTCGCGTACTTCGTCTTCTATCTGCCGAACTACCTGGGTCACGCCGACAACTACATCGAGGCGAACCCGCTCGTCACGCCGGCGCACATCGTTCCTGAATGGTACTTCTTGCCGTTCTACGCGATCTTGCGCGCTGTTCCGGACAAGCTCGGCGGTGTTGTTCTGATGTTTGGTGCGATTGCGGTGCTGTTCATCCTGCCGTGGCTGGACACTTCCAAGGTCCGCTCCGGTGCCTACCGTCCGCTGTTCAAGCAGTTCTTCTGGATCTTTGCAGCGAACGCTGTGGTTCTGGGCTACCTCGGCGCCATGCCGGCGGAAGGGATCTACGTGATCATGTCCCAGATCTGCACCACCATCTACTTTGCCTACTTCCTTATCGCCCTGCCGCTGTTGGGCTTCCTGGAGAAACCGAAGCCACTTCCGGCATCAATCTCCGAGTCGGTGCTCAAGGGCGGATCCGGCACACCGGTCGGCGCAGCAGCCGCACCGGAAACGAAATAACGCGAACCGGATCGGGAGTTATTTGAGACAATGAAAACCATGATCACAATGGTTCGTTCCCTCGCAGCGGTGGCGGCTCTCGCCATCGCATCCCCGGCTTTTGCCGCTGGAGCGAAGGTTGAAATCGATTATCAGGATTGGTCCTTTGCCGGACCGTTCGGTTACTACGACCGTGCGCAGTTGCAACGTGGCTTCAAGGTCTACGTCGAAAACTGTTCAGCCTGTCATGCATTGAGCCGTGTTGCATTCCGTAACCTGGCGGAGGACGGCGGTCCGAGCTTTACCGAAGACCAGGCCAAAGCAATTGCTGCAGACTACACGGTTGTAGATGGCCCGGATGATTTCGGCGACATGTACGATCGTCCGGCAATCCTGGCTGACCGCTTCCCGTCGCCGTTTCCGAATGAAAACGCGGCGCGTGCGGCCAACAATGGGGCGTATCCGCCGGACTTTTCGCTCCTCGCGAAAGCGCGCGCGCCGCAGCGCGGTTTCCCTGGGTTTGTTTTTGACATCTTCACCCAGTACCAGGAAAACGGTCCAGACTACATCTACTCATTGCTGACGGGTTACGTCGATCCGCCAGAGGGCGTGGAAGTTCCGGTTGGCCAGTACTACAACCATTCCTTCTTGGCTGGTGAGTTTATCTCGATGGCGCCGCCTCTTTTCGAGGAAGCCGTTGAGTACACCGATGGCACACCGATGACTGTTGAGAATTATGCGCGCGACGTTTCTGCGTTCATGATGTGGGCCGCTGAGCCGCATTTGGAAGACCGCAAGAAGATCGGCTTCCGAGTGATGCTGTTCCTCATCGTTTTCGCTGGCATGCTTTACTTCACCAAGAAGAAGATCTGGCGCGACGTCGAGCACTAAGCTCCAAGCATAAAGAAGCACTCGGAAAAAGGCGGGCATTGAGCCCGCCTTTTTTCATTTGCCCGCTGTTCATTGCTGGCTCGGGTTGTTAAGCAAAACGGTAATTCAGGAACTCATCCAGCGAGGGCAAAATGAGCGACGCAGTTCTGGGGATTATTGGCGGATCCGGGATCTATGACCTTCCTGGTCTTGAGGATGCGCAATGGATCAGCGTCGAAAGTCCATGGGGCACGCCGTCGGATCAGGTTCGGATCGGGACGATTGACGGTCTCAAGATAGTATTCCTGCCGCGCCACGGCCGGGGGCATGTCTATTCGCCGACGACGATCAATTACCGCGCCAATATTGACGTCATGAAGCGGTGCGGTGTAACGGATCTTCTATCCGTCTCTGCGTGCGGCTCTTTAAAAGAAGAGCATGAACCGGGCATGTTTGTGCTGGTCGATCAGTTCATCGATCGTACAATCGCACGTGAAAAGAGCTTCTTCGGGACCGGATGTGTGGCCCATGTCTCCATGGCAACTCCAGTCAGCCCGAAACTGGTTGACGCCGTTGCCGCAGCGGCGGAAGCGGAAGGCCTGAAATACCATAAGGGCGGGACCTATCTCGCTATGGAAGGTCCGCAGTTTTCGTCGCTTGCGGAAAGTGAACTTTACCGGACCTGGAATTGCGATGTTATTGGCATGACGAACATGCCGGAGGCCAAGCTCGCGCGGGAAGCGGAAATCTCCTATGCGACCGTTGCCATGGTGACCGACTATGACAGCTGGCATCCGGACCATGGTGAAGTCGACATTCAGGCAATTTTGAAAGTCCTGCATGACAATGCGGCCAATGCGCAAAGACTGGTCGCCCGTGTTGCTAAAGACCTTCCCAGAGAGCATCAATCCTGTCCGGCCGGCTCCGACACTGCTCTTGAATTTGCCCTGATGACTGCGCCGGAAAAGCGCGATCCGGAATTAGTCGCCAAACTCGATGCGGTTGCAGGGCGTGTCTTGAATCGCAGCTGACACCTACATCTCATAACCATCAAAAGACTTCGACCGGCGCGGTAATCTTGATATAAGCGTCGGTCGGGGCTGTGCAGCGGATTGTGTTGCGCGACATTGTTTTTGCAGGAAAGAGAGCAAAATGACCGATCAGACAATTCGTGATGAACTGATCAGTGCCGTTAGAACAATCAAGGACTATCCCAAAGAGGGCATCCTTTTTCGCGACATCACCACTCTGCTCGGCAATGCTCGGGCATTCCGGCGCGCAGTCGATGCGCTGGTTCAGCCTTGGGCCGGGTCCAAGGTTGATCAGATTGCCGGGATAGAAGCTCGCGGTTTCATTCTGGGTGGGGCGGTTGCCCACCAGTTGTCTGCAGGTTTTGTGCCCATCCGCAAGAAGGGCAAGCTGCCGCACGAAACCGTGCGCATTGCCTATTCCCTGGAATATGGCCTGGATGAAATGGAAATGCACAAGGATGCAATCCAGCCAGGCGACCGGGTGATCCTGGTCGACGATCTCATTGCGACTGGTGGCACTGCGGAAGCGGCCTGCAAACTCTTGAGATCCATGGGGGCAAATATTGAAGCTGCATGTTTCATCGTTGATCTTCCCGATCTTGGCGGCCGGAAAAAGCTGGAAGAATTGAGTGTCCCCGTCCGGACCCTGGTTGAGTTCCCAGGGCACTGATTGCGGATGGCGGCGAGCGGATCTGGAGAAACCGATAAACCGGCGTTTTCGGACGAATTTCGATCTGAGTTTGAGAGTCTGTTAAGATGGCGGCGGGACGTGCGCCGCTTCCGGACGGACCCGATCGATCCTGATAAGCTTAAGCATCTCCTTGAGCTGGCAGATCTGGCGCCCTCAGTTGGGAACAGCCAACCCTGGCGCATCGTGACTGTGCAGAGTGCGGAGAAGCGGGCGAGCGTCGTTGCGAGTTTCGAGGCGGAAAATGCTTACGCTGCTTCTGCCTACGAGGACGAAAAGGCAGCACTTTACCGCCAGCTTAAATTGGCTGGGTTGAAAGAAGCGCCCGTCCATCTGGCGGTCTTCAGCGAGCCAAATCCGGGCCAGGGTCATGGACTTGGGCGGGCGACGATGCCCGAAACGCTGGCCTATTCCACCGTCAGCATGATCCACACCTTTTGGCTTGCAGCTCGCACCGAGGGTGTCGGGGTTGGTTGGGTGTCAATTCTGGACCCGGAGAAGATCGGCGAAATTCTAAAAGTTGACCCAAACTGGCATTTCGTGGCGTATCTCTGTGTCGGATACCCGGAAGAAGAACACATCGCCCCCGAACTTGAGCGCGCCCGTTGGCAATCGCGAAGCCCATTGGACGAGCGCTTGTTTCGCCGCTAGCATACCTGCCGCTTTGAGGGACTGCCGCTGACCGCGTGTTGTTTGTAGTTAGGAACCATCATGTCTGTGACCATTCATGCAACGACAGCCGAAGATCATGCAGATGTCCTGCAGCTGTTGAATGACCGGTGGACTTCGCCGGATATGATCATCGAAAACGAAACCATCGATGCGTCGCGGCTGCCCGGCTACACAGCCCGCGCGGACGGCGAGCTTGTCGGACTGGTGACCTTGATCAAGCGGCCGGAGGAGTGGGAAATCCTGACGCTCGACTCTTTTAACCGTTGGGACGGTGTTGGCAGCCGTTTGCTTCAGGCCGTGGTGGAAGAGGCGAAAGCGAGCCACATCCACCGCTTGACGGTTCGGACATCCAACGACAATCTGGATGCGTTCCGGTTCTACCAGCGGCGTGGGTTCCGATTGGAGCGCATCGGGTTCGGCGTGATCGATGCCGAGCGTGAGAAGAATCCCGGTATTCCGCTGACCGGGGATTACGGCATTGAAATCCACGATGAAGTGTTTTTCGCCCGAAGCCTATAGCCGTTAGCGGCGCCGAACTTCCCGAAAGTAGATGGGTTTCCCTGTAATGCAGTCCATGCCGGGAACGCATTTGCTTTGCGTTGCACAATAGTTATAATTCCCAAGTCTCAAGTTTTGATGTTTTTTGGTTCGTCAAGTCGTTGATTTTCGGCTTCGACGATGGAGGTAAAAAATTGTCTGCTGCCAAGTGTTTAGAATCCGCGGAAGATATTTCAGATATCGCCTTTGGTTTTATGGGATCCAAGGCGCTCTTTTCTGCGCTCAACTCTGATGTTTTCTCATTATTGTCGGAAAAAACCTTGCTTCCTTCTGAAGTTGCTGAGGGTTCTAATCTGGATACCGAGCGTGCAACGACACTCTTGACAGCCTTAACGGCGCTTGGGCTTGTGCGTCGCGATGGAGATGGGTTTACAAATTCACCCGCTGCCGAAGCCTTTCTGGTGAAAGGGAAAAAGTACGATTTTGGAGACTATCTAAGGTTTCAGATAGACCGTCAGATGTACCCGTTTATGACTCAGTTAAACGATGCTCTTGAGGGGACTCTGGAAGAAGAGCAGGTCGCATCCTACGAAGAATGGTTCAGTGACGCGCAAGAGGCTGAACTTTACTCCCAATCCCAGCATGCTGGCTCGCTAGGACCAGGGCGCAGCCTTGCCAAGTTGGTCGATCTTTCAAGCGTTAGAAAACTTCTCGATATAGGGGGGGGAACAGGCGCGTTTTCCATTTCGCTTTGCAAAGCCTATCCCGGGCTGCGTTCTACAATTTTGGACTTTCCGAACGTTGCTGAGGTCGGAAAAGGTTTTATTGAAGCAGAAGGCTTGGAAAACCGGATCACGTATCAACCTGGAAATGCACTAAAGGACACTTGGCCCGCACAAGCGGATGCGGTTCTGATGTCCTATCTATTCTCTGGTGTCCCCGGTGCGTCCATCCCAGGTCTGGTTCGGAAGTCGATGGACACCTTGACGCCCGGCGGCACCTATATGGTGCATGATTTCATGGTCGATGAAAGCCGCGAAGGGCCGAAACTTGCCGCTTTGTGGCAGCTTCAACACACCGCATTCAACCCGGAAGCCAAGTCCATTACGAGCACATACGTCTCGGGTCTTATGGAAGCAGCGGGGTTCAAGGACGTCACTATCAAGGAGATGATCCCGGGCATGACATCTTTGGTCTTTGGGCGCAAGCCAGCATGATTTCCGCATAGGGAAGCGGCCGTATCAGTCCCTGCGCCGCTCCACGAAGACGTTTGCTTTGAAAGAGAATACCGGTTCGTCATTCTGATTGCGTGCGACCATGTCGGAATGGACGATGCCCCACTCCGGCCGGCTGCGGCTTTCAGTCTTGCCCGTGACGACGCGTTGATAGGTCAGCGTATCACCAGCAAATACCGGTTTGATCCACCTCAGTTTTTCAAAACCCGGAGACGGACCCACACGGGCGGGCACGCGCCCTTCACTTTGAGCCGCTTCAATCAAACGTTTGTTGGTTGCCACCAGCAGCTTCATGAAGACGGACGCCGTATGCCAGCCGGAGGCGCACAATCGGCCGAAATGCGTTTTGGCCGCCCCTTCTTCGCTGAGGTGAAAGGGCTGAGGGTCGTATTTTTCAGCGAAGCGGATGATGTCGTCGGCTTTAAATGTGTGCATGCCCAACTCGATCTTTTCACCGACTTCAATCTCCTCGAAATACTTGGTCATTGAGCGGCCCCCCGCTTCAGGAACAGAATGGGATTTTCCCAAAACATCACCTGTTTCTGATCTTGATTGGTCGCCGTGATGCGAAATGTCACGATCCCCAGGTCGGGCTTGGATCGTAGCTCCTTGCTCGCCAGAACCTCAGCTTTTGCCGTGAGTGTGTCTCCTGGATAGACCGGGCTTTGCCACTTCAGTTCATCTATGCCGGGCGAGCCTTGCCCGGTGGAGTTGTTCAAGAGATTGGTGGCGAGCAAACGCATCACCATCGACCCGGTGTGCCAGCCGGATGCTGCCAGCCCGCCGAGCATGGAGGCTTTCCCGGCCTCTTCATCGAGATGAAACGGTTGCGGGTCGAACTCTTCGGCGAACTCGATAATCTCGTCTTTGCTTGCGGTCACGCTGCCCAGTTCAAAAACCTGTCCGGGCTCGAAGTCTTCAAAATGATATATGTCTGGCATCAATAGCTGTGTAATTAGAGAGGCATAGCGCGGCAGGCCGCGCTATGAGGATGCGCAATCTTACCGATTGTTCAGTCGTAGTAAATCTCATTGTCATCGAGATAGACATTGCTGGCTGCGCAAATGTCGATGGCAATCGGCTCGTCGAGCACTTCGCTGTCGTCAGCGCCGAGCCATCCGATCTGGAAGACCTGATCGCAATTACCGGTATCTGCATTGAACGCTGCTTGGGCGTTTTGACCGGGCATCAAGGCATCGCCCAGCCAGTTATCGCTCCAGCCATCACCGCCATTTGTGTAGAAACCGACGGCAATGTTGCCCTCAGTGTTGTTGTAAACTTGGAAATAGCCTTCCGAGCCCGTGCCTTGCGCAAAGGCAAAACTCGCGGTTAATGCAAAGCCTACGCCTGCAGCAGCAGATAAGAAATACTTCATGGTGTCCCCCTGATATGCCGGACTTTTTTTACCTGACGCATGCATAACACGTTACTTTTGGCGGGTTCTCAAGAGAAAATGGGATTTTTACTGACAGACAGGACGTCTCACCAGAGCCGCCCATGACCGAGCTGTTGTTGGCCTGCAGTCATCAGCTTGACGAAAGGAAACTCCCCGCACACTGTGGGACATAACCGGACTTCGATTTTTGAGAACAGCCGGGTTGGTATCACTTGAAGTAGTCAGACCCTCCAATCTAATCGCATTCCCATGTTCCCCTGCCAAGAGGTTTACTCAGACCGATATGACCACACAGATAAAGCAAAGCCGTGGCCGGTCCATTTTGGCCGCGGCCAGCGGAAATGTTCTGGAGTGGTACGACTTCACTGTTTACGGCTTCATGGCCTCCACAATTGCTGTTCTGTTCTTTCCTTCCGAGGACAAAGTCGCTTCGCTGTTGTCAGCATTCGCGGTGCTGGCAGTCGGATATGCAGCGAGGCCGGTAGGCAGCCTGCTGTTTGGGCATATCGGTGACCGGTTCGGCCGTAAACCTGTTCTGATCGCTTCAGTGATGACGATGGGTTTGGGATCAGTCGCCATTGCGGCATTACCGACTTATGACCAGATTGGCATTACAGCTGCTGTTCTCCTCGTCCTGATCCGGATCGCCCAGGGTATATCAGTTGCGGGCGAATACACGACATCTGGCGTGCTCATCGTCGAACAAGCTCCTGCAGACCGCCGGGCATTGACCGGCTCCTGGATTGCGTTTGCGATGATGTGGGGCTGTGTTCTGGGGTCTGCCGTGCCAACGCTGATCAGCAACGTTTTGACCGATGAACAGATGCACAGCTGGGGCTGGCGGATCCCGTTCGTTGTTGGAGGTTTGATTGCTTTTTTGAGCACCGTCCTCCGGCGGCATCTGACCGAAGCCGCTCCCAAAGCCCAAGAGTGGGAATTGGGCTCACCGGTGTTGCACACCTTGAAGCGGTTTCCCGGTCTCATTTTCGAGATGGTGGTGCTCGTGATCCCGGTATCCGTGATCTATTTTGTGATCTTCGTCTACGCCGTGACCTACATCGGCAGTGAACCCGGCTTCACATCCGCCGAAGCGCTGGACATCACGACTGTAAATCTCGTCATCATGGCCTTGTTTGTGCCGGTCTGCGGGTACCTTGCTGACAAGGTCGGCCTCAGAGCCGCTATGATGGGCGCAGCCATCAGCGCGATCGTTCTGGCATTGCCCTGCTGGTGGCTGATGCTGTCCACCAAGCTGGAACTGGTCTTTATCGGTCAGTTGGGACTTACGCTTGCCAGTACAGCCGGGTGGGCACTGTCGATTACCGCATTAACACAAATGGCGCCGCAGCACCTGCGATGCAGTACAGTAGCTATTGGCTACAATATCTGCCTGGCGGTGTTCGGGGGCACAACGCCTTTTGTGGCAACCTACCTTGTGCACGAAACCGGCGACACGTTTGCACCAGCCTACTACATCGTGCTCGTTTCGATCCTGTCTGCAATCGTGATCTGGCGGATCCCGAAACACATCGCGCGGGCAGGGCCCATGTCTGTTGAGCCCGAGTAAGGGCTCCCTGCTCTAAAGCGGCCAGAACACCAGGATCGCCGGAATGCCAACAGCCAAAACCAGCACTTCCAGCGGAAGGCCGATGCGCCAGTAATCGCCGAAGCGGTATCCGCCGGGTCCCATGATGATCGTGTTATTCTTGTGCCCAATTGGGGTCAGAAAGGCACAGGAACCGGCAACCGCGACCGCCATCAAAAACGGGTCGGGATTGACACCAAGACTGTTTGCGATCTGAACCGAGATAGGGGCTGCGATCAGGCACGTCGCGACGTTATTCAGGAAATCGGACAAGGTCATGGTGACGGCCATCAAAACCGCCAACGTCACCCAGGCTGGTGCTCCGGCCGTCAGGGCCAGAATTCCATCGGCGATGATCTGAGCATTGCCTGCCGCTTCAAACGCCTTTCCGAGAGGGATCAGCGAGCCGAGAAGCACGATCACTTTCCATTCGACGGCTGTGTAGACATCCGAACCGCTGACGAGGCCGGTCGCTGCATAAAGGACGACGCAGGCAGCGAGCGCGACCGGAAGGTAAGCGAACCCTGCGACAGCTGCTGCGATCGCAAGAACGAAGCCCAATATGGCCAGCCGAGCCTTGTTGCGCTGGATCATTCCGGTGGTCCTGCCTTCCAGCGGAAACACGCCAAGCCATTGAACTGCCATCTCCAATCGATCGGATGAACCAAGCAGCAAGAGGACATCACCTGGCCGGATCGTTTCATGCCGGACACGGTTTTGGATCCGGCGCCCCGCACGGGAAATCCCCAGCAGCGTCACGCCATGACCGTAGAGAAGCCTGAGCTGAAAGGCCGACGAGCCATTGATGCGCGCCGTATCTGGAACAATAGCCTCGGTGAGGCTCAAAGCGCCTCCCGTCAAACCGCCTTTGTGGCGTTCGGATCCGGCGAACTCCAGTTTTGCCGCTCCCATGAAGGTTTCGATGGCCTTCGGATCGCCTTCTACGAGAATGAAGTCGTTCTCCTTGATCAGTTCCCGGCGGGCAAACCCTCTGATGCGGCTGCCATGGCGCACCAGTCCGATGATCGCGACATCTTTTTCGTCCGCGACCGGATAAAGATCGCCAAGCGTGAGGTCCTTGTCTTCGGGCAGTTTGCCGACCTTCAATTCCGCGCTGTAGAGCCCCTCGGCCATGCTGTCGGTTTCGGGCGCCTGCCGGAATCGCGCCGGCAACAGCCGCCAGCCGATCAACGTCACAAAGGCGATGCCGCTGATCGCGACAACAAGGCCGACTGGGGCGAAATCGAACATGGAAAACGGCGACCCGAGCGCGTCTGACCGGTACTGGGCAATCACAATATTGGGCGGTGTTCCGATCAATGTGATCATGCCGCCAAGGATCGTTGCGAAGGAAAGAGGCATCAACGACAGGCCAGGAGACCGCGCAGCTTTCTTGGCGGCTTCCAGATCCAGCGGCATCAGAAGCGCGAGAGCTGCCACATTGTTGATAATGCCGGACAGTCCGGCACCAACGATGGCCATGATGCCGATATGACCAGACAGGCTGCGGGATGCAGAGAACAGGTACTTGGCAACCAGTTCCACGGCCCCGGAATTCATCAGTCCGCGCGACACGATCAACACAAGGGCGATGATGATGACCGCAGGGTGACCGAAGCCGGAAAAGACTTGATCCGAAGGGACAAGGTCCAGGAATGCTGCGAGGATCAGGGCGGCAAAGGCGACCAGGTCGAAGCGGATTTTGCCCCAAATCAGCAGGGCGAAGACGACTGCGAAGAGTGAAAACAGCAGTATCTGATCGAGCGTCACCTTGGAATTCTCCGATCCGTTCGCGTCGCCTAGAAGGTGCTGAAACTTAGGCCGGATTGGCGTTCAGCGTCGAGCGGTTTTTCGGAATGCTCCGTATGGCACGCAAATCAATATGCTGAGTGCGGAATTTAGGAACCCGTAATGTTCTGAACATCTATCGGACACATTCAAACACCACATGCTTTTCCAGGCAGGAACAGACCAACTGGAAAGGAAAACAGAAATGAGCAAAGTGTCAAAAACGACCATCCGCTGCGAAGCCAACGACTACTACGACCGCATTGAATATTATGCAAAGTCTCGGCACCATCGTTTGGTGCCCCGGAAGTGGCGCGATGAAGCCGGTCCGAACCCCTTGGTTATGCAGGGTTTGAATGTAAGTTGAGAGATCCCCCGGGCTCAGGATGTTCCGGGGGATCTTTTTGTCCGGACTTGAGCAGGCGCTATCTGCTTTAAATCACAGTGACTTCCAGGGTAGGCAATCCCTCTACTGACCCAACCAGCTTGTCGCCGCGCACAACCGGCCCAACGCCTGCAGGCGTGCCGGTTTGGATGACATCTCCTGGCGACAGCTCGAAATACTCCGAAAGATAGGAGATCATTTCCGGGACCTTCCAGATCATTTGGTTGAGATCGCCTTCTTGGCGCAGATCGCCGTTTACCGTGAGCTGGATCTTGCCTTCGGAAAGATGACCACAATCGGCTGCCGGGACAATTGGCGTGATGGGGGCGGACTGCTCAAACGCCTTTCCGATCTCCCAGGGGCGGCCCATCTTCTTTGCGTTTCCTTGAAGATCGCGCCGTGTCATGTCGAGCGAAACGGCATACCCGAATAAATGATCCAGCGCCTTGTTGACCGGAATGTTGCGCCCGCCTGATTTCAAAGCGACAGCCAGTTCGATCTCGTGATGTACGTCGTCAGATTTTGGCGGATAAGGAAAGGTGCCGGAGGTGTTGAGATTGTCCGGATTTTTCTGAAAGAAGAACGGCGGTTCCTTGTCCGGGTCGTGCCCCATCTCCACGGCGTGGGCGGCGTAATTCCGGCCAATGCAGTAGACGCGGCGGACCGGGAAGAGGTCGCTGGTGCCGTCAACGGGAACTGCAGGCACGGCAGGAGGAGCAAAAACGAAAGTCCGCATGGTCGAAGGCTCTACCTGGAGTGTCGAGTTTGGGTGAGCGCGATTGGGGAAGTCTCACAGCCGCTAAGAAAAAAGCCCGGGCAGGCGCCCGGGCTGTGACTTCATATCAAGTGTTGAACTTGAAGAGGAGAACGTCACCGTCCTTGACGATGTACTCCTTGCCTTCGTCGCGGGCCTTTCCGGCTTCCTTTGCAGCGCTCTCGCCGCCGAGCGACGTGTAATCGTCATAGGCAATGGTCTGTGCACGAATGAAACCGCGTTCAAAGTCCGTGTGAATGACGCCGGCGGCACCCGGTGCCTTGGTGCCGTCGGTGATGGTCCAGGCGCGGGTTTCTTTTGGCCCAGCCGTGAAATAGGTGATCAGGCCGAGCAGCTCGTAGCCGGCCCGGATCATCCGGTCGAGGCCAGGTTCTTCCAGTCCGATGGTCTCCAGGAATTCTTCCTGTTCCTCCTTGTCGAGCTGAGAGATTTCAGCTTCGATCGCAGCGGAAATCACAACAGCAACTGCACCTTCCGCGGCCGCCTTTTCTGCGACTTTCCGGGACAGTTCGTTGCCTTCGCCTGCGGACGCCTCATCAACGTTGCAGACATAAAGAACCGGCTTGGATGTCAGAAGATTGAGGCCCTGCAGCATCTTCGCTTCTTCCGCGTCCGCTGTTTCCAGCATGCGGGCAGGTTTGCCGTCCTGCAGCAACGCCAGTGCGCCTTCCATGATCGGCAGGACTGCCTTTGCTTCCTTGTCGCCACCAGTTGCTTTTTTCTTCAGCGGCGCGATGCGCTTTTCCAGGCTTTCCATGTCGGAGACCATGAGTTCGGTCTCGACCGTATCGGCATCGGCGATCGGGTCGATCGCACCATCCACGTGGGTGATGTCATCGTCTTCAAAACACCGCAAAACGTGCGCGATGGCATCGACTTCGCGGATGTTCGCCAGGAACTGGTTGCCGAGACCCTCACCCTTGGAAGCACCGCGCACAAGGCCTGCAATGTCCACGAAGGTAATACGCGTCGGGATCACTTCCTTGGATTGCGCAATATCGCGAATTGCATAGAGGCGCGGATCCGGCACGGCAACTTCGCCGGTGTTCGGCTCGATTGTGCAGAACGGATAGTTTGCGGCCTGTGCCGCAGCTGTCTTGGTCAGCGCATTAAAAAGCGTGGACTTGCCGACATTCGGCAGTCCGACAATGCCGCACTGGAAACCCATTGGAGTTCGCTTTCGGTTTGTGTCTGAAACTGTTGCCGCGCTTCATGCCCGAGGGGACCGGCAAGGTCAAGGGTTTGGCGGTTCCAAGCTGCTTGCGAACACCATGGAAGTGCTGAAAGAAGGAGCAGTTTAGAGTGCGGGCGCTTGATTTACTTCTACCGGATCCGCTCTGACCCCGCCGGACGACGGAAGCCTTGTCTGCTTATTGCAGCCCGGTCGGATCGATCAGTCCGTCAGTGCAGCCCATCCCAGTTTCGTTTGCGGCGAGCATAAGTTCGCCCAGATCCGAAGTAGGGGTGATCTGGCCTTTCAGACTGAGCCAAATCTCGTTGATCAACGTCCGGCCGCCATCGTTTGTACACTTGATCAGGACCCGTGCGCCTGTGCCAACACCGAAGGCGTCATCAAAGGCGGCCCGAATTTGGGCGCCGGAAACTTGACGGCCGACATTGTTGAAGAACAAGTCGCCGACGGCTGAATCGTTTACAAGCCCGGTCAAATAAAGGGTGTCGTCATAATACTCGTCCGCGCCGCCGTCACCAAAGTAGCAGGTGCCGTGTTTGATCCACTCGTGATAATGCAGGAAGCTTGCAAAACCGGGCATGGACGCGGCGAGTGCGTCGGCCGTTTCGGTGTCAATCTCAGGCGCGGGGAGGAGGTGCCAGTTGCCCGGTTTGTCGAGGTTTCGAACAGACGCTGACACACCGCAATAGTCGTTGCCTTTCGGTTGCGGCCAGAGCCCGTGAATGGATAGCTGCCGGGTTGTGTGCGGCAGATTACCTGAATTCAGATCCTGGCACTCCTGCTTGCCGGGCCGGATTTCACAAAAGGCAGGCTGCCAGCTGAGGGTCAGCAGATTGTCTGTGGATTCCTGTCCACCTGTAACAGGCGTGATCCCAGTGTCGACGACAGGATCGACAGTCACCGTGCCTGCGTCCATCACATGCACACCGCAAGATGTGCTGACCCAGCGGAGCTGCGTAACCGGAGCATCGTCAACCTGGATCTGGAAATAATCGCCGCCTTGTTTGTTGATGCCCTTGATGTCGTAGGCAATCCGCGGTGACGTTAAGACGTTGCCGGGGTTGGTCTGCCTGTTCTTGCTTTGGTACGCTTCGCAGGCTTGTTCGGCGATAAAGTAGCCTTCAAGTTTCTTGAAGGCAGCCGCAGGCGTTAGTGTGAGCCCCAGAACAACGCATGCAAAAACAATGCGGCGCATGATTTCCCCCTTTATCAAGCTTGGGGCCATTATCCTGATGCAGATTACCACAGTATGACGTGCGGTCGCGTGATTTAAAATCCCTAATTGTGTTTTATGTGTTGTCGCCACCGCCCAAAAGCTTTTTCAGCATGTCCGCCATCGGGCCTGACTTGGGCAATTTCGCGGCGGGTTTGTTCTGGCGGGCCTGACGAATATGGCTCTGCTGTTTGGGCTTGGGGGCCTTTTCCGGTTTTTGGGAGGCCGCCTTGTTGCCGCGCTGAGCTTTTTCCGGTTCGAGCGCCAATGTCATCTTGTTGGCAAACTGGCTGTCCTTTGCTTCCGCCAAAAGGCCAGCCTGATCAGCAACTTCTGCAAGCAGCGGGTTCAGCCAGTCTTGGTCCGCCTTGGAAAAGTCGCCGAGGACATAGTTGGAGACGAGTTTTTTATCGCCCGGATGGCCGATCCCAAGCCGCAAACGCCGGTACTCCTGGCCAATATGCGCCGATATTGACCGCAGACCGTTATGGCCGCCATGGCCACCGCCCTTCTTCATCCGGAATTTGGCAGGTGGGAGATCCAGTTCATCGTAGATGACGACAATGTCTTCCGGCTCGATTTTGAAAAAGCGCATGGCTTCGCCAACAGCGCGGCCGGATTCATTCATGTAGGTGGAGGGCTTGAGCAACAGCACTTTTTCGCTGCCCAGCCGTCCTTCGGAGACTTGACCCTGGAACCGAGCGCGCCAAGGTTGGAAACCGGAATTACGGCGGTGGATCTCATCAAGTGCCATAAAACCAATGTTATGGCGGTTGCGGGCGTATTTACCGCCGGGATTTCCAAGGCCGACAATCAGTCTCATGATCTGTCCCTGTGCGTTCTTTGAAAATCAGGGTGCTGAAACGAAAAGGCAGCCGAAAACGGCTGCCGTAAGTGCAGAAGGCGATGCCGCCTTCTGCAAATTTATCGAAGGATCAAGCTTATTCGCTTGTCTCTTCTTCACCACCTTCGGCTTCTCCGTCGTCGTCCTGTACACCGCCGCCAGGAGCAGCAAGTGTTGCGACGGTGAAGTCACGATCGGTGATGGTCGGCTGCGCGCCTTCCGGCAGGGTGGTTGCCGAGATGTGCAGCGTGTCGCCGATGTCCACTTTCGCGAGGTCGAAGACCAGTGTTTCCGGGATGGCATTCGCCGGAACGATCAGTTCGACAGTATGACGAACGACGTTCAGCATGCCGCCTTTTTTCAGGCCCGGGCAGGTTTCTTCGTTGATGAAAGTCACCGGGATATCGACCGTTAGGGTCGTGTTGCCGGACACACGCAGGAAATCAACGTGGAGAACATCGTCGCGCACTGGGTGCAGCTGGAAGTCCTTGGCGATGACCTGGTGCTTTTCACCGTCAACGTCGATGGTTCCGATGTGTGTCAGGAAACCGCCCTTGTGCAGGGTGAGGGTGGTTTCTTTCACCGGAATGGTGATCGGCAAAGCCGGTTTCTTGTCGCCGTAGATCACGGCAGGTAGAAGGCCTTCGCGACGCAGTGACCGTGCAGCCCCCTTGCCCACACGGTCCCGTGCCGACGCCTTCAGCTCATAGCTGGAAGCCATGGCAAACTCCTATAGGTATATGTAACGGACCGGCGAACAGGGTCACCGAATGATGTTCGATCAGTTGTCCGGGATCGGTCCTACGAGCGCCTCCTCCAGGGGTGCAGGCGCGTGCGCGATATAGCTGAAACCCATTTGAAAAGCAAGCGGCTCCGATGGGCGCACGACTATCGTCAATTCTGCTAGTTCTCAAAAGTAAAAATAATCAACCATCGAGTGTTATTTGGTTTGTGTAGATTATTGGTTTTACAATACATCTTTTTGGTTGAAGTTAAAAGTAATTCAATCAATAAGCATAAGCGACTATGCATATGTGATTAAGGTTTGCCGCGTTGAATGTCGTTACGGAACTCAACGGAGAGCGATCCATGAAAACGTTTTTGAAGTCCGCGGTATTTGTGCTCCTTGCAACCGGTGCCGCCAACGCGAATGAATTTAAGGCCGAGCTGGAAGAACTGGCGAACGGCCAAATCGCCGAAATCGCGTCCTCTTCTGAAGTGATTGCAGCTGTAAAGGCACAGAACACACAAACTGCCGGTCACGATCAGGCCAAAATCGACGAGCTCGACAAGACCTGGCGCGCTGAAGCAGAAGCAGTTGATCAGCCGATGATCGATGCCGTGCTTGAAAACGATCTGTCCGGATATCTGGCCGATCTGCAAGACGGCAGCGATGGTCTCTTTACCGAAATCTTCGTGATGGATGCCAAGGGCCTCAATGTTGGTCAGAGCGATGTGACCTCTGACTACTGGCAAGGCGATGAAGCCAAATGGCAAGACACCTATGGCGCGGGTTCGGGCTCTGTGCACATCAGTGATCTTGAAGAAGATGACAGCACTCAGCTTCTGCAGAGCCAGGTCAGTGTGCCGGTTGTTGATCCGGATAGTGATGAGCCAATCGGTGCCGTCACGTTCGGTGTGAACGTCGAAAATCTATAATATTTCAACGGGCAAGGCGGGAGCCTTGCCCATGTCCTTTGCGGAGCAAAGCCATTGAAAGTCTCTCAGAAACTTCCCGCCATCATGGTCGGGATTGCATTGTTCTGTTCAGCTGGTGTCGGTATTGCGAGCTACATGTCCGGAGCACAATCTGTTCGGGATCTGGCTCAAGAAAAGCTCATGGGCCTCGCTGAAAGCCGCAAGGACGCCCTGACAGATTATTTGTCTTCTAAACAGGCTCTTGTAACAGATCACGCATCCGGCAAGGGACTGAGGGCTGCCTATTCCGATTTCGATAAAAACTGGGCGAAATACGGAGACAAGGCGCAGGCGACTCTGACCAAGGTGTATGTCACGGACAATCCGCATCCGGCGGATCAACGCGCTGATTTGGTCAAGGCCGGCCGCAAGCCCTATGACCGGGCACACACCAAGCATCATCCTGCAATGCGGGCATTCGCCGAATCCAACAGCTTTGACGAGATCCTTCTGATTAATCTGGATGGTGACGTCGTTTACAGCGTTCAGAAAAATTCTGATTTTGCCCAAAATCTAAAGTCAACCGAATGGACCGGTTCGGCAGCAGCCAAGGCTTATGAGGCGGCCTTGGCAGGCGCTCCGGATCAGGCGCATGTTTTCGATGTAGAGCACTATCCCGGACCCACAGACAAGCCTGTTGGTTTCTTGTCAGTGCCGATTTCGGTCGGATCAAAGGTCATCGGTGTTGCTATCTATGAGACCGCTGTCTCCCGTGTCAGCAACATGCTTGGCAAGTATGCCGGCCTTGGTGAGACAGGGAATGTGTTTTTGGTCAACGCTCACGGTATCATTCAAAACGACAGTGTTCGGACACCCGATGTCGACGAAGTGACGAGCGATTTGCTTCAGGGCAGTCCAATTCTTAATGCGCTGGGCGGCGCGCCGGAATTCCAGGTTTTGGACGATCTGCAGGGACAAGAATCATTCGCAGCGGCAGTGCCGTTTGAATATCTCGGCAAAGACTATGCTCTTGTCGTCGTGCAGAGCGCGGCTGAAGTCCTCGCTCCGCTCGCGAAGCTGCGGAATTGGACGGTGGCGATCGCGGTGATCTGCGCACTTGGCGCCGGGGTACTCGGCCTTTGGGTGTCTGTTCAGTTGTCTCGCCGGATCAATGGATTGGCGGGTGTCATGGGCGCACTAGCAAAAGGCGATACGGCAGTAAATGTCCCCAAGCAAACTTCCGATGATGAGATCAAGGAAATCGCCGACACGGTCGCTGTCTTCCGGGAGAATGCTTTGGAGCGTGAACGGTTGGAGGCAGAGCAGAGCGCTAACCAGCAAGCTCAACAAGAACAAGCCCATCGGGTCAGTTCCTTGATCGAAACCTTCCGCGATGAAGTCGAACAAATGCTTGATACGGTTGTTCATAACAACAACCAGATGCAGGCGGCCGCCGAGGGCCTGAACGGAATTGCGGATGAAACATCCGGCGAGGCGACGAACGCATCAGCTGCCTCCGAGCAGGCGTCTGCAAATGTTCAGACCGTGGCCTCTGCCTCTGAAGAGCTGTCTGCATCCATTCAGGAGATTGGCCGGCAAGTTGACAGCACCACGGAGATTATCCGGGCAGCACTTGGTTCAGCTCAGGAAACCAACGAGCGGATTGGCGGGCTGGCGCAGCTTGCCCAGAGCATCGGCGACGTTGTGAACCTGATCTCTGATATTGCCGAGCAGACCAACCTTCTGGCTCTCAATGCGACGATTGAGGCTGCACGCGCCGGAGAGGCGGGCCGCGGCTTTGCGGTTGTTGCGTCCGAAGTCAAGGAATTGGCGACACAAACGGCCAAGGCAACTGAGCAGATTGAGGCGCAAGTGTCTGAAGTTCAGACGGCAACGAAAGAAGCCGTTTCGGCGATCGGAACAATCGCGGAAACCATGGCAACGGTGGACAATTACACCGGAAACATCGCGTCAGCAGTTCAGGAGCAGGGACAGGCGACAACCGAGATTTCTGCGAACGTCCAGGAAGCTGCTCAAGGAACGCGGTCGGTCGCGGGATCGATGGTGGCAATCAGCGAAAAGTCGCAGATGACAAGCTCGTCCGCTGGCGACGTCTTGCGGGCGTCCAATGACGTGGCCGACAAAACCGAAGACCTTCGCGGGACGGTGGACCGTTTCCTCAAAGCTGTTGAAGCTGCTTAGGGTTCGCATGCTCGATAGCGTCTAGCTTCCCGGTAGCCGTCGTGATGTATCTTCCACAAAATCCGGGTCGACCTTCTTTGCGAAGGCGGCCCGCCATGGGTCGGCAAGTACGGCCAGGTTGGCAAGTGCGGACGCCGTGCTGCTCTCCAACTTTGGGTTGAACCGGGCAAAGATCACGTCTTTCAGGTTCCAATCCGGACAGGGCCGGTCGATCAAGGTCATACTGTCGCCTGCCTTGAAAACGCCGGTTTCCAGAACCCGGTAGTACCAGCCCGTTTTGCCAGTTTTCTGAAAATGCGCCGCAAGGGCAGGGTTCTGGGTGTGCATGTTAAGCTTCCAGCATGGCTGCCGGCCCTGGCAGATTTGAAGACGGGCGGTGCCGGCGGCAAAAACATCGCCTATGCAAAGGTCTTCTTCGGTAAAGCCGGACGACGAGATGTTTTCGCCAAATGTCCCGGGTTCGTATGCGAACAGGGAAGTGCCAAAACGCTCCGCCCAATTGGCGTAGTGTTCCGAAGGATAGTGGTGCAGCGCTTTCTCAGGACCGCCATGGACGGCAAGATCCGCCTGCTGGTCTTCCGCGATCCCGGTTTCTGTAAGCTGGACAGCTCCCTTTATCAGAGATTTGCGGATCGAAGAGGGTGCTTTCCCTCCCCATCTGTCCTCAGGTTTTCCGGCATATACGCCCAAGATCTGTGCGGTTCTCATCTTTGAAAATCATCCTGTGGTGGGAGTGTGCTCATGGCAAATCTGTTCGGTTTCTTGCAGCTTCAACGGAACGTCCAGAAGGTGGCAGTACCCACCGGATTCCGTTGATTGATGGTGCCGGCATTCTTTGCAAAGACCGAAGGACTTCGCACCGCGTTGTTCCAGAAGCTTCATAACCAGCGCCGTCAGCCCGTCCTTTAGCGCTGCAGCGTTCGGAGCCTCAAGTGCCGAAATCGCGGACGACATTGCAGATTGCGCGGCCAGCAACGCGCGCCCGTCAGTTGTCACGTCATAACGAATGCTGCGCTTGTCTTCTTCAAGTCGCGATTCGGCAATTAGCTCTTTCCGGGCCAGCGCTTTCAAGGTTTGAGATGCTGTGCCTCTGGTGGTTGCCAGGTAGTCGGCCACATGAGACGGCGCCCGTGAAAACCTGTTTGCCCGGGCGAGATAGGACAGTGCAGCGAATTGTGACGGGTTGAGCGGTCCGTTCCATTCTTCGGCCGCGTTTAGTCTGCCGAGGCGGTCAATCAGATCTGAGATGAAACGGGGGTGTTCGCGGTCGTTGGTCATGCCTTTTTATAGCGAGTCGAAATTAAACTTGCAATAGTATCGAGTCGCTATTAATTAGGAGGTGTCTTTTTGAAAAGGAGAACACCCATGTTGAAGACACTAGCTGGAAGCCTTGTCCTTGCTGCCTTGCCGATTGCCGCCTTGGCAGGCGGGTCACACAGCGATCATGCCATTCATCAAAAGGGCGCAGTGCTGTCGCCCGAGAATGCCGAAATAGACCAGAACTACGATATTCTGGCCGCGCACGTGCACCGGTCAGGCCGCGCCGTGACCTTTCACATGACACTCAAGGGAATAGCCGGGGCCACGACGCCTGAACCGGTCGGTCAACTCGCCGGCGCTCCGGTTGAAGCCTATGTTTGGCCGACGTCATTGAAGCCGGACGCTGTCGGTTTTGAAAGCGAAGACGGGATCCTGGCGCTGGTTGCGACGTCTCACCCGGATTTTGACGATACGCCCTTGTTTGATGAAGATGGGGACGCGGATCTCACAAATGACGGCGCCAAATGGCATTCGCATTGGGTCGTTTTGACACCCAATGAAGCCTGCGGGTCGGGGGCTCTGTCAGTGAAGGATATCCCGGATGGGGCCTCGCCCAAAATGCCGGCGACTTGGCCGGGACTGCCGATTTACATCGACAGTCCGGGTTTCTCTCCGGTGCTCAAAAGCAAAGAGATCACGATCAATGTCAGTTTTGATGATCCAGCAGTAGCTGATGGTATGTCCTACGACGGCGTGACGTCGGCACTGCGCGTCAATCAGAACATCCACGCCCCGCTGCTGTGCGTCGTCGACGTATTCGATGTGGCTTCTGGAGACCTCAGTCTGCCCGGTAAACTCAACTGATCGGATATGGTTTCATTCAAACAAAAAAGCGCCGGCAAAACCGGCGCTTTCAAACAGTCTATGGGACCAATCAGTTAAACAAGCTGGAAACCGATTTTTCCAAGGCTGTCCGGTTGATTGCTTCGCCCATCAGCGGAGCAATCGAGATCGCGCGAATGTTCGGCGCGGCAGTGATTGCAGCCGTCGGCTCGATGGAGTTGGTGATCACCAGTTCCTTCAGCTTGGAGGAGGTCACACGGGCAACAGCACCGCCGGACAAAACACCGTGGGTGATATAGGCGGTAACAGATTTGGCACCCTTGGCGAGGAGCGCATCTGCTGCATTGCAGAGCGTGCCACCACTGTCGACGATGTCATCAACCAGGATGCAGTCACAGCCATTCACATCACCAATGATGTTCATGACTTCCGATTCTCCAGGTTTGTCGCGGCGTTTGTCGACGATGGACAGCGGAGCTTCAATGCGCTTTGCAAGGGCACGGGCACGAACCACACCGCCGACATCCGGCGAGACGACCATGACATTGTCGGTCGCATAGCGTTCCTTGATGTCGCGGGTCATGACAGGTGCGGCGAAGAGGTTGTCCGTCGGAATATCGAAGAAACCCTGGATTTGGCCGGCGTGCAGATCCAGTGTCAGGACGCGGTCAGCACCGGCTTCCGTGATCAAGTTGGCAACAAGCTTGGCCGAGACGGGTGTCCGGCCGGAGGCGCGGCGGTCCTGGCGGGCATATCCGAAGTAAGGGATAACGGCAGTGATTCTGCGGGCAGATGACCGGCGCAGCGCATCGATTATGATGAGCAGCTCCATAAGGTGGTCATTGGCCGGGTAGCTGGTCGGCTGGACGACAAAGACGTCCTCACCGCGCACATTCTCCTGGATTTCGACGAAGATTTCCTGGTCGGCGAAGCGCCGGACCTGACATTTGGCCAATGGAACATCCAAATATTGGGAGATTTCCTCGGCCAGGGCTCGGTTGGAATTGCCCGCGACGATCTTCATAAGCCGCAAGTCCTTCTGGTGCGGAGCCGGGTTTGTAGGGCCAAGATCGGCCAAGCAAACACGCGGTTGGGGCGTTAAGTCGTTCAAGGTGCCGATTGCCCAAAGCCTTCTAGGGGGAAAACCTTCGGCAGGCGGCGGCGTTGTAACAACCAACCGGACAGACGACAACCGCGCTGAGGGTGTCAGATGCGGTTTTTTTAGTTTTTATGACGCCGGTTTTGATTTATCCGGTTAAAGTTGACCTTATCGGTTGAGCCAGGCAGAAATTTCAACCACAGACCGTTCTGCGATGCGGGTCAGAACCGTGGACGTTGCTCCGGTCCAGGGGTCGCCAGTAGAGCCTCCGGTTTCCTCTGCACCCGAAATGCGTTTCAGGCGACGTCCTGATCGGTCAACGATGTCGAAAACATAAAACACCGTACCTTTGCCAGGTTGGCCCGTCGCTGAGAGATATCCGTTCACCCGGTAGGTCGCGTCAGCACCGACGCGCCGCACGAGCGTGAGGCCGCGCAGGGCAGCCTGTTGACCAATTTCATTGGACAGCTCATCGGCAATGTTGCCGGGAGCACCCGTGAAGGGCTCAAAGGCAAAGGTCGTGCCCTGTTGTTCATCAATCGGTTGGATGAAGCTTGGTGCGACCGGTGTCGTGTTGATCGCCGCTGGCGGAGGATTTGCGCCCTGACAGGCAGCAAGGCCCCCTATCAGCAGGAGTCCTCCAACGACTTTGAGGATCCGTAAAATAGGGAATTCGGTTTTATGGGGCATTTAGACGGCTGGCCTGAATTCTCTCAAATGGCGTTTGGGCCAGATCCCGGCAATTGCCGAACCCCACCCCGATTTGGTTTCTGGTTTAGCCCGACTTGTCCGGTAGGTCGAGAGGCTTGGTGCAGAACCGGTGCAGCTAACCACCGTTACGGTCCTATTAACTGCGAAATAGGCAGGTTACTCCAGTATTTTCGATCCAGAACGGCCCGCTTCTAGCCGGAGTTGTCCTTACGCACCGATCATGATGGCACTGATTTGGCGCCCGTAATCCGGTTCCTTGCGATGCGTTGTTCGCCGATAAGAAAAAAAACGGTTCTCGTCCACATAGGTACAGACATCGATTGAAGCGACCTTTGCAAGGCCGAGGTCCTTCAGGCGGTTCGTAATGAAGACAGGCAGATCGAACATGTAATGTTCCGCGCGCGACGAAGGTATGAAATATCTCTCATTCGCCTGCGACATATCTGCAAACCGTTCGAAGAACTCCTGTCCGACCTCATAGGAGTTCTGTGAGATCGTCGGTCCGAGTACAGCGCGGATGTTGTGTTTGTTCGCGCCGAGCTTTTCCATGGCCTCAACGGTGTTTTCCATGACACCTGAGATCGCCCCCTTCCATCCGGAATGCGCTGCACCAATAACCTTGGCTTCCGGATCGGCAAAGAGAATCGGTCCGCAGTCCGCGGTCGCTACCCCGAGAGCCACATTCGGGGTTTTTGTTACCAGCGCATCAGCTTTGCGATCTGCGCCTTCTGCCCAAGGGCCTTCGACCGTGATCACATCCGGAGAATGGATCTGGTAAGGCGAGACAAGGTACTCCGGCGCGATGCCTAATGTCTCTGCAATCCGCTTCCGATTTTCAAGGACCAGAGGCCGTTCGTCATCAGAGCCCAGCCCGATGTTCAAGCTCTCGTAAAAGCCTCTGGATACACCGCCGTTGCGCGTGAAAAAACCGTGCGTGACCCCATCGCAATTGAGCTCGTTTGCCTCGATTTTCATTCGGTCTCCATCGTGTATCACCGCAAGGTCTTGCGGGCGCCTCTAACTTGCCGGTTCGAAAGGAGCAAAGACATGTCCCTTGGGCGCTATCGCTAGAACTTTGAAAAGGTCGCCCATCTGGTCCGGAGCGGCAAGCCGTTCGACCGCATCCCGGATTGCATCCTGTTCTGCTGGTGATTTTCCGGCGCCAAGAGCGCCAGCGCGTTCCAAAAGCCCTGACTGAAGCAAAAATGTGCCTTGAGAGAGGAGTGGAAGCGGTACTGCACCCGCCCTCCTTGCCGCAGTTGCGAGTGCCTCGAAATTCACATGTGCGGTGAGATCTGCCTCGCCGGGATGTGCTAGAACATCATTATAAGCATGCCGGTAGAGGGCTTGCAGGGTATCGCCTGGCGCCGTTTGGGCGTAGCCGTAATCAATGAAAAGCGCAAAACCGCCATGCTCCACAATACGCGTGGCAATTTCTTCAGCGACTGCATTGGCCGCGGGCTGCGTCTCCAGAATGCTCCCCTCCGGAGCTTTCATTGCGGCAGGGGGAATAGCGTCAGTTGGCAGCTGTGCAGGGCCCACGCCAAATTCCAGTCTACCTGACGCATCAAGTCCGACCATGCGTTCGTTCCAACCATTCACTGTCTTGACGAACTGGTGGATCGGGAGCGCGTCAAAAAACTCGTTTGCAATCACGATTAACGGGCCATCCGGCACATCCTGAAATGTGTTCCGGAAGTTAGGCGGAAGCTGAGTGTTCCGAAGTGTCTGCGTTTGAACCTGCCGCAACCTCGGGCTTATCTCAACGAGATTAAGTGTGGCTGCCTCCAAGAACTCCGGTCGATGAAACGCCACACGTAGAAAGTCGGCCATGAGCGTTCCGCGGCCTGGGCCGAGCTCCACCAACTGGAAATTGCTCGGAGCGCCCAGCGTTTCATAAGCTTTGAGGCAGACTGCGCCGATGAGTTCGCCAAACATCTGGCTGACTTCCGGCGCCGTAATGAAGTCGCCTTTCCGTCCGAACGGCTCCCGGGTGGTATAGTACCCATACTCCGGATCGCCGAGGCAGCGGGCCATATAGGTGGCGACAGTAATAGGACCTTCGGCTGCGATCTGTTGGCGCAGCTTCTCTTTGAGTTCGGTCACTGATCAGCTGCCCGCGGAGTTCGTTTCACAGACCAGACCATCAACGCGATCCCGGCAAGGATCATCGGAAGTGACAAGAGCATTCCCATCGTCAGGAACCCGCTCAAATATCCAATATGGGCATCAGGGACCCGATACAGCTCGACGATCGAGCGTCCAACGCCGTAGCCGCAAGCGAAAGCGCCGGCAAGAAAGCCTGGCCGCTGTAGCAGTTTGAAGCGATGGCTCAAGAGACGGAGCACCAGAAACAGAATCACGCCTTCCAGAGCGGCTTCATAAAGCTGGCTCGGGTGGCGCGGTTCAGGTCCGGCGTTTGGAAAGACAACGGCCCATGGGACATCTGTCGGACGTCCCCATAGCTCGCTGTTGATGAAATTCGCCATCCGGCCGAAGAAAATGCCGATGGGCGCAGCACAGCCGGCAAGGTCAAACAGGGTCCACAACGAGAGCCCGCGTTTCCAGGCAAACAGCATCATGGCAATAACCGTCCCGGCAAAGCCGCCGTGAAACGACATGCCACCTGACCAGATAGCCAGAATTTCCCCCGGGTTCGCGAGGTAATATGCGGGATTGTAGAAAAGGACATATCCAAGACGTCCGCCCAGAATAATGCCCAGTGTCCCCCACAGGACAAAGTCGTCCAAGTCGACCGGGGTGGGACGGTTTCGTGGTCCCCAGAGAGTATCGTTGAGCACAAGGGCTCTCATGTACCGCCACGCCAAAACAATGCCGACGATGTAGGCCAACGCATACCAGCGCAGGGCAAACGGACCTATTTCGACGATAACTGGATCAATCGCTGGAAACGGAATGGCGAGAAGCGGTGGCAAGCTGGGACCCTCGGTTTCGGAGTAAATGCCGATGTGGGCAACGCATGCGCGATCTCGCATCGGCCGTCAAGCCACCGTGCATCACGTCTTCGGGGTGCAAACTGATATATCGTTCGTATTGGCAGATGTTCACTGATCTAAGCGCTTGAAGTTCACCTTAAACCCTCATACCTGTCGGGTAGACATTTAATACTTGAAAGGAGCAGGGCATGACCCAAGGCCCAAATCGCCTGCTGGATGATTTCGCAAAGCTGATGACCGATGCTGCCGGTGTTGCCCAAGGCGCGCGCCGCGAGGTTGAGACAGCATTTCGCGCCCAGGCGGAGCGCTTTCTTTCCGACATGGATCTTGTTTCGCGTGAAGAGCATGAGGCCGTGAAAGAGATGGCAGTCCGCGCTCTTGATCGCCTTGATGAAGTGGAAGAACGACTCGCTGCACTCGAAGGAACCGGTGAAAAGGCCCCCGATAAGAGTTAAGCGGTCGTTATACGACTGTTCTCGGCCGATTTCTGTTAATCAATGATGTCAGTGATGTAACAGTCAAACCCGGCGGAATTGCAGTGTTTTTGGGCAGGAAGGCTAAACTTTCTGCTCACTCGTCCACAAGTTTCGGCTTTCTGCTCGAAATTGGTAGGTAGGCCTTAAGTCCTTCCTGCACCTATACTCAAAGCTAACAGGGATTCGTCGGAGCAAGGCGGAACCGGTCTAACGATTGGGCCAGATAAGGACGCGCGTTGCTCCTCGGCTTGGGACTTACCCCGGCGGCCCACCCGGTTATCCTAATCGGGTATTCGGCCCCGGCTGGAAGGGGAGAGTGCATATGAGCCTCATCGAGATCGACTTCGAGCGACCTGAGAATCCCGTGGATACCATCGAAACTGTTGCAGCCTTGAACGACTGGACGTTCGAGCGCTCAGATGACGATGAGATCACAATTTCGATTGCTGGAAATTGGTGTGATTACCACGTCTCCTTTTCCTGGATGGAAGATGTTGAGGCGCTCCATCTGGCGTGCGCCTTCGACTTGAAGGTGACGGAGCTCAGAAAGACCGAGGTTGTCCGGCTCTTGGCGCTCGTCAATGAACAACTCTGGGCGGGCCACTTCGATCTCTGGAGCAAGGAAGGCGTGGTCATGTTCCGCCAATCCCTTCTGCTCGCAGGCGGGGCGGAGCCGACTTCGGCGCAAATCGAGGCCATGCTGGCCAATGCGCTTGAGAACTGCGAGCGGTTCTATCAAGCCTTCCAGTTTGTGGTCTGGGCTGGCCACTCCGCGTCGGAGGCCCTCAGTACAGCCCTTTTTGAAACTGCAGGAGAAGCATGACGTTTTCCAAAGAGCGCCCCTTTGTTCTTGTCGGCGCTGGCAAGATGGGTGGAGCGATGTTGTCTGGATGGATGGCGGAGGGAATTGATCCGGCATCCATCCTCATTGTTGACCCCTTTTTATCGCCGGAAATCGGTGCGCTTTTGAAAAAACATGGCATAGGTCATGCCGCACAGATGCCGGATGATGTGGTCTCCGGAATCATCCTGGTGGCCGTTAAACCCCAGATGATGGATGATGTGCTGCCGGGTTTGGTGTCCGCCTGCGACGCAAGCACGCTTATTCTCTCCGTCGCCGCCGGAACGCCTGTGCGCAAGTTTCAGAAGTTTTTCGGAGACATCCCAACGGCACGGTGCATGCCGAACACGCCTGCCATGGTGAAACGCGGCATTACCGCAGTTTACCCAACCGAAAAGGTTACCGACGAGCAAAAGAACACGATCTCCCAGCTGCTTTCTGCCGTTGGCAAGGTCGTTTGGCTGGACAGCGAGGACCAGATTGACCTCGTAACCGGCGTTAGCGGTTCGGGGCCAGCCTATGTTTTTTACATGACAGAAACGCTGAAAGAAGCTGGAACAGCTGCAGGCTTGCCGGAAGAACTTGCGGAGCAGCTGGCCATTGCCACGGTCTGCGGAGCCGGTGAATTGATGCACCAGTCTGGCGAGGACCCGGCGATTTTGCGTAAGAACGTTACCAGCCCGAACGGAACGACCGCTGCCGCTTTGGATGTTCTGATGTCTGAACGTGGAATCCAGCCCATCATGACCGAGGCAGTCGCCGCGGCTGTGAAACGGGCAAAGGAACTGGCGGGCTAAAACCGGAATGGGTGCGGCGAGATACCCCTTTTCGCCGCATCGCTGGTCTCCTATCTTCGAAGAATGAAACAGGAGACCAGAGCATGGCAACTGCGAAAACAAAGCAGAAGATCCTCACCGTTTTTCTGGAGTTGCTTGAAAAGCATCCCTACGAGGAAGTCTCGCTTCAGCTGATTGCCGAGACCGCCAAAGTCAAATTGTCGGACCTGCGGCGCGCGTACACGTCCAAACTCGCTCTGGTCGAAGCATTTGCGGAGAGCATTGACGCAGCGGTTTTGGACGAGCGCGACGAGGGTATGGATGATCAACCTGCGCGGGACCGTCTGTTCGATATCCTGATGACCCGCATCGATGCTCTGGCAGATCATAAGGAGGCCGTCCGGGCTCTCAAAACCGCAGCCGATGAAGACCCGGGCCTGGCACTTGAATTCAATCGCATTGCCATACGCTCGCAGAAATGGATGCTTGTGGCCGCGGGGATAGATCTGTCTGGAGCGAAAGGCACAGTGGTTGCCCAAGGGCTTGTAATGGCGTTTGCAAAGGTCGTAGCCACCTGGTTGGACGAACCGGATGAAGGCATGCCGCGGACCATGTCGCGCCTCGATAAAGAACTCGACAATGGCGTGTCCTTCATGAAGCGTCTGAACCGGTTGGAAGGAATGGCAAAGGGTTTGCGCAAATTCATCAAGTCCGCGTCCAGGCGCGGCCAGAGCCGCAACAGGGCCCGGGACGAAGATGATTTTGCTGCCGACACCGAAACGCCGATGCCGTCTGAGCAGGGTGCTTGATCTCCGGGGTTTACTCCTGCTGGTTTAGCGATCATGGTCGCTCAAAAATGGAGTGAACCGTGAGTGACCAAATAAGTTTTGATGATTTTTTGAAAGTTGACGTCCGAGTGGGTCGCGTTGTTGAGGCCGAGGAGTTTCCCGAAGCGCGGAAACCTGCCTATAAACTCAGAATCGATTTCGGACCCGACATCGGGATCAAGAAAACCTCTGCCCAGATCACGAAAAACTACACAACGGATACGCTTGTTGGCCGCTTGGTCATGGCGGTGGTCAACTTCCCACCGCGCCAGATTGGACCTGTCAGGTCTGAGGTCCTGACGCTCGGTGTCCCAGACGCGGATGGGGGAGTTGTCCTGATGACCCCCGACAAGGACGTGCCGATCGGCGGGCGGCTATATTAGGTCCTCAGGCCCTAAAAAATCTCATTGTTACTTAAGCCGGGATTCTGAGGCGGGCTCGAAGTCCGCCAATCGGGCTATCTTCCAGGTAGAGATCGCCGCCGTGTGACCGAGTGATGTCGCGCGCGATAGCAAGGCCAAGGCCGCTTCCGGTCTTGTCCTGGTTGCGTGCCAGATCAAGCCGGTGAAAAGCGCGAAACGCCATATCGCGCTGATCTTCGGGAATGCCGGGTCCGTCATCATCGACGGTGATGATCAACCAGTCATGCTCAATAGTTCCATTGAGCTCCACGCTCTGCCCGTATTTGCAGCCGTTGGTCACAAGGTTTGAGAGGCACCGTTTCATTGAGTTCCGGCGAAGCAAAACTTCAGAGGGGCCATCGAAACTGGCTTTGACGTCGTTGCCGGAAATCTCGCTTTCTTCTTCAAGCTCTTCGAAAAGAAGGGCTACATCGGTTTCTTGCGGTTCCTCATCGCCATCGCCTTTGGCAAACGCCAGATAGTCCTCCAGCATGTTGCTCATTTCATCCACGTCCTTGCGCATGGCTTCGCTTTCCGGCGTGTCGCCAAGAAACGCAAGCTGCAACCGCATACGGGTCAGGATGGTACGCAGGTCATGGCTCACACCGGCCAGCATAGTTGTCCGCTGGTCGATCTGCCGTTCGATCCGCCGGCGCATGTCCGCAAAGGCGACCCCTGCGCGCCGGACTTCCAGAGCTCCGCTTGCCTTGTAATCGCCGACCGGGCGGCCCTTACCGAAAGCCTCGGCCGCGTTTGCAAGACGGATGATCGGGCGCATTTGATTGCGCAAAAACAAGAGCGCAATGATGATCAGAACAAGGGCCGTTGAAAACATCCACACAAGGAAAATGTGGGAGTTTGATGCAAAGGTCTGGCTGCGGCGCGTAAAGACCCGCAAGACTTCGTTTTGCAGCTGAATACGGATTTCGACAAACCGCGACCGGCCGACGGTATCGATCCAAAATGGCCGGCCGATCCGTTGGCTGATCGCCTTACTGAGCTCCTGATCAATGACATCGAAAAACGGTTTTGGAGCCGGAGGCGGAAGGGGCTCCAGCGGCAGGATCGACATGGACATGCCAAGCGCCCGGGCGCCGAGTTCTTCGATCTTGGTATGCTCAGGATCTTGCGGGTAGTTCTCCAGAACATAGACCACGGCAGCGATCTCACGAACCACGGCTTCGGACATGCGTCGCGACACAAGTTGGTAGTGCCGCTCCATAAAGACGAAGGCGATCACCGATTGCAGTATGACAACCGGGATCACGATGATTAGAAAGGTTCGGGTGTAAAGGCCTTTCGGCATGACCCGGTAAAGAAACCGGGAGACGCGGCGATAGCCGCGATGAACAGCCTTGACGGGCAGAAAAGCTGCATACCGCTGAAGAAAGCTTTCAATACTCGCCATTCAACAGGCCCTAGTCACACGCAAGCCGGTAGCCGATGCCCCGAACTGTTTGCAGGTAGACCGGGTTGCCTGGATCGTCTTCGATTTTTCGGCGTAACCTGTTGATCTGGACGTCGACCGTGCGTTCACCAAGGCCACTGTCATCGCCGACAATCTTGTGCCGCGGAACGGTGGCGCCGGGTTGTTCTGCGAATATCGACAGGATCTGTTTCTCGCGGTCGGTCAGGCGGATCGAGCTGTCGCCGTTTTTGAGTTCCCCCCGGGACGTGTTGTAGCAAAACGGCCCGAAGCGGATTTCGGTCACCGTCGTCGGCGGCTGGTATTGGCCTCGGCGCAGAATGGCACCGATGCGGAGCAACAATTCTTTCGGTTCAAACGGCTTGCCGAGGTAATCGTCGACACCGGCCTCCAGGCCGGCGATCCTGTCGGGAGCATCAGTTCTTGCCGTCAGCATCAGGATTGGAACCTGTGACGTTTCCCGGAGTGAAGTTGCCAGTTCCGTTCCGGTCTCACCCGGCATCATGACGTCGAGAATGATCAGATCAAACTCCAACCCGGACAGGCAAATCCGGGCTTCGGCCGCATTCGCAGCGGCAGACACGCGATATCCATTGTCTTTCAACAGCCGTCCAAGAAGATCCCGGATCCGGCTGTCGTCATCGACCAGTAGGAGATGAGGAGCGTTGTCATCAGGAGCGGTCACAGTCATCGGCGCTTTTGTCCTTCCCAACGATGAACCCGGCGGAGGCCAGATCAGTCTTTCAATTCATATGAACTGCGGATCAGCCCGAGAATGTCGTTCCTGGCTTCAGGATCAATGACTTGCAACAAGAATTGCCGGACAATCACATCGGCTCCATCTGGCAGTCCAATTAGGGCGCGTTCAAGGCGTTTTTGCTGCAGGCGGGCAAGGTCGTCCGCAAGCACCTGGCCACGTTCAGTCGTGTACAAGAGGCGCTGGCGGCGGTCGTGTGGCCCCTCACGCTGCTCGATGATGTCTGCGTCGACCAGTTGTTTCAGTACCCGTCCGAGGCTTTGTTTGGTGATCCTCAAAATGCCCAGCAGGTCGGTCACCATGATCCCCGGATTGCGTTCCACAAAATGTAGAACGCGGTGATGGGCACGGCCGAAATCATACTCTGCCAGAACATCATCCGGATCGCCGGTAAAATCGCGATAGGCAAAAAACAAAAGTTCGATCAGATCGTAGGGAACTGCATTTGCGGTTCCGTCATTGTCTCCTGCCGGTTCGGATTGGCTCACAAGCTTGGATTTGGTGGGCAGGGACGCTTTGAAATTTATGTCAGTCATATTGACTTATTTAGGACCGATTGTTACTTGTTGACCACGGTGTGCGAAATGATTGGTCGTTTTGTTGCTTTTTTGAGCATTTAACGACAAACGAATCCAATCAGGAACGGCGCGCTTCTCAAGATACCGATAGTTGGCGTGCTGTGCAAAAGATACAGCCATTCAATGGGCCGTTGTACGCCTGAGCCGATTGAAAACGCGACTGAAAAATGAAAACACGCTCAGGAGAGCGGGCGGGAGTTTAAGACATGGCTGCACAGCCCTTTGATCAGCTGACGGGTGATATCTGGTATGATGGCGCGTTTGTGCCCTGGTCCGATGCCAAGCTGCATGTGTTGAGCCACGGGTTGCACTACGGAAGCAGCGTGTTCGAAGGTGAACGCGCCTATGGCGGACGTATCTTCAAGTCCGAAGAGCATACCGAGCGTCTGCTGGCATCTGCCCGTGAGCTTGGGTTTGAAATTCCCTGGACGGCGCAGCAGATCAATTCTGCCAAGGAAGAAACCCTTGCACGTATGAACCTCGCGGATGCCTATATTCGCCCCGTCGCTTGGCGCGGCAGTGAAATGATGGGCATTTCCGCTCAGAAGAACACCATTCACCTTGCGATCGCCGCATGGGAATGGCCGAGCTATTTTGCGCCCGAAGAGCGTTTGAAAGGTATTCGGCTTGATATGGCGGATTATCGCCGTCCGGATCCGAGAACGGCTCCGTTCAAGGCCAAGGCTGCCGGTCTTTACATGATCTGCACGATTTCCAAACATGCCGCCGAAGCGAAGGGCTACACGGATGCTCTCATGCTCGACTGGCGCGGCCAGGTTGCCGAGGCAACTGGTGCAAACGTGTTTTTCGTAAAAGATGGCGAGATCCATACGCCGACGCCAGATTGCTTCCTGAACGGGATTACCCGCCAGACGGTGATCGGTCTTGCCAGGGACCGCGGCATTGAGGTGGTTGAACGGGTGATCATGCCGGAAGAGCTTTCAAGCTTCGAGCAGTGTTTTGTCACCGGGACAGCTGCCGAGGTGACGCCGGTGTCTGAAATCGCCGGAAACAGCTATGTCGTTGGTGACATCATCAAGACGCTGATGGAGGACTATGACGCGGCCGTCCGTCCGCAAGTTGGCGAGATGAAAACTGCAGCGACCGGCTGATTGCTCCCAAAGAGATCGAGTTCGGCGAGTTCAGCCGCGGAATGTGCAACAAAGAAAACCCGGCGCGCCTGCGCCGGGTTTTCTTTTGGGTTGGCCTGAATTCCAGGTTTAGAACTTGTAGGCAATACCGGCCCGAACCTGGTGGTCATTGAACTCGGTGCTGACACCGGTTCCACCGAGGTTGAAGTCCTGATCGCCGAAATCCTGGTAGCTGTAGTCGAAGCGGGCAACGACATTTTGCGTGATCGCGGCTTCAGCACCAGCGCCCAACGTCCAGCCGAGAGCAGTTTTGCTGTCGGAGACGCCATTGGCTGTTGCTTCCAGGTCGGCAATTGCCAAACCACCCGCACCATAGATCATGTAGCGGTCAAACGCGTAGCCAAGACGGCCACGGAAGTTTGCGTTCCAGTCAGAGCTGGATTTGAGGGACAGACCGTTAACGGTTCCGCTCTTTTCCAGATCAGTCAGGCTGAAATCGGATTCCAGACCGACGACAACGTTCGGAGTGACTTGAAAATTGTATCCGGCATAAGCGCCGCCACCGACACCATTGTTGCTAAAGCTGCTGCTTGCGCCGCCGGTGCTGTTGTCGAAGTTACCGAAAGCCCAGCCAAGCTGAGTACCAACGTAAAATCCGGTCCAGTCGATACTTTGCTGCCCTGCCGGGACGGCATCATATGCCGGCGCCGGTGCAGGTGACTGCGGCAGGTCGGCAGCCAGTGCTCCTGCAGCGCTAGCGGTGAGGGCAAAACCTGCAAGTGCAAGACGGTTCATTGAAAATACTCCAGATCCACACTAACTCATTCAATTCAAGACGGGCGTCATGCCGCGTCCACACCTTCCCCCTGATTGGAGATATGGCGATTGTTTGTGGCGGATCGGGTCAGACATTGTGGAGTTTTGATGACTATTGGTGGCGAATTTCTGTCAGTGTGAACCGAAGATTAAGGCCGTTGCGATTTGCAGTGACTGGACAAGAAAGATCCTTGTTCCACGCTTTCCCCGCACCAATCTATTGCGTATAACGCGCCCAGTCGGAAGAACGGCGATCCCAAATCTGCCGTATTTCAACCCTCAGACCCGAACCGGAACTCAGAATGCTGTTTGACTATTTAAGCCTGGCAGGTGGATTGGTTGCACTCATCATTGCCGGCGATGTCTTGGTCAGAGGCTCTGTCGGGGTCGCGCAGAGGCTTGGCATTCCCAACCTCGTCATTGGTCTGACGATTGTTGCTTTCGGTACATCAGCTCCGGAACTGGTCATCTCGCTGAAGGCAGCGCTCGACAATGCCAGCGGGATTGCAATCGGTAATGTGGTTGGGTCCAACATCGCTAATGTCCTTCTGGTTTTGGGCTTGCCGGCGCTGATTGCCGTAACACCGTGCGGTGAACAGGGGGCCACCCGGACTGCTATCTTCATGGTCGCGGTGACGCTTGTTTTCATTGCGCTTTGTTTTTTTACTCCGATCGGATTGTGGGACGGCGTTCTTCTTTTGGCATTGTTGGCCGTGTTTCTTGGTGGCTCTACGATTGCAGCCAGGCGCCATCGGAAAGATCTAAAAGCTGCGGCTGCCGGCGCGGACGTTACCGCAGAGGCCATGGAAACTGGTGATGAACTGGAGGACGTCGATGACGTCCCTGATTCCATCTGGGTCGCGCTCATCTACATTGGCCTGGGTCTTGTCGGTTTGCCGCTTGGTGCGCATTTTACAATCAGCGGAGCAACCACCATCGCATCGGCTTGGGGCGTGAGCGATGCGGTGATCGGTCTGACTGTGATTGCGCTTGGAACCTCCCTTCCTGAATTGGCAACAACTGTTATGGCCGCGATCCGGCAGCATGGGGCGGTGGCGATCGGCAATGTCATCGGGTCGAATATCTTCAACCTTCTCGCAATTATCGGGATCACGGCCGTCGTTGTTCAATCGATGTCCCGCAAGAAGGTACTAAAGCTCGACATCTGGGTGATGCTCGCCTGTGCGGTGCTGCTGACGGCGCTGGCGGGGTTCAAGGTCTGTCTTGGCCGGATTTCAGGATTCGTCATGACAGCCGCATATGGCCTTTACATCGCCAGCGTTTACATGCTGGGCTATGCCGGCTGAGTCAGGCGAACCACGCCTTTCAGATGACTTCAGACCAATACTCTCCGATCCTCACAAAAGGACCAGCATGGGCGACGTGTCCGAAACCGATACTTCAACAGAAAACTCGAAAGGCGCTGAGGATGCGCTGGTTCTGAAGGGTGTTGAAGTCATCGCCCGCGAGGTCAAGCGTCTGCCCAACGGGCCAGGTGTTTACCGCATGCTCGATGAAAACGGAGAGGTTCTCTACGTCGGCAAGGCGCGAAGCCTGAAGAAACGGGTGACCAGTTACACCCGCCTCCAGGGGCAATCGAACCGGATCATGCGCATGATCCTTGTGACGACCGCGATGGAATTTGTCGTCACCAACACCGAACCGGAAGCCCTGCTGCTTGAAGCCAACCTGATCAAAAGGTTCAGGCCGCGCTTCAATGTGCTTTTGCGGGACGACAAGTCATTCCCCTACATTCTAGTCACCGGTGATCATGAATCTGCGGCCATCGTCAAACACCGGGGGGCTCGCAAGCGCAAGGGCGACTATTTCGGCCCGTTCGCGTCGGCTGGGGCCGTCGACCGGACGATCAATGCCCTGCAAAAGGCCTTTTTGATCCGGACCTGTTCGGACAGCTATTATGAAAACCGGACACGGCCTTGCCTCCAATACCAGATCAAGCGCTGCGCCGGACCGTGTACGGGGGAAATCGCGCCGGAAGACTATGCGGGCCTCGTCTCAGAAGCCAAAGCGTTCTTGTCCGGGCGCAGCCAACTGATCAAGGAACAGTTGGCTTCCCAAATGGAAACCGCTTCTGCTGATTTGGAATTCGAGCGGGCGGCGATCTACCGGGATCGTTTGGCAGCACTTTCCCATGTTCAGGCGCATCAGGGCATCAATCCTCAGACGGTGGACGAAGCAGATGTCTTTGCAATCCATCAGGAGGGCGGGCAGTCTTGTGTTCAGGTGTTCTTTTTCCGTACAGGACAGAACTGGGGCAACCGGGCCTATTTTCCGAAGGCCGACAAGTCCTGGGACGAGGCTGACATTCTGGAAAGCTTCCTGGCCCAGTTCTACGACGACAAGCCAGCGCCCAAACAGATCCTGTTGTCCCATCCGCTTGGTGAGCAAGAGCTTTTGGGAGAAGCCTTGAGTGAGCGTATGAGTCGCAAGGTCGAGGTGACGGTTCCCAAGCGCGGCGAGAAGAAAGAACTCGTCCTGCACGCCATGACGAACGCGCGCGAAGCTTTGGGGCGGCGGCTTGCGGAAACCTCAAGTCAGGCAAGGTTGCTCAAAGGTGTGGCGGAAGCTTTCGACCTGGCAACCCCTCCGCGCCGTATCGAAGTGTACGACAACTCGCACATCATGGGGACCAATGCTGTTGGCGGCATGATCGTTGCGGGCCCTGAAGGATTTGCAAAAGCGCACTACCGGAAGTTCAACATAAAATCGGAAGATCTGGTTCCCGGCGACGACTACGGCATGATGCGGGAAGTCCTGACGCGCCGGTTTTCACGGCTTATGAAAGAGCATGCCCGGCCAGAGGGCAGTAAAACGTCCAAACCCACAGATACACCGGAAGCGGAAGAGGCCGATGCACCGGTCAACACGGATGTGCCAGCTTGGCCGGATCTGGTCTTGATAGATGGCGGGCAGGGACAGCTCACGGCTGCGCGGGAGACACTTGAAGAGCTTGGCCTGACCGATGTGCCGCTTGTCGGTATTGCAAAAGGGCCGGACCGGGACGCGGGCCGGGAGAAGTTTTTCATCACTGGCAAACCGTCGTTTATGCTGCCGGAGCGGGATCCTGTCCTTTATTTCGTTCAGCGCCTTCGGGATGAAGCGCACCGGTTTGCAATCGGTTCCCACAGGGCCCGCCGTAAAAAGGACATCGCTAAGAACCCGCTAGACGAGATTGCCGGTGTTGGACCCACCCGAAAGAAGGCGTTGCTCTCTCATTTCGGGACCGCAAAAGCGGTCTCCAAAGCCGGGGTCGATGATCTTGCTGCCGTGCCAGGGATCTCCGAAGCCATCGCCCGTCTGGTCTACGACCACTTTCATGAGTAATTTATCCGCCAAATGGCATATAAGTCCCGGCAGAGTGGTTCGGCAAAACGGTTGAACTGGCTGGTGCTTTGACGGTGAAGTCTGTAAATGGCAAAGGCACGCTTCGTTCTTGAGAAGGCATAACCGTATTGCGCGTCCAGCAGAACCAACACAGCTCAAAAAGCCGGATCACTGATGTTTGAGAGGGTGGTGAAATTTGGCCGCCCGCTCCTCGTTCTGGCGGCTTGGTGCTGCGGTCTGGGCGCGGTGTTCGCCGCGTCTCTTGGTTTGTCGTCATTTTTTGCGCCGGACTACTGGTTGTCCGACAACATGAGCTTTTTCCTCTGGCAGTTTTTATATGGAGGGATTGGCGGTACGCTCTGTGCGTTTGCCGGCTTTTGGTTTGTCCGGAGTTTCCGCGGGGTTTACCGGTTGCTGGTCGTGATTGCGGCCGTTGCCACCACAGCCTTGGCAGTCCTGACCGGTTTGCGGACTGTTGAAAATACGGTGCCGTTGCTCACTTCTTCCGGAGATACTCGGGAAATCAAGATTGTCTCAATCAACCTGGAAGCTCTGTTTCTCGGAGATCTGGTGCTGACCGGTTACCTAAAGGAAGCCGATCCCGACATCATCGTGTTTCAGGAAACGCTCTGGAACCTTCAAAAGTGGCGGTGGCATCAGCGTGGTTTGCCGATCGGCGGACCAAATACCAGTGTTTATCCGGAGCATCTGCTGGTTGGCGACCTTGGAGAGCTGGTGATCTTTTCCCGCTTTCCAATTGAAGACACTTCTTCACTGGTCATCCCGGGTGTGACGCCACCAGGCGCAAGCGTCCATTACAACGCAGATCGCGAAATCCTATCATTCTCGATAAACATTGAAGGCCAGACCGTGGACCTGGTTTCTGTCCATTCTGACAGTCCGCGCACAGCTCGTCGCTGGCAAAACAAGCGCGCTTATTTTGATAAGATGGACGCGGTGATTGCCGAACGGCTTGAAAGTGATGCCACACCGCTGATCGCCATTGGTGATTGGAACAGTGCTCCGTGGTCGGCGAGGTTCCAAAGGTCACTGGAAGCCAATGACCTTGCCACGGCCTATCCAGACGGTATCCCACAGGTGACGCGATACTTCTTTGACTATCGCTTGCGCTGGATCCTGGGCTCCCCGGTCGATCAGGTCGCTGTCTCAAAGGATATTGGCATCGTCGATGTGTCCCTAGGGCCGCACATCGGGTCAGATCACCGGCCGCTTCTGGTTACGCTTCAACTCCCTGAGCAGGCTAAAAACTAATCTCCGCACAACAGGGCGGGGATAGCCTGCGCGGCGGGTCAGAAAACAATTGAGCTCAGGCATCGGATTGGAAAGACTGCGGCAACCTTTTGACCGATTCCTGAAGAAAGCCCGATGGCCAAACTCTATTTCAACTACTCGTCCATGAACGCGGGCAAATCCACGTCTTTGCTGCAAGCTGCTTACAACTATGAAGAACGTGGCATGAACACGCTGTTGCTGATCGCGGCTTTGGATGACCGGGCAGGCAAGGGACGGATCGCATCCAGAATCGGGCTGGCCGCCGCTGCGGATATTTTTTCCTCCGCCGATGACGTTTACGCGCATGTGGATGCTGTTCGAAAAGAGCGCGAGATCCACGCGGTATTGGTCGATGAGGCCCAGTTCCTGACCGAGGAACAGGTTTGGCAACTGGCACGCGTTGCAGATGGCCTTCGCATACCGGTGATGTGTTTCGGCTTGCGGACTGATTTTCAGGGCAAACTATTTCCGGGAAGTGCTGCTTTGCTGGCGATCTCCGACAATCTTAAGGAGATCAAGACGATCTGCTGGTGCGGCCGCAAGGCGACGATGGTTGCCCGGTTGGACGGGGACGGCAATATCGTCGATGAAGGGGATCAGGTTGTCATAGGCGGAAATGATAAATACATCTCCCTTTGCCGCCGCCACTGGTCGGGCCGTGATCTTGGAAACAAGCAATAAGTTTCATGTTCCTGAGCGAACTCTACCGATCCGCACCTTGAAGGTCCCGCGTGACCGGCCTAAAAGAACGGCATCTACTTCTTGAGAAGGATGGCCAGATGTTCGGCAAGGTGTTGAAGTCATTGTTCGGCGGATCAGATGCTCCGCAAAAGCCCGGCAACAGCGTGTCGGTCGAGTATGACAGCTACACAATCATCGCTGAGCCTCAGCAAAATGGGGGGCAGTGGCAGGTTCGGGGGCGGATTGAAAAGCAGGACGGTGAAGAGCTGAAAAGCCATGTGTTCATCCGGGCAGACACCTTGCCGGGGGAAACAGAAGCCGCGAATGAAATGATCCGGAAAGCCAAGATGATGATCGACCAGCAGGGCGACAGCATTTTCAGCTGATCCTTCCATTTGACCGCTTGACGGGATATGGCCTTCTGGATCAGCGTTGTGTCGACATCCTCGTGGGCCTGAGACGTTAAGAGGTCCTGGGCCGCGGGCCTTATGTGCCGGATACAGACGGTGAACCAGAAAGCCAACATGAAAAACAACGTCGCCTTCAGTCTGCCGAATATCTTGACCTACGGCCGGATCCTGGCCGTACCGGCTGTTGCGTTTTGTTTTTATTTCGAGGGAACAACGCCGCGCTGGATTGCGGTGGGACTGTTTGTTCTCGCAGCGATCACCGATTTCTTTGATGGGTATCTGGCGCGTGCCTGGCAGCAGCAATCTGCTCTTGGCCGGATGCTAGACCCGATTGCCGATAAGCTGCTGGTATCTGTATGTCTTTTGATGCTTGCCGCGGATGGGACGATCGGCGGCTGGTCTATCATTGCCGCGTTGATCATCTTGTGCCGCGAAATCCTGGTGTCCGGTCTGCGCGAGTTTCTCGCAGAGCTGCAGGTCAGTGTGCCAGTGACCCAACTGGCGAAGTGGAAAACCACGGTCCAGATGGTTGCGATTGGCCTTCTTCTCGCGGGGCCGGCCGGCGATCTGATCTTCACGTACACGTCCTTGCTTGGTTTGACTGCACTTTGGGTGGCGGCCGTTTTGACCCTATATACGGGGTACGATTACTTCCGTGCAGGGATAGGGCACCTCATAACGGAATAATGGGATGAACCGGTCAACGGTCGAGGGAACAATGAACATTCGTTATTTTGCTTGGGTGCGCGAGCGCGTTGGGGTTGAAGAAGAGACGATTGAATTGCCGCCAAGTGTCGTGACCGTGGCGGACCTGATCGGTCATCTCAAGACTATTGATGACAATCACGCTTTTGCATTTGAAGACGAGGAGGCCATCCGCGTGGCCCTGGATCAGATGCATGTGGAAGCCGACGCGGAGCTCGGTGATGCCAAGGAAGCGGCTTTTTTTCCGCCGATGACAGGGGGCTAAGCCGTGGCGGTGGAGGCAACGGTCCGGGTTCAGGCTGAGGACTTCAGTGCGCAATCCGAAATGGACACCCTGACAGCTGGGCGGCAGGATGTAGGCGCCCTTGTTTCCTTCACAGGGTTATGCCGCAATGAGGCCGGAACGCTTGCGGCGCTGGAACTCGAACACTATCCTGGTATGGCCGAAGCCGAATTGGAACGGATCGCCAGCGACGCCCTGAAACGGTGGCCACTAACTGGTCTGACAGTGGTGCATCGGTATGGGAAGATACAACCGGGTGAACAGATTGTGCTTGTTGTCGCCGCGTCTGCCCACCGCCGTGCCGCCTTTGAGGCGGCTGACTTTTTGATGGATTTTCTTAAGACCCGCGCACCGTTCTGGAAAAAAGAACACTTCGTGTCCGGGAAATCTGAAACTTGGGTGGCTGCCAAAGCCGATGACGATGCGGATGCCGAGAGGTGGATCGCATCCTAACGGTTTGCTACCTCTGAGGTGGCCCGCCAAATTTTTTGTGCTCTGCCGGTCAATGGGCCGGGAGAGCTCTTTGTGTTTGATCGGAATACCCAGTGAAAGAAAACGATACGTCCGCTGATTACGGCTCTTCGGCCGGCCGGCCACAGTCCTCAGCCCGAGCTGCAAAACCGGAGATCCTTCGGGAGCCGGGCATTCCCTTTGCCGAATTTGTAACAATTATCGCTCTGCTAATGGCGCTGAATGCGCTTGCAATTGACGTCATGCTGCCCGCTCTCCCGGCAATTGGGGAGGCGCTCAATATTCAGGAAGAGAACAACCGCCAAACTGTTTTGTTGCTCTATCTGGTAGGGTTCGGCGGCGGCCAGTTGTTCTTCGGCCCGATCGCCGATTCCCTCGGCCGACGCAAGGTTCTGATCGGCGGCTTGGTGCTTTATAGCCTTGCCAGTATTGCGGCGATTATCACGAATGACCTCACGCAGTTTCTGGCGGCACGTGTGCTGCAGGGGATTGGCTGCGCTGCGGCACGGGTGACGGCCCTTTCAATCGTGCGGGACTGCTTTACCGGGCGGCGCATGGCGAAGGTCATGTCTCTCGTCATGATGGTGTTCATGGCGGTGCCAATCATCGCGCCGTCTGTCGGGCAGGCGATCCTGTTCGTTGCCGGCTGGCACTGGATCTTCACCATGTTGCTGGCAGCGGGTGTCGGGATGCTGGTCTGGACCTGGATGCGCTTGCCGGAAACTCTGGCTCCGGAACACCGCAGGCCAATGGTCATGTCAAACATCGCAGGAGCCTACTGGAAGGCGCTCACGACCCGCGTGACGCTCGGATATACGATCGGGCTGTCCTTCATTTTCGGCGGCTTGTTCGCGTTCCTGGCCATGTCGCAGCAGATTTTTGTCGATGTCTTCGGGCTGGGTGCGTACTTCCCTGTGGTTTTTGCCGGGATTGCCATAGCGATGGCTATCTCATCCTTCATGAACTCACGTCTGGTGGAAGCCATCGGTATGCGGCGCTTGTCTCATACCGCCGCGCTGATCTTCACAGGGTTGGGGGCACTCTTGGCAGCCGTTGCCGCGTTGGGATTTGAAAGCCTGTGGCTCTTCCTCATCCTGACGACCCTGATCATGACGACTTTCGGGTTTTTGGGCGCGAATTTCAACACGATGGCGATGGAACCGCTCGGCGATATCGCGGGCACCGCATCTTCAGTGATTGGGTTTGTGAGCACGCTGGGCGGGGCTATTCTGGGTTATGTGATGGGCCAGCTCTTTGACGGGTCGACAATGCCGCTTGGGCTTGCATTTGCCTGTTATGGCTTAAGTGCAATTGCCTGCATCTTGTTTGCTGAAGGTGGCCGTATGTTCCACGCATTGGAGCGCGGCGACCAATAATACACTGAAAGAAAAAAGCCGGGCGGGTACCCGGCTTCTTGCATCAGCGCAGGGGCGCCGGATCGTTGTCCGGAACCGGAGCTGCAGGCATTTTGGTGTCCGCAAATGCAGGGACGGCTGTTTCGAAAGCGTCCAGCCAGGCCACCAACTTTGGATGATCAGATCGCCAGTCGCCATTGTAGCGAATGTCCAGATATCCGAGAGCGCAAGCCAGTGTGAGCGTACCCGCATCAATATCGTCAGCCGATTTCGGAGCAGCTGGAGCATTGGCTTCGAAATGCGCCAGGGTGCGGTCCATCTTCGCAGCCTGATAGGTGTCCCAGGCCGGATCGCGGAATTTGGGCTCCTTGAAACGTTTCTCGTAGACCCTCAGGATCGCCGCATCCATCATTCCGTTTGCAAGGGCTTGATCCCGAAGGACCAGATAACGTGCTTCGCCTTGCGGAAACAGCTTGCCGCCACCCGCCAGGAAATCGAGATACTCCAGGATAACCGAACTGTCGTAAATGACGTCGCCGTTTTCCAAAACGAGCGCCGGGATCTTTCCGAGTGGGTTTTGGCTGCGCAGATCATCCGAGGGATCGGCCGTGTTCGCCTCGACAATTTCGATCCGGTCTTTGAGACCCAGAATTGCCATAGCCAGTTTGACTTTGCGTCCAAACGGTGATGGCGGGGACGAGCGCAATTTCATCATGGTGAAACTCCTTACATGAAGACGGGAATGAATGATGCTATCGGGCGAGCGGCGGGACGACGGTGAGCGTACCGGAGCGGCAGCCGTTTCGATCGACAGAAGGACAGGAGCGGAATTCCAGATCCTTCGACATGCAGATACGGACTTCTTGAAGTTCGCCGCGTTCGCAAACAACCGCGATGCCGTCCTTGGAAAGTCCCGGATTGACGCTTGAGAATGCCGCTTCGATCTTGGAGGGGGCAGCCTGTCCGCGTTTGTTGATCGTCCGGAAGGCTTTGGGGATCTGGACCTTTTCGAATGCGTCGCGGGTCAGATCAAAATAATCCTCAGGTGTCAGTCCCGAGCAAGTGCCGTGTTTGCGCCATTGATGAAAAATCAGGCCGTGACTCGGCATGATGTCGTCCATATCAAAGGCGATCTGCCGATCAATGCGGCGTTGGCTCGTATCGCAGCTTTCCGGATAGCCGCGGTCGTATTGTGGCCAAAGACCATGAACAATAAAGCGGAACGGTGTCCGCGCATCACACTGGTGGGGACTGGCATTCGGTCCAGCTTCCCGGCAGTAGGCGGGGGACCAGGACAGTGCCAGGACATAGAAGTCAAAATCACCGGGTGTGTCGGCTTGGACAGTTGGCGAAAATCCAAAGGCAACGATGGCCGCCACAGCAACGTGCTGTAGAAATTTCGCCAATCTCATGATTTGATCTATCCGAGTGTAAATTATTGCGCTGTTAGCGTACGGCATGAGCCGCCATAAACATACCACTTATCGCGATGATTCAGGCATGTCTCGACATTCCAGCTGATCCCGAATGCGCCCGCGTGGGCTTCCAGCAGATATTTGACCGCGACCCTGCTGCCGTCAGACAGGCTTGCAGTCCCACTGCAATACCGGCGGGTCACAGCGCTGGAGATACTTGATCGATACGTTGTGTCCCGGATTTTGTCGAGCTGGATGATGCGGACCCCATTGAAGTAGCTCGGTGCGCGGCTCACCGTATTCTGCACGGCGCGTTGAACAGAGGAGGCGTCGCAGCCAGGCAGCTGATTGGACCGCTCACTGGAGAAATAAAGCCGGTGATCGTCAGCTGCAGCAGTGGCTGTCATAAAACCGGACAGGGCCAGCACAGGAAGGGCAAAGCGGGCAACACGAAACAAACTCATAGCCGAACCTCCAAAAACGCTTGGCTCTGACGATGGGGGACATCCAGGAGCAGGTCAAGCAGGGATCGTTAAAATCGGCTCATGGGCTCATTCGCCGACAATCTGATGAACATTCCAATCGGCTCCCGGCCCTTGCCGAACCGTTTCACAGAGCCACGGAAGCACTACATTCATTTCGCTTGAAAGGGTAAAGGGCGGGTTAACCATAGTCATGCCTGAACCCAACATACGGGTATCCGGGCCGCTTTTGCCCGCATTTAGTTCCAGTGCCAGGATGTCGCGCAGCCCTGCCTCCTCGAAGTCCTTGTGCATTCGTGAAATGGCCCGTGCATCCTTCATCGGATACCAAAGGGCAAAGGTGCCTGTTTGCCATTTCCGCCAGCTTTTGATGACCGCTGTGGTCATGTCGCCGAATTCGCTCGTTTTTTCAAAGGCCGGGTCAATCAGGACAAGCCCGCGTTTTTCCTTGGGTGGAAGGAAACTGCCAAGCGCCAGCCAGCCGTCCAGATGGATCGTTTTCACCTGATGATCGCCTGCGAACAGATTTGAAAGGGTTTCAAAATCCGCCGGATGAAGCTCGGTAAGGGTCAACCTGTCCTGTTTTCGCAGCATGCGCCGGGCAAGCAGTGGAGAGCCTGGGTACGTTTTCAGCGTGCTGTCGCCATTTTCACCGCGCACGACATCAAGCCAGGGAGCCAGAAGCTCCGAAACACTCTCCGGTATATCACTGGCGAGCACCTTACCGATGCCCTGTTGCCACTCTCCCGTCTTTTGGGTTTCTTCCGACATCAGATCGTAGCGCCCGATGCCCGCATGGGTATCGATGATCCGGAAACCCTTTTCCTTGCGCTGGAAATACTTGATCAGACGCGCCAAAACGGCATGCTTCAGAACGTCACCAATGTTGCCAGCGTGGTAGGCGTGCCGATAGTTCATTCCGCAACGCCCAGTGGGTCTTTGCGTAGGAAAACAACGGCTTTTTCGCCGTGATCCGCCGTGCCGATTTCTTCAAAGCCGAGCCGCTGATGGAACCTCAAAGAGCCTGGGTTTGGTGGCCTCGAGTTCACCTCGCAGACGAAGCTGCGGCCTGTGTCTTTCAGGTGATCGAACAGCGCCTTGTAGAGTTTCTCGCCAATTCTCAAACCGCGCCGAGTTTCATCGACACAAATGCGGTCTGTATAGGAAAAGTTGGAGACGTTTTTGCTCAGCCAGCGATAATTCGCGCTGGCATAATCCGCACCGTCGCTGATCGACAATAGAAAACCCACGGGCTCCTCGTCGATCTCCGCAACCAGGCAAACAAGCGATTGGCCGATCAGATCCAGAAGTTCTTCTGCAGACAACTCGTTCACAGCCGGCACGGCAGCGTTGTTCAGGGGCAGCAAGCAGCTCAAATCCCCTGGGCGGAACGGCCGGACATTTGCGGTCGGATTTGAAGTTGTCGTCATCTGCTGCCTTTCTCATGCGCATGATGGCAGCCTTATAGTGCGTGGCGTGCGGCAATAAAAGCAGGCTGGATACCTAAAACAACGGGCGCACCAGTGATGCGCCCGGAATTGTGTGATGCAGGGCTTCCGGCCGAGGCCGGAAGAGTGCAGCTTATTCGTAATCTGGCTGCTCGCCTGTGCCGTCGTTGACCGGCTGGTCGTCAGCGCCGCCGCTCGAACCGTCTTCTTCGAGCATTTGCAGGTTCACCGCTTTTGGGCCCTTGCCCCGGCGATCCGGTTCGGTCTCGAAAGAAATGCGTTGCCCGCTGTCCAAGGAGGCGAGTCCTGACCGCTCAACTGCAGAAATATGGACGAAAACATCTGTCTCGCCATCATCCGGGGTAATAAATCCGAAGCCTTTGTCGGACTTGAAGAATTTCACAACACCGGATTGGCGTGGCCCACGTTCGACCGGCGGATAGTCCCGCCGTGGAGGACGATCTCCCCCTTCACGGTTTCCACCGCCGAATCCGCCCCGGCCGCCACCGCCGCCGCCGTAACCACCGTCACGACCACCGCCACCGCCGCCGTAACCACCGCGGTCTCCGCCGCCATAGCCACCTTCACGACTACCGCCGCCGCCATAACCGCCACGGCCACCACCGCCGTATCCGCCGCCATCACGGCCGCCACCGCCGCCGCCGCCGCCGTAACCACCGCGGTCTCCGCCGCCATAGCCACCTTCACGACCACCGCCGCCGCCATAGCCGCCACGGCCACCACCGCCGTATCCGCCGCCATCACGGCCGCCACCGCCGCCGCCGTAACCACCGCGGTCTCCGCCGCCATAGCCACCATCACGGCCGCCGCCGTAACCACCGCGGTCGCCGCCACCGCCGCCACCATAACCGCCACGGCCACTGCCGCCGCCAAAGTCATTATCGCGCCCACCCCGGTGACCGCCATCACGGCCGCCGCCATAATCACCACCGAAGTCGCTTCCGCCAAAGTCACTGCCGAAGTCTTGCGGACCGCCAAACTCGCGCTTGCCGCCGCGCCGACCACGCGACCGCCGGTCCGAATCCCCATCGTGCATTACGTAATCACCTTAATTTCCGTGCCGTTCCGGCACTAACGCCAATTCTCACCCGCCTTTTCGGCCGAGCCTAAATCGGAGAGCACATCGAGATGCACTCACCAAACTCAAGGATCGGGGTGAAGTAGAGCTGCCGCACCCCATTCCATCCGCTGCGGAAACATCATAAGGGCGCGATTGTGAAAATCGCAAGAAAATCCTTAGGGGAAAGGTTATTTAGACGCGTTTTTTAGAGGCCAAGTGTTTGACCATTTGGACAAGTCTGGCTCCGTGTTGTCACACGTTTTGCGCGAAGCTTCCTCGAGTAACACCAATCCGGTGCCGTTCCAGACCCATCTGTTCCACAGTCCGCATTCGCCAACGCCGGACCCTTTAAAGTAGCTGATCAACTGACGATCGGCTGGCACCCAACGGGCATTGTAAATCAAATCGGTGGCGATTGGACCGCTTTCAGACATCCTTGCGACATGAACCTGACGTGCAGCCCCATCCTTGCCCGCATAAATCGCGACATAAGGGCTGTTGTAGGCCGTCGGAGCACCACACGGCACGATATAAAGGGATGCGCCGTCCTCCAGCGGAACGCGAACTGCATTCAGGCTGGCAAAAATGGTCGGGTCGATCGAAGAACACAGGCGGTTGGCGTGCCAAATCGCGGAAACTTCGGCTGGGAGCTCCTCCGGAGCCAGAATGGGAAGCGCATGCGGTGCGTTGATCGGAGGCTCAGATCCGGGCGAGACAATGGCCGAGGCCGTTCCTGTCCTGTTTTGCCGGTTGTCCAGCCAGAGAAGGCCCGACTTCAAACCCTGTAGAGGAATGGAAACGGATACTGTTTCCGCACTGCCTTCTCTGGGCATGTGCACGGTCAGTTCTTGCCCTGTTTGCAGTGCCGTAAGCAGTGTGGATGTGACTGCACCCGTTGGGTACCAGAAGCCTTCGCCGCCCAGCGGCCGGAAACCGGGTGGTGATGTAACTGCAGCCTGAATTTCCCGCAATTGTTCGATGGGCAGGGATTCTATCGTTGTCCCGTCGACATCGAAGCGCAGTGTGCCGGTCTGGGGGAGGACAGTGTTTGTGGTCAGCCGCAGCAGCGGTTGGGCATCCGCACGCCAATCCCGGACAATCCGCAAATCAACCCAGACGGACTGGTTCCGGGTGAAAGATGAGGAGAAGCAGGCCCCGGTGCTTGCGCAATCGACAAGCCAAGTATCGAACACCGGCGCTGTGCGCCCTGGCTGAGCTTGGGCGCTTCCGGCAATTCCAAGGGCCAGAAGAGTTGCCGTGACAGCGCTGAACAGTCGTAACGTCATTCGGTGCCGAACCTGATTTCTTTAGCTCTTCCAACAAGAGCCTCTCACCTTTTACGAAATCAACGCCGCAAGGTGAACCCATGGACCATTACAAACATGCAGCTCTGGCGATTTGTCCCGTATTTGTTACAAGGGGCAGGATAACTTTCATCCAGGAGATAACAGTGGCGCAAGACATGTCGAATTCGGATTCCGGGGCAGGAGAGACTGGCCAGGGTGAGGAGATGCCGCCGATCCAGATCATGATTGTGCCTGTCACGGGGTTCCAGCAGAACTGCTCCGTGATCTGGAACCCGGCGACCATGGTGGGCGCCGTCGTTGATCCGGGCGGCGATGTCGACACCATCATGGCCGCAGTCAAAGAGAAAGGCGTGAAAGTCGAGAAGATTGTTCTGACCCACGGCCACATAGATCACATCGGCGGCGCTGCTGATCTTGCCGAACGCCTTTCAGTTCCTGTCGAGGGACCGCATGAGGCCGATCAACCCCTGATCGACCGGGTTGCCGACCAGGCGGCCCAGTTTGGAATGGGGGAAGCCAAGCCGGTGTCACCCGACAAATGGATGCAAGAAGGGGACGTCCTGACAATGGCGGGGCGTGAATTCGACGTCCTCCATTGCCCAGGCCATTCACCAGGCCATCTGGTTTTCATCGACAAGGAGTTGCGGCTGGCGATTTCAGGTGATGTTCTCTTTGCCGGGTCCATAGGACGGACCGATCTACCGGGGGGAAGTCACGAGACGCTGATCAAGTCGATCACTGAAAAGCTTCTTCCGCTTGGAGACGATATCTCGTTCTTGCCAGGGCATGGGCCGGCATCGACGTTCGGCCACGAGCGCCAGACCAATCCATTCTTGACCTGAGCATCCGGCCGGATCGATCAGAGCAATGATTCCAGCTCATCGATCCGGTCATTCACCAGCCAGCCATAATAGTTTTCGCGCGGCCACGAGTTGCCGCTGCGGCGGAACTTGGCGGCACGGCTCCATGGGTCCCCGAGATTGTAGAGCGTTGCGGTCAATCCGGGGTTTTTTGAAATGTCCACTTTGCCGACAGACTTGTAGGCGTCGATTGCGTCCCGGATGATCGCGGCCATGTAGTGCAAAGACTGATTTGGATCCATGGTCGCCTTGTAGACGCCTTCCGGATTTGTGGACTTCAACTTGCGGAAATTGCTGGTGCGTGCCACCCGATCGGTCATCTTCAGAACCGTCAGCGGGCTCAGCTGACCGAGACCGAAGCTTTGGCCTGCATAGAGCGGTTGGAAGAACGCCTCGTTGAAGTTCTTCCGGGGATAGCGGACGCCATCGACGCTTTTGCCGCGAAAGCGGCTGTTCCAGACCTGTTCGTAACAGGACCAGCGCCGGTCGCTCGCTTTTTGCACGTGCTCCTTGCGGCACCTGTCAAATTGCGGGCGCTCCACAAAAGTTTCGACTTGCTCGCCATTGAGCTCAAAGTCGAACCGGATGCCGGCGTAAGCCATCGCCTTCACGTAGTAGGACTGTGCGCTGTCGAGAGTGTCATAGTTGTAGGTATGTTCGCCGACGATCGCCCCGACAATGTGAATCGGATCAATGCCATACCGGCTCGCGACGCGTTTGATGGATGACATGAGCCGCCGGTCACGCCTTAAAACGCTTAGCACCTTTTCGAATTTGGCGTCGTATGACGAATTGGAGGCTGAGGTCCTGCGGGATGAGGCGAAGGGGATCTTCGGTTGAGAGCGGTACCGGTTGCCTTCCGGGACCACCCGCACCGATTGGGCATGAGCGGAAGTTGTTAGCCCATGGTTACTACCGATCGGTAGTAAATGCCCCAGGCAGAAAAACACTGCGAACATGGCAATGGGAGCGGTGACCCTATGGACGACAGTGGTGCGTTTCATGTTTTTGCTCGGGGCCAACGCTCTTAATGTATCGCACCCTCGAATTGCGGGTGGTGGATTTCAATGGTCCGTAACCGTGTATATTACGCAACGTTACAAAGCGGCATATTATTTTGTTTTATGGCTGCGAAAAAAACACTCTTCCCGGCGTGATGCAACTCTGCGAACCTCATACATCCAAGCCATCAACAAGGAAGTGATACAAATCACAAAGGCTTGTCCGCCCCCGTACGTAATGCATGCGCCGCCGCCTCAAGACCCTTTGCGAATGTTTGGTCCCATGTGTAACCGGACATCAGGCGGAACGCACAGTTCATCATAATAAGCCCTGCTGTTCCTCAATCCACACATCTCCCGTTGTATCGAGACATACCAGAGCGCCTCGCACGCTTCGGCAAGGTGGGGAGAGATTGTTTCCTCTGTGGATTCTGCGTCCGCCCTTGCGGCGTCGAGCTTTCGTAAGGCAGTCTCGAGCCGCTTCTGCAGCCGGAACAGCGTTGCGGCTTTCTCGTTGAGAATCTCGTTCTGTAGGGCCTGTGACAGCGGATCTTCATCATTCTTCGGTTTGTGAAGGATCTGCGGTGGCCGTACGGACATGTTTCAATCCTGAGAGCAGGGGCAAGGAACGGTTCAAGACACAGCGGACTTGTTTTTTGTCAGTATGTCCTGTGCCCAAATTAAACCCCCGAGGGCAGCCAGTTTCAAGGCGCAGGGGAGGGCTGCATATGTGAGGCTTAGGACCCAATCCAGTCTCGGCGTCATGTCTCCCCCCGGTACATAGCCTAAAACACCAAGGATCGGCAGGGCCAATCCAGTCGCAGCCGCAAGAGACGTCTTGGAAAGCAGCGCCATCAGTGAAAAGAGGCGCGATGCATCAGTCTGGCGGTCATCAGCGTCGATGTGGTCTGCAAGAATGGCAGGTGGCAAGGCCAGGTCTGCCCCGAGAGCCAGGCCCGACAGCGTGCACACAATCGCATAGGCGGCAATATCTCCGCGACCAAGAAAAACGGCCCATATGAACGTAACGATCGCGAGCCCGAGCGAGAGTTGCCAAGCTCGGATTTTCCCAAACTTCGATGCCAATTTGATCCAAAGCGGCATGGATGCGGTGCCGGACAGGAAATAGATTAGCAAAAACAGTCCTGTATAAGGCTCCGCGCCGAGCCGGTCCCGCACATAAAAGAGAACAAGAACCGCGGGAATTGCGCTGGCGAAGGTATTCAAAAGAACGAGGGAAAAGAATACTGACCGCCAGCGGTCCTTCAGAAGGCTCAGCCAGTTTGGCCGGTGATGCGCTTGCTTGGGGGCGGAGAGCTCAGCCGACTTCATCCATGAAAGCAGAAGCAACAAGCCGACAACAAGAAGCGGCAAGTAAGCGACCGTTAGGTAATGAAACGCCTGTTCCTGCCCGGCCCATTGTGTCAGCAGGGTTGGTGTGATGGCGGCTGCAAGCAATCCAAGAAGACCAAGGGCCTCGCGCCCGCCGGTGATCCGTGTACGGTCTTGAGGGCGCGACTCCCATAAGCCACCCAGGGTTTGAAGGTTGATCGTGACGATCGAAAATCCGGTGGTGCAGATAAGAACCGATAACGCAAACCATGGGAGTGGTGCAGAGGTTAGTGGATGAAACAGCATCCAGAAACCAATGCCCAACATTACAGTTCCCACAGCCAGGATTTTTGGCCGGTGCGAGTGGAGCCGGTCACTTATGCTGCCGATGAACGGATCTTGAAACGCGTCAATCAACCGTAGGGCCAGGAGGACGACGCCAAGGCTTGCAAGGGACTGACCCAGTGTGACGGCATAGAAGTCAGGCGCATGCAGATAAATCGGCAGACCGGCGAAGGACAGAGGGAATGCCAATGCGCCATAGACCAGGATGGACCGCGTCGTAATCCGGCCAGAAGTCTGTCCGCTAGTCGCCAGGTTCACAGTTCGCCCGGTCTCGGTTGCTGTCTGCTCGGAGATCGTCAAGAGCCGGCGCCGACCAATTTCGCGCGCAACCGCGGGTTTTGGGTGTTGCTGCCAAGCCAAATGTCAAAAAAATGTTTTGTGAAAGCTGGGTCCGCGATTGTGCCGATCTCTTTGTTGCCGAGATAGAAAACACTGCTTCCAGACGCGGTGCGGACCCCAGTTATGGACTGACCGGAAGACACATTGGGGAAAATCGCTGTCATCTGCTTGGTCCAGCCGTCCAGTTGAGCCTTGGAAACCCCCTGTTTGGCCATTTCCTCTGCGGATTTTTCGGCAATTGCTTTGCCTTTGAAATTGCGCAGATAGGTGAGCCGCAGAGCAAATGGATTGGACGAAGAATACACCCCGTTTGGTGCGTAAAGCTCAGCATCGAAGACGTTGAAGCCAAGAAACTTCATGCGGCCTTCTCCAACTAGGCTCGCCGAAGGGACAGACCTTGCGGCAGCGCCCAAATCTGCATGAGCTGGGCCCGAACCGAAGGAAAACATGATTGCGGTACACAAAGCCACCGCAATAAGGATACGTTTGGTCCAGGGATATCTTTGCTGAATTTGCACACCGGCCTCCTTGTTGGATCCCCCGGTGTACGAAGTACGTAGGATTATGGATTGCCGGCCGCTGCCGGCTATTCGCTGAAATTGGCTGGGTGATTGCTGAAGTGACCGTAGTTTTGATCCGTTAGCTTTTTCTTCAGAACAATACAATGTCCACCAATACCCTTGCATATTTTCCCAATATTCGCAGGAGTTTTGTCTTGTTGAAGGAGTGTTTGGCTGCGTTCGATTAAGAGAAAATTTGCAGTCTTCCGTTATATCTCTTCCGAACCTTATAGGGGAAGATTATGAAGTTCTGGCAATCAGTGAAATTCACCACGACTGTACCAATCGTGGCCGTGGTAGCGGTGGCGTTTATCGCCTTCGCCTACATCACATCCTCTCAACGTGTTGCAGCTGTGCAGCAAGCTTTTGAACAGCAAATCAGCATGAGTGCCAACCTGACCAACCAGGCTCTGGGCAATGCGATTTGGGATTTTGATCAGGACCTCGCCAATACGCTGCTTTCGCCTTTCCTCGATAATCCGAATTTTTCCTGGGCTATTGTGCAGGAAAAAAATGGCGACGTTTTTGCCTCACTGATCCGAGATGAGAAGGCGGTCAATGAAGAACTGATTGGTCTCATCCCTGAGGAACTGCGTGGTGAAGACGCGGCAGCAACGACAACTTTCTTCTCCGACTACAACTATGAAATAGGTATCAAGCCGATTACGCGCGGAGATGGTGATTCCGTCGAAAAGCTCGGTATGATGTACGTGGCGTTCGACATCTCTGCGATCAACACTGCACGCAGCGAAGCGTTGATGACAGCGCTGGTTATTACAGTGATTGCGATCCTTGCTGTGTCCTTGGTGCTGGTTGCTTTGATTCGCCGGATTACCGGTCAGATTGGAACTTTGTCCGACACAATGGGAACGCTTTCGAGCGGCAACTACGATATTGCCATCCCCTATGTCGAGCGTGTCGATGAAATGGGTCAGATGGCCCGTACGGTCGAGATTTTCCGGGATAACGGCCTTCGTCAGCGCGAGCTGGAACAGGAGCAGCAACTGAACATCGAGAATGAGCGCCGCCGCCAGACCGCGCTCGATGAGATGATTTCAAGCTTCCGTGACGACAGTCAGCGCCTGTTGGAGCCCGTCTCGCATTCCACCGACAGCATGGCCAATATTTCCGGGATTTTGATGGACCTTTCGACCACCAATACCGAACGGACAGCTTCAGTCGCTGCGGCAACCGAACAGGCTTACGCGAGTGTTCAAACGGTCGCATCGGCTTCCGAAGAACTGTCCGCCTCCATCGGGGAGATTTCCCGGCAGATCGGCGAGACGAGCGAAGTTGTCTCGACGGCCAATGACAAAGCGACTTCTGCCAATGAGCAGGTTGCAAGTCTTGCGGCGTCGGCCCAGAAAATTGGCGCGGTTTTGCAGCTGATCCAGGAAATTGCTGAACAGACAAACCTTCTGGCATTGAATGCTACCATTGAGGCAGCACGTGCAGGTGAAGCGGGCAAGGGCTTCGCAGTCGTTGCGGCCGAAGTCAAAGAGCTGGCAACGCAGACCTCGAAAGCGACGGAAGAAATCTCTGCTCAGATCAACGCTATCCAGGGCGCATCGGCAGACTCGGTAGCAGCAATTGAAGAGATTGCGACCATCATGGAGCGTGTGAACGAATTTACCAACTCCATCACCGAAGCATTGGAACAGCAGGGGGCTGCGACTGAAGAAATTAGCAGTTCGATCCAGGAAGTTGCTTCCGGCACCAGGGAAATCAGTGAAAACATGACTGGTGTGAAAGCTGCCGTTGACGATACCACCGAGTCGGCATCTGAGGTGTCTGTTACATCTTCTGAGGTTGCTGAAAATACACGCCAATTGGCGACCCGGATTGACGATTTTCTGAAAACAGTGGCAGCAGCCTAAAGGTCGCCAACCAGACCAGAGGCAAGGGTCCCACGTGGTTCGCGTGGGGCCCTTTTTCTTTGGTGGCCTGATTGCTGGGTTCGGCTTCACAATTGTTTTTTGCAAGTACTGTTCTATAGTGCTTGGACAGCAAAAAACGCGACTGTTGACAGTTTGTGGAATGCGGTGTGTTGGGCACGCAGCAGTTCCAGATTTTGGTCTTCCGTGCACACGGGCGAGATCATGCCTTCTGCCTGGACTGGTCTGACGGTCATATGATGCGGTGGTGGACACTATCCAAAAGGTAATTTCATGAGTGACTCTGATGTGAAGTTGCGCCTTAGCAAGCGGACCAAAACAGAGAAGCCGAAGCTCTATAAAGTGGTCTTGCTGAATGACGACTACACCCCCCGTGAGTTTGTTGTGCTCATCTTGAAAGGTGAATTCCGGTTGGACAGCGCCCAGGCGGATGTCGTCATGCTGACAGCGCATCAGAAAGGCGCGTGTGTCGTGTCAGTTTATCCAAAAGACGTGGCCGAAACAAAAGCCACCCGTGCGATCGACGCTGCTGGCCGTCTTGGATATCCCCTACAGTTTAGCGTTGAACCCGAGTAAAGTGCTTCGGCAAGATCGCTGGGTTGCTTCAAATAAATCAACAAAAAACCCGGCTCAATGCCGGGTTTTTCGATAGTAGTCTTGTTTATCAGTCCCGTAGCTTAACAACCTTGTCGTTGCCGCCGCTCGGGCCGTCGTCATCGGGATTCCCGTCGTCCGGTTTTGCAGCACTTTCAAGGAGGTCATCGTCCTCATCCGTGACGGGAAGCGGGTCGGTAATTCCAAGGTCGGCTGCAGGGTCAAAACTCTCGGTCAAACCAAGTTCTTCAGCTGGCCCGCGGCCCTCCATCGCCATCTGGTAGTTGGCAATAACGGTCTTCAGCTGCGCGATCTGTTCATTGGCCGTGTCGACCTGTATCTTGTACCGCTGCAGGCGTTTATTTTCATCGACCAGATCTTCCAGATTGTCGGCGAATTTCTGGTTCTGGTTCCGCTGGTGGTTCAAATCGGTCAGCGTGGAGTTGTAGCGCAGGTTGACCTCACGCAGCTTGGCTGTTGTCGCCATAAGCTCGTTGCGGTCCTTTTCGTGGTTTTTCTGAGCACTGTCGAGTAGGTGCTCGATCTCCTGCATCCGCTTGACGAGTTCGCGGTTGCGCTCCTTGATTGTCGAATTCTCGCGGGCCATTTCCTGCAAGGACTGGGCGCCAATCCGGCGCTGCGAGGAGAGGTTCTCAATCTCGGCGTTCAGTGCGTAGACTTCATTGTCGTGTTTGCGCTGTTCTTCTTCCAAACGGGACTTGGCGTAGACAAGCTCCTGATTGGCGACATCAAGATGCGACTTCAGATCTATGTTGTCGTTTCGGAAGTCAATCAGTTCGCGCTTGGCAGCTTCAAGTTCGCTGGATGCCTGGTTGTTTTTGCGGATTTCCTCTTCCAACAGCTTGGCGCTCTCGGAGAGATTCTGCTGCAGTTCCTTCTCGCGGTGCTTGACGGCCTCAAGATCCGAACTCAGGCTTTCCGAGTGCTTCTCCAGGGTCTCAAACTTGGCTTTGAGATCGTTCAGCTTGCCAGAGAGGTCCGCAATTTGAGCATTGGCGTCGACCAGTTTCGCGCTCTGCTGGCGGTACTCTTCGTTGATCTTTTTGTTGTTGTCACGGATCGTGACGATGTCGTTCCGAGCCGTTTCCAGCGCCGTGCGGGTCTCCGTCGAGCGCTTGCGCAGCGAGTGGACCTCCGCCTGTGCGTCCTCCAGCTGGGTGGTGAGCGTCTTCACCTTGTGCTCAGCGTCCAGAAGGTCGGTAGAAATTTTGGCGTTTTCGGATTTCAGCCGGACCTCGGTCTCAACGCTGGCGCGTGAGCTCTCGATGTATTCAGCCATCATGCGGATGCTGGTCTGGCTTTCCGCAGCGAACGCGGCCATCTGGTCAAAGGTCTGGGTGAGCCCGCCAACACGGCCTTTCAGGCCATCCAGCTGGTTCATCTTTTCCTGCATTCTCAAGGCGAACGGCGACAGCTGTTCCACGTTGGAAGACGTGTCCTGCTCCGATATCTGTTCCGTTACGGTCTCGATCTTCTGGTCCAGGCCTTCGCCGGGGCGCGAGGATTTCGAGAAAATGCCCATTCCGTGCTCCTGAAGTGCCGCGAACGTCATTGGTCTCGCGGGATACGCAATACATTAAGCCTTTTTTAACCCAATTGGAGGGGCCGTACAACGACTCAGACGGTGAAGCCCACATTACACCGGTCAGTGTTACCTTAAAAAGAAGGATATCCCCGGCATTTTAGCCAAAGTTCTCGAATGGTTAACATGCGAACGCACAAGGCTGCGCCTTGCATTTCGGGCGAAAAGCGCGAGAGGCCACCGCCAAAATAAAGGAGAGTTACATAGGCCGCCGATCGTCAGGCAATGTCGACGTAGTAGGCGATGCCTTCGTAACTGAACTGACCCATCGTCTGGACGCTGTCTCTTTCTGCATCAACCGCAGTGTAGAAATGGTTGCCGGTCTCGGTGTTGAAGAACCGGTACAGCGCAGTGCTGCTTGCCGTATCACCAGCATAGGCCTGATATGCAATTCCCTCGTAGACAAAGGCTGCATTATTGTTGGTGACGTCTTCCCGTTCGGCTTCGCTCGATGTGTAAAAGTGCGTTCCGGTCTGGGTGTTGTAAAAGCGGTAGACGTTTACAAGGCTGGACAGGTCCGTGCTGGAGTTTGCGGACAGAAATGCCACCCCTTCGTAAGAGAAGGAGGACGCGTTGGCGATGACAGTATCCCGTTCCGCTGAGCTGGCGGTATAGAAATGCGTCCCGGTGTCTGTGTTAAAAAATCGGTAGATTGCATTCTCAACGGTGGTCACGACCGGCGTCGTTGTCGTCGTTGTGTCCATGTAAACGTCGTTGCTGGCGATGTTGGATGTCAGCCAGTTTTCGTGCCCGGCAACCGACGCCGCGGCCGCGCTGGTCGAGACAATGCCGACCACACTGACGTCGCTGCCGCTGCCGGTGAAGATCGGACCGCCACTGTTGCCTGAATTGATTTCCAGGAAACCGGTGTCGACATAGTTGTCGACGACATCCTTGTAGGCATAGCCGCTGTCGAAGGTCAGGTTGTTATCGTAGCGCCCCGGAAATCCGAACACGCTGACATTTCCGCCCGTGTAGCTGTAGTTGATCCCGAACCAGCCATAGATATCGCCAGCAGCCTCGCTGAGAGAGAGGAGAGCGATATCTTTCTCCGCCCCGCCGAGCGTAAAGGCCTGATTGTCGCCGCTGTAGATCAGCCCGTCATTATCGGGGTCGAAATCGGTATAATAGTTGTAATAGGCGGGCGTATAGAAGGTCGGATTGGACTCATCCGGGTCGTAGGAGAAATAGATCTTCACCTCATCCGCCAATCCGCCGAGCGTCGTGTCGTAGATGGAGTGGCTGGCGGTGAGAACGTCGTTGCGCCCGACAAGAACACCGGAACTGACAAAAGACTGGCTGCCCCAGGTGGCGACAATAAAGGCAACGGCCTGTCCTGGATAACTGTCGTCGTTCGCTTCAAATGACATGTCTTGGTCCGGTTAAGTCTGCTGATGGTTCGGGTTGCACCGTTGTATGAACCCGGCAACGCGTCTTTTCTTCCCGATGAGGGCGTCATGCCCGCGCCTGCGCGTGTCTTTTACTGAGTATAGCGCGGGTGTTAACAATCGCTGTAATCTGAAACACAGTTTTTACGTTGCGGGATCTGTTCAGGGGCGTTTTTTTGGCCGTTCACATGATCGTAAACGTCAACCGGATTGGATTTGCGTCAGACCATGTGCCCTGGGCAAATTTCCCCAGATTGTCCGGCCCGATGCAAATAGTTGAGGTGCACGCCGTTTTTGCCTTTATTAAACCGCAATTCTCCGCTATAGAAACTGTTATCGATATTGCTGACGAACTTTGTATCTGCGCAGGCGACTGTGAACTGAACGATCTTCCCTCTCAACGTCGACTTCACGCACGGACCGCGCATTGTGGAACGGGCATTCTTCTATGACCGATTGAAAGGGCATCGTTATGACCATCGGTACAGTTAAATTCTTCAACTCCACCAAAGGCTACGGCTTCATTCAGCCGGAAGATGGCAGCAACGACGTGTTCGTCCACATCTCCGCTGTTGAGCGCGCCGGCTTGGCAACTTTGAACGAAGGTGACAAGGTCAGCTTCGAAGTTGTTCAGGACCGCCGCTCCGGCAAGTCTGCAGCCGACAACCTGTCCGCTGCCTGATAAGTTCTGATCGTGCGGTGCGTCCACGGGACCCGCGGCGCGACCCTGATAAGACCATTGAAGGCCGGAGCATTCTTGCTCCGGCCTTTTTGTTTTCTCGCACCGGAAGGATCCGGGAAACATGCCAAAGCGAATGGACAAGGACAGCCTTTTCAAGGCGGTCCCGCAGACACCGGTGACCAAAGCCGAAATCACCAAAAAGGCAGCGCAGGATTTGGCGCATGCTGAAACCGAAGCTCGCCGGATCAAGACCGAAAAATTGAAGAAGGCCCGCCTTGAACAGGAAGTCAGCCGGCTGGCAGAAGCTGGCAGCAAGCCGAAGGGGAAATAGACAGCGGCTGTCTGTCTGCGGCTTACCACCGTCTGATCAGAAGAGGTTGGCTTGGGGGCATCGCGGCAGAGACGGTGCCGCGCAGATCCCACATGCGTTCTTGGTTTTGGCCGGTCGATCTGCTGAGTTTTTCCGGCAATATAGCCCTGCAACAAAAAGCCCGCCGCGAGATGTTCCTCCGGCGTTTTGCTCAAGATGCTTGCCGTTGGTCACAGGAGTGGCGAGGCGTGTCAGGCCTTGCCTGCGCAGCAGATGTAAAAATACGTTTGTCCGGCAAAGGCTGGTCCGCCCCGCCCGGGCCTTCAGGAGGATCTGGCTTGCTCTTCAACGGACCAGCGGGAGAATTGTCTCGTGTTCCCGTGTCAGGTGAGCACCTAGTTTGGTGAATTTGAAATTCGCCTTATCAAGTTGGCGTCTTCCGTAGCGAATCTCAAATTCGAAAACCACATTAGAAACATATGCTTGCTTGTCACTTTTTGAAGCTGAAGTTTGTTCTGAGCAGGCTGGAAACTGAGACGAACTTCAGGTTCAGTGATGAGCCCTCCACAGTCGCCGGCGTTTTTGAGGCGCGGCGGCAACTGCCTGCCGCCGTCTCGCCCGGATCCTTGTCCGGTGCGCGGATCGCTAGAGCATCGGGCATTTTGTTGAAAACGCCCAAAGATGCTTGGCCACTTTAGAAGCGATCAGCTTTGGGTGTTCAATCGATCGCGATTTAACGCCCGCTGATCTACCCCGCCGGCCCAGACCGGCCCGGCCTGCTCCCTTCTGCGGGACGGTCCCCCGGAAAGCCCAAGTGAGCCGGCACGCAAGAAGTATACGGGCAGGGGCAAGAGGCGTGGATAAGATTTCTTTGTGTCAGGAGGGATCGCACTTGCCGTCCCGGACTTGATCCGGGACCTGTTTCACTAGCGTTGGTCTCTGACCTGGGTAGCTTGTCCGCGACCCGATCCAGAGGGCCTTCCCCTTGGTCCCGGCTCGGAGGCCGGGACGGCGTAGAAGGCACGTCCTCGCCACATCCTCTGCCGTCATCCCCGACTTGATCGGGGATCCAAGCGGTGAGGTGCTCACCCGATCAGCAGTGCTTGTGACGAATGAACCGCATGGATCCTCGGGTCACGCCCGAGGATGCCGGAGTGGGTGGCGAGGCCTTGCCACACGCCCAGCCGTCACTGTGGAGCGAGTTTCCGGGTCCCCATATCCGTAGAACGACAATGGATAGGCACCGCCCGGCCACACTCTCTACCATCACCCCGGACCCGATCCGGGTCCTACTCGTTTCCAGAGAAGCTAAGATAATGTGCGGCCAAAACCCAACCCACCGGCGTCATACCCGCCCCGTGAAATTTACATGCGCGGGGATCCATTGGAACCTGAGGGCTGAGAAAGGGAGACTGCGCAGCGGCCCGGCCGACCCTCAAGCTGTTCTCTAGATCAGCGGGAGTTTCAATAAAAACGCTCGATGCTCTGGCCAATGCCGAGCGGTGGATTGGATCCCCGCACAAGGCGGGGATGATCGCTGAGAGGTATGCTACCGCCCCGGCCGCCCACTCTTCTTCGGTCTTCCCCGCCGCTTCTTTTCGTCTGCCGGATCTTCATAAGACCCAGCGCCGATCTTGCCGCGCGGGGAAAGATGCGGGGCGTCTTCGGCTTGAACAATCGGCGTTGGTTTTTGCGGCAGAGGCCCTTTGGTCTGTGGGACTTCCGTGCGGCCGACGGTCATTTCGTCGAGGCTCGGCTTGTGAACCTTTGATTTGGCTTTGGCTGCTCGGTCCTTCGCCGTTTCCTTCTTCTTGCCGGAGGCGCCTTCCTTGGTGCCGCCGGCGCCGAATTTCTTGTCGCCCTGGTAGCCGCCGGTTTTTTGGTCGACATTGGATTGCCGGGCCATGGCGTCGTCGGCGACGGCCAGTTCGGTTTCCTGCAGGCGCTTGACCTCGTCGCGCAGGCGGGCGGCCGTCTCAAAATCGAGATCGGCGGCGGCATCGCGCATCTGTTTTTCCAGATCCGAGATATGCGCTGCAAGATTGTGGCCGACCAGCGAGCCTTCCTCGGCGAACCCGGCATCGACCGTAACATGGTCCTGCTCGTAGACGCTTTGCATGATGTCGCCGATGGAGCGCTTGACGCTTTCCGGCGTGATGCCGTGCTCTGTATTGTAGGCGAGCTGCTTGTCGCGGCGGCGGTTGGTCTCGGCAATCGCCCGCTCCATGGAGCCGGTCATGTTGTCAGCGTAGAGGATGACCTTGCCGTCCACGTTCCGGGCCGCGCGGCCGATGGTCTGGATCAGCGAGGTCTCGGAGCGCAGAAAGCCTTCCTTGTCTGCATCCAGGATCGCAACCAGCGCGCATTCGGGAATGTCGAGGCCCTCGCGCAGCAAGTTGATGCCGACCAGCACGTCGAAGGCGCCCAGACGCAGGTCGCGCAGGATCTCGATGCGCTCCAGCGTGTCGATGTCGGAGTGCATGTAGCGCACACGAACGCCGTTTTCGTGGAGATATTCGGTCAGGTCCTCGGCCATGCGCTTGGTAAGCGTGGTGACCAGCGTGCGGTAGCCCTTCTGGGCGACTTCGCGGACTTCGCCCAGAAGATCGTCGACCTGGCTGCCGGCAGGCCGGATTTCCACCGGCGGATCGATCAGGCCGGTCGGGCGGATAACCTGTTCGGCGAAGACGCCGCCCGCCTCTTCCATCTCCCACGAGCCGGGCGTCGCCGACACCGCAACGGATTGCGGCCGCATGGCGTTCCATTCCTCAAAGCGCAGCGGCCGGTTGTCCATGCAGGACGGCAGGCGGAAGCCGTATTCGGCCAGCGTCGCCTTGCGCCTGAAGTCGCCCCGGTACATGGCGCCGATCTGCGGAATGGTCACGTGGCTCTCGTCGGCGAAGACGAGGGCGTTGTCCGGTAGATATTCGAACAGGGTGGGGGGCGGTTCGCCCGGCTTGCGCCCGGTCAAGTAACGTGAATAGTTTTCGATGCCCGCGCAGGACCCGGTCGCCTCCAGCATTTCCAGATCGAAGATCGTGCGCTGTTCCAGCCGCTGGGCTTCCAGCAGGCGGCCATGGGCGTTCAGCTCTTCCAGACGGCCTTTCAGTTCGGCCTTGATCGACTTGGTTGCCTGCTGAAGGGTGGGCTTCGGTGTGACATAGTGCGAGTTGGCGTAGATCTTCACCGACTTCATGTCGCCGGATTTCTTGCCCGTTAGCGGATCGAACTCGGTGATCTGTTCGATCTCGTCGCCGAACAGGGAAATCCGCCACGCCCGGTCCTCATAGTGCGCTGGAAAGAGTTCAATCGTGTCTCCGCGGACGCGAAAGGTGCCGCGCTGGAACGCGGCATCGTTGCGCTTGTACTGCAGGGCGACCAGATCGGCGATCAGCTGGCGCTGGTCGATGCGCTCGCCGACCTCAATGGCAAAGGTCATCGCCGTATAGGTCTCGACCGAGCCGATACCGTAGATGCAGGAGACGGAAGCGACGATGATGACGTCATCGCGTTCCAGCAGCGCGCGGGTGGCAGAGTGGCGCATCCGGTCGATCTGCTCGTTGATCGAGCTTTCCTTCTCGATATAGGTGTCGGTGCGCGGGACGTAGGCCTCCGGCTGATAATAGTCGTAGTAGGAGACGAAATACTCGACCGCGTTGTCCGGGAAGAAGCTCTTGAACTCGCCGTAAAGCTGGGCCGCCAGCGTCTTGTTCGGCGCCAAGATCAAGGCCGGGCGCTGGGTGCGCTGGATGACCTGCGCCATGGTGTAGGTCTTGCCCGAGCCGGTGACCCCGAGCAGCACCTGGGTCTGCTCGCCGGACGTGATGCCACCCACAAGTTCGGCAATCGCGGTTGGCTGGTCGCCCTTCGGCTCGTACTCGGAGGCCAGGTTGATCGGGACGCCGCCTTCGGATTTTTCCGGCCGGTCCGGCCGGTGTGGCACCCAGAGTTCGCCATTCTTGTGCAGCGGGTTGCCGCTTTCGATCAGGGCCGACAGGGCCTCGACGGTCGCGGTTGCGCCCTGCTTGCCGCCGAGCTCGCCATAGCGGCCATCGGCGGCGGATTTCTTTTTGTTGTCCTTTTTGTGCTGCTTGAGTTTGGCCTCGAGTTCCTCGGCCTCCTCCAGCGACATGTCCAGCCCGGCCACCGGATTGAGACCCCCGGCAGCCCGCTCGCGCGCCGTGTCCGCCTTGCCCATACTTGTTCCGCGCGCGGATTTGGCTGGTTTCTCCTTTTTTGCGCTCGCGGCCCGACGCGCTTTAGCGCTGGCCTGCGCGGGCGCGTCCTGACCGGACGACGGCCCGTCGGCCTTGCCTTCGCTTGGCTCCGGATATGTCCCACGTGCCTTCGCGCCCTTGGGCGACAGCTTCGCCTTGCGGCCTTCTTCGACATTGGCGGTAACAGACCCGTCCCCTCCGGCCCGCTCGCGCTCCTTCGAGGAAGTCCGGGCCGTGCGCGTGGACGAGCCGGGCGCGCCAGGTGCCAGCTCTGCGAGCTTCGACGGGTCCTTGATCTTGGATTTGGAGGGGGGCGTCGGCTTCTCTGCTTCCTCGGCAATCTCAGCTGCCCAGTCGGATATCGACCCGGACAGGGGCGCGCCGGACAGAGGTTTTTGGGGCGCTTCGCCGAAACCGTCCGGCGTTTGCGGGGCAGGCGTTGTCGGATCTTCAGCGGAGGATTTCGGGGGACGTTTGCTCATGGGCTGCAATATGGTCCGACTCTCCGGCCGAGAAAACCCCTGCGTTGCGGCTTTGTTCCAGTTTCTCAGACTTCTTGCCAGTCTCCTGACAGAAGGGTGTCAGGAAGCCGCCCTCACTCACCCCTTGGATACCGCTGGCCGTCTTCGACTTCGTTGAGGTCCATGTGGTTGCGCATGTAGCGCTCTGAGGCTTTTTGGAGGGGCTGGTAGTCCCAGGGGAAATAGGCGCCGTTGCGCAGGGCTTCGTAGACGATCCAGCGGCGGGCTTGCGATTGGCGGACCTCGGCGTCAAAGGCGGACATGTCCCACTTTTCTCCGATCTTTGTTGCGAACGACGCAGCGACCTCTGCATGGGTCGGATCATCGGCCAGATTGGTCTGTTCGTTGGGGTCGTCCGCGAGGTTGAACAACTGGGGCGGATCGAGGTCGCAATGGATGTATTTCCAATTCCCCTCCCGGATGCCGACCAGAGGCGCGTAGGAGGCTTCGGCGGCGTATTCCATGAGTACCGGTTCGGCCCGAGCCGCGCCTTTGGCCAATGGGACAAGGCTGGTGCCGTCCGTCCAGGGCATGATCTCGCTCATGTCGATGCCGGCGAGATCGCAGACCGTCGGCAGGACATCGAGGGTGCTGACGGGGGCGGTTTCCAGATGGGGTGACAGGTCCTTGTCGCAGATCATCAAGGGCACACGGGAAGACCCTTCGAAGAAGGTCATCTTGAACCACAGGCCGCGCTCGCCGAGCATATCGCCGTGATCGGAAACGAAAAGGATTGTGGTGTCGTCCGCCAGATCCATGGCCTCAAGGGCTGCCAGGATTTCGCCAATCTTGTCATCGAGATAAGAGATGTTGGCGAAATAGGCCCGGCGCGAGCGGTGGATGTCATCTTTGGTAATGTTAAAGCTGCGCCAATCATTGGCATCGAAGATCCGTTTGGAATGCGGATCGTGATCCTCATAAGCCTTGGCCGGAACCTCCGGCAACAGCTGATCGCAGTCCTCATAGAGATCCCAGTATTTCTTGCGGGCGACATAAGGGTCATGCGGATGGGTGAAACTGACCGTCAGGCAGAAAGGGCGGTCGTATTTGCCGCGGCCGTAATCATAGATCTTGCGTATCGCCTGAAAGGCGACGTCGTCGTCATACTCCATCTGGTTGGAGATTTCCGAAACGCCGGCGCCGGTGACGGACCCCATGTTGTGATACCACCAGTCAATCCGCTCTCCCGGTTTGCGGTAATCCGGTGTCCAGCCGAAATCGGCCGGGTAGATGTCGGTGGTCAGACGCTCCTCGAAGCCGTGCATTTGGTCGGGTCCGACGAAGTGCATCTTGCCCGACAGGCACGTGGTGTAGCCCGCCCGCCGCAGATGGTGCGCGTAGGTCGGAATGTCGGATGCAAACTCTGCGGCGTTGTCATAAACACCGGTCCTGCGCGGCAACTGACCGGACATGAAACTGGCCCGCCCCGGGGCGCACAGCGGAGAGGCCGTGTAGCTGTTTTGAAACCGGACAGAACGCTCGGCAAGTGCCTTCAGATTTGGAGCGTGCAGGAAATCCGCCGGCCCGTCGGGAAACAAGGTGCCGTTCAGCTGATCGACCATCAATATCAGGATGTTTTTCTGTTCGGCCATATTGTTTCTCCGAGCTTACGAAAGGTCATGAAAGAAACTTGTCCGTTATTTTGATTGAGCGATCAATCAAATCCGACCGGTGTTTGTGTCATTTGGACTCGGCGAAGCGAGATCCAGCATCTGATGAGAGAGCGGTGCCCGCTCAGAAATGATAGAATTTCGTGTCGGAACGGAGGATGTTTTTACCACCTCTCCTATTGTTTGCCCGATTTGCAGAGCGTTGCGCTTCCGGCGATGCGGGAGTTAAAGATATATTTGCGCAGGCTATCAAGCCGCTGCGACGTCCTTGAGGAACCTGTCAATCCGTTGAGTGACACCATCGAGTTCCCGAGTGGCCTCATCCGCGATGGATTCAACCTGTGCGGCGGACTGGCTGGTTTCACCGGAGCCGCGGGAAAGATCTCCGATTGTTTCCGAAACGCTGGCCGTTTGACCGGCTGCCTGTGTCACTCCGGAAGAGATCTCGGAAGTGGCACCAGCCTGCTGCTCGACGGATGCTGCCATGGCAGCTGCGGTTTCGTTGACCTCGTCCATCATGGTCATGATTTCTGTAATCGCTGCCACGACGGCTTCTGTGGAACCTTGGATTTCCGAGACCTGACCGGAAATCTCATCGGTTGCCTTCGACGTCTGCGTCGCCAGTTCTTTGACTTCCGCGGCGACCACGGCAAAGCCTTTGCCTGCATCGCCGGCGCGTGCGGCTTCAATTGTCGCGTTGAGAGCCAGAAGGTTGGTTTGTTCCGCAATATCCTGAATGAGTTGGATCACGGCACCGATCCGTTCAGCTGCGGCCGACAATCCCTTGATCTGATCATTGGACGTCCGGGTCGCTTGGGTCACGTCTTCAACTCGGCCGAGGGTGGCGTTGACTTGCCGCCCGGCTTCTTGGACGGAGGCTGAAAGTTCCTCCGTTGCAGCCGCAATCGTCTGGACGTTGTCACTTGCCTGGCTTGAGGCATGGCTGACGTTTTCGCTTTTGTCCGTTGTCGAGCGGGCAATACCAGTAAGATGTTCGGCCGTGTCTTCGAGCTGCCGCATGTTGCCATTGACGGAGGTCAGGGCGGCTTCAATATCAGCTCTGAACTCGGTAACCAGTGCATCGACAGACTGCTGGCGTTTGAGCGCGGTTTCTGCATCGCGCTGGGTCTGTTGCTCCAGTGCGACACGCTCCACTTCGCGATCCCGGAATGTGCCGACCGCGCGGGCCATGTCTCCGATTTCGTCTTTTCGGCTATTGGCGGCCAGGTCGAGGTCGGTTTGACCCTCTTGCAATTGGCGCATGGCGTTGGTGAGGGACCGGAGCGGACGAATGATGGCGCCTGACAAGAGCACGACAAAACCAACGCCAATGACCAATGCCACCAGCAAGGCGACGGAAATCTGTGTCCGGGCGGTGGCGGCGGAGGAGACGGCGGTCAGGCCCGCGGCGCGGCTTATGGTGCTTGCCTGTTCGCTCAGCGCCGAAGCTGCAGTTGCAAATTGGGCTTGCCCGGCCTTCTGTGCATCGCTGTTCGTGACGACATCCGCAAAGGTTGAGCGCAGGACCGGCAGCGCTTCACCTCCGGCTGTCACAAGCGTGTTCAAAGGCCCGTTCAAAAGATCCAGAAAGGCCTTGTCAGATGTGGATTGAAGGGATGACTGGCGAATGCCTTCCAGAGCGTCCAGCTGGGTTTCGGTTTCGCCGAGATAAGTCTGGAAGGCGGCACTCGATGCTTCTGAGGACGTGGTCAGGTACTCCGCATATGCACTGCGCACGCCAAGGACATTGCGGGCCACGCCTTGCGTGAAATTGGAGAGGAGCGCGATGTCCGCGGTTGCTTTGTCGAATCCACGCAATTCCGCTGTCAGCTCCTCAATCGGAGCTTCAGCTTCTGTAATGATGGTTGTTGTCAGGCCGACGAGTTGTTCAACAGCCGGCTGGAAGGTTTCCGACCAAACCGCTGCGGTCCCGTCGCTGGCACCAGCCTTTAGGTGCGCTTTGATTTGTTTTTCAAACGCTTTGCCCGCCTTGGTGAGATCCTTGACGGAGGCTCTGAGCGTTTTTGTCTTCACTGTACGCCGGACAGCTTTTGCGTCCTTGTCCAGCGCCTTGACACGCTCAGAAAGGGCTTTGGCGTTTGCCTTGTCCGGTGCGTTGACAAAGGCTTTGGTTTCCTGCGCCAGAACGATCGCGGCGATCCGCATGTCCGCAAGACGCGGGGCGACCTTGGAAAGGTTGTTCATCTTGCCTTCGTTGTTGAGAGCAAGACCAAGGCGGTAAGCTTCCAGCGCCTTGTACTGTTCAAACACCTCGTTGGTCGTTTCGACCAAGCCAGATGTCAAAACATCAAGATTTGCAATTGCTTCATCACGCGCGCTTCGCGTGGTTTTCAGGTTGCGGAAGCTTTCTTCCAACTCGCTCACGGAAAGGGTCAGGCGCTGGGCGGCCTCTGGTTTGTTTCGGGCCAGTTCGTCGCTGCTTGCAGATAAGTTGTCGATGCTCGCTTCAACCACATTGGCCGTCTGCTCAGTGCCGTTGCGCCCGAATGCTTCTGCGCCTGTAAGCAGTGGCGGGATATCTCCCAGAAGATCACTTGCCGCTTTTGAAGTCGTGACGGACTCTTGAACCTGGCTTGCGGCCAGGTATCCGCCGGCACCAACACCGACGGAGCACAAGAGCATTGCACCAAAGCCGATCTGAAGTTGTGTTTTGATCGGCCAGTTCAAGAACGACATATTCGGCAAGCGCATTGGGCGGGCCCCAGTCCAGTCTGAAAACGCCTGCAAGTGTGCCGGAATGGATTTAACAAGATCCGAATTTTACGCAATTTTGCTGCGTATTTGACGAGTTTTTCTGGTGTACGGGTTTCTACCCAAGCGCGAATTTCCTATTTCCGGCTGCTGGTTGTGTCCGAGTGCCCAAGATCCTTGTCCGGCCACAGCAAGTCGCGAAGCCGTTGTTTCAGGATTTTGGCTTCCGGAAACCCGCCGTCGGTTTTTCTGTTCCAAACCGGAGTGCCGTCACATTTGATGGTGAAAGTTCCGCCTGTGCCGGGAACGAGGGTGACGGCGCCCACTTCTTCAGAAAAAGTCGACAGGATTTCCTGCGCCATCCAGGCAGAGCGCAGCAGCCAATTGCATTGGCGGCAATAGGTGATGATGATATGGGGCGCGGGGATATCCTGCATGGGTCCTCGTTCAGTTCTACGGTCAGACGTCAAAGGCTCTTCTTGCCACATTCCTCCATAATGACACCAGCCGGCCAATCAACGGTTTTGGATAAGGTTATGCAGAGCAATCCGGACCTCCGGGCTGTTCTTGGAGAGGTTCTGTCTGCAGAGCGGAAGGATGGTCTGAGCAATCAGGTTTTGCGGATCACGGCCCAGAAGGGCGTGTTCTTTCTGCGTATCGGTCAGGCCGGATCTGAAGCACTGGTTGATCGGTTTGCAGAGTCCCACAATTTGCAATTGGCCGCTGATCTGGGCGTTGCCGTTCCACCCGTGTTCATGGATCCAGACAGCGGACTATTGCTTACGCGGGCTCTTGAAACCAGGCTGGCCGGGAAAACAGACTTTCCGGACAAGCTTGGACAAGAGCTCGCCCGGCTCCATAATTCAAAGCTGCGGTTTGAGGGGGAGATCAATCCGCACAAGACATATGCGGCGCTTCGGAAACGGATCTCTGAGGCACTTGATAGCTATCCAGAAATGTCGCTGTCGAAGGATGTTTCGGCGATCGTCCCTAAGCTCGAACGGCTGATGGCAGATGTGGGGGTGCAAAACCAACCGGTGCTGGTGCCGAGCCATGGAGACTTGTCTGAAGGCAACTGCCTGCTGGCCAACAACCGTCTGTGGCTGATCGATTGGGAATTTTCCGGCATGGCGGACCCTTGTTGGGATCTTGCTTATGCCATCCAGGAAATCGGATTTGATGCGGATGATGAGCGGCGGTTTTTGAATGCTTACGAATCCGGACAACACCAACACATTAACCGGGCCGCTTTGGAGGCCATGAAAGCGCGGTGTGACGCCATTTCAGCTCTATGGGCGGTTGTTCAGCTTATTGACAGGCGTGACCCGGCGACATTCGGACCCTTTGCTCTTGAACGCGCGGCCCGTGCCCTGAAACAGAAACCGGTATAGGAGACGTATACGACGTCACTGTACTGTCTAATTGATCGTATCGGTTCCAGGGGCTGAGAGGCAGGCGCTGTAAAGCTGGTTCATGCGTGTTTGCAAATCCGGGTCCTGGGGGCTGCCGAGCAGCGGTTGCCAGATGTTTTCTGATTTCAAGCCATCAAGCGTGCATCGGCATGCGGCAACGCAAAGTGCCTCGTTCCCGATGCTTGTTGCGCAGCTTTGCGCACAATTGGTCTGAAAGCTGCGGCTGGTTCGGTCCATGTTTGGGCCCAGAAGCGTAACACTCCAAACCAGACCATAAAGAAGCGGTTGATGCAGAAGATAGATTGGCAGGGAATGGCGGCCCATCCATCTGAGCGCCCGGCCTGATAGACTACAGAATTCCATCTGTTTGAGGCGTTCCATGGCGGCGGATCGGCGAATGGCCTTTGACAGCGCCACACCTAACAGTGTTGCTCCGGTCCACGGCGCGAGAGGGACATAATCGACGCTGGGCATAGCCGGGGTGCCAAGGCCTGTCCAGATCCACATATCACCATCAAACACACTCGAGGATGCCCAGTTCGGCAGTGTCAGGATGACTGCGCTAGCAACCAGAGCGTAGACCAATGGCATTCGCGTGAACGGTAGAGCGATCAGACTCGAAACAGCAATACAATGCAGAATGCCGAACCGGACAAAGCTGTCTCCAAAGGCAAAGTAGGTGCCGATCGACACACAGGCTGCGGAAGCGGCGATAAGCGCAAAGCGTTTCCAGAAGGAGCGCCAACGGATCTCCTTATGATGCGCGAGGTCCAGGCTGATCCCAACCAGGATCATGAAGCTGGCGGCGATCGAGACGGCAAATGCGCGCCAACTTGGAGCCCCTCCGACATCCCAGTCAACTAAGGCAAACCACGAAAGATCCCAAGAAAAATGGTAGATCGCCATGGCAACAATTGCCACGCCGCGGACCAAATCAAGAACGGCAAGGCGGCCGGTCTCTGTCCGGGGCATGTTGCCTGATGGGCTGTTGAATGAGGGTTGTGTCATGGCTTCCGGTTAACGTTTGTCCATGACCAATTATCTGAAGGGCTGGAGATGCAAGTTGCTCGGAGTGTTCGACCGAGGCAACCCTAACTGTTGAATGCCATGATCAAAGTCGTGACCAGTGCGGCCGCCCCGAATATCGCCCCAACGAACGGCCAGGGTGACGGTCTCTGCGTCGCAAAGATTTCCTGATTGACCGGATCACGCAGCATTCACACCACCCCTTGATCACCACCACTGCGCCTGAGGTTGCTGCATAAATCCCGCGGCGAAAAGATGGTAAACAATATCTAAAGGTGTTTTCCCAAGGAAAACGCCAAGCTGTGGACTGCTCGAAAAGGACCAGGAATACGGATTGACATGGGCCAAGCCGCTGGCCTGCCGAAAGGTTTTCTGGCGGGGAGGGCTTACAGGGAAAGGGAATCCAGACCGGCTTCCAGGTGATCCGCGAGCATCGGCATGCCAAGCAGATAGGAAGCGGTTGAGCCGACTGCCCGATCCTTGGCTTCTTGAACTGCTTGCGAAAAGTCTTCTGCCTCGAAATCCCCCCGGCCGATCCAGGTTATGGCGACAAGCTCGGCAGCTTCGTCGACGTTCAGATCTTCCAAGAGCTCACGCAATTCCTCATCGGAGAGGTTGTCGCTTTCTTCTTCTGCCAGACCGTCGTGGCCATGAGCTTCTTCAAGGGTGTCGGCGTCAAACTCGACGTCCCCTTCATGGCCATCTTCAAACGTATCGGCAGAGGTTTCTGCAACCGCGCGGGCCTTTTGCGCCAGCATCCGTACGGTATCAGCCGAAAGAGAAAGATCGATGTCCATGGCAGCCTCCGAAAAACTGACTTCTTTATCGATCCACTTTTGTCCGTTGGCAATGGCCATGGCCTAATTTCCTGTTTCTCAAGTATTTTAACAGGAGGTCCTTATGGCATTGCGCTTGGAACCTCCAGACCGGATGACTGTATCTGGAGGTCCTGTTCATGGCCTTGATCGGTGTCAACGCGCTGGTGGCATCAACCTGGACCCAAAGAACTTATTTGCCTACTTCGGAATGCAGCGGATGTGTCAGGGCAGGGATGGTGGTGCCCGGTGTTGTCATGTCTCTTGCCTCAGATCCCGCAATAGCGGCGGCTGCGGTCAGGATTGCCGCCAAGAATATGCCGAGACAAATAGCCTGCAACAGGGGGCGGGCGTCCTGCAGGTCCCTGGACCTTTTCCGGTCTGCCGTCTGGATCTCGGGATCCTGGGTTTTATAATCAGCTGATTTTGCGTGTGTGTGTGTCATGACAGCCTGTCTTTTTCTTTGGAACTGGGGGCTGCAAATCGTGAAGGCGGTTAGTCCTTAAGATCGCGGAACAGGCGGGTGCCGAGCATCCGGGTCAGTTGCGCCATTAAGATCAGCGCCAAAAACGGCAAAGCGGCCGCTGGTTCAGGAACAACGGCCAGCAACGTCAAAAGCACTGCTGCCGACCCGAACAATATCGCCAGTATGGCGATATGGCGGTCTTCGCTATGGTGTTCAGATTTCTGGGTGCGTTCCAACATTCTGGCCTCCGCAGTTTCAACGGATGCACATTCCAATCAAATTACGCCGGGAGACCGTCTGCTCTTGGGCTTTGCTGGTGCCATTTCATGACATTTGTGGGGCGCTGCAAATCACCCGTTTTTTGCGGTTGGATGTTCCCAAAATAAGTGAGCAATAAAAGCGCAGTGCTTTCAAAGAAATCACTGCATAAATTACTGATGCATTTAAATAAAGTTAGACTTTATGCGTTCCATTTTATGGTTTGTTTGCACTTTTTTTCGATACTGCGGACAGGGTAGGTAATCGGTAGAGAGTGCAGACGGCTATGGTGGTCAAAGCAGCGCAGAACGCGTTGACACAAAGCAAGGATGACAAGCCAGCAGAACAAGAACTTGAGACGAAAGTTTCAGAGGACACACCTGCGCTTGCCTTGGCTGGGCTCCAGTTTTTCGTTGCTGATATCTCTCAAAAAACAATCCTTTGGCATGAGATCGGCAGTCAGAGCTTCCATAGCGAGGTCAAGGACCTGCAGGAGGCGCCGTCGAACCTCGCCCTGCGCAACTTGTCACCGGAAGACAGGAAAACGATCTTGCGCCTGATCCAAGGCGCCATCCGCGATGGGGTCGCCGGGCCGTTTGATGTCGGCGGCGGACCGGATCACCGGATCCCCGGTATCCCGATCGTTGCTCACCGCTATGAGTTGGTCGACGGACGGATCGTTGTCATCTGTTTCCCGTCGATTGGCGAAGACGAAAACCCGGGCCGCATTGTTCTGGGGCTTGCACCGATCCTGCAGCACTTTGTTGCCTCTTCAAACCGGGTGGTGCTGCTTATCGACAATTTCGGTTACGTACGCTTTGCGAGCGACGGCTTTGTTAAAACCTTTCAGATCGAGGATGCCCGACTGATCATCGGCCGTAATATCGCGCACATCCAAAAACGCGTTGGCCGGACCATTGTTTCCCTGGCGCTGGGCGCATTGACGCGCCGGGCGAGTGCGTCTGGCCGCGGCAAGTTCCTGCTGGCCTCCAACGATGCCATCGAGCTGACCTATGAAGCGATGCACTTCCGGATCGGGGGAACGGTTGGAGGCGTTCTATTTTCCGCAGGCCGGATCGGCGGTGATGTCGATTTTCTCAAAGTCTTTGAAATCTGCAGCGCGCCAATGCTGGTGATCAACACAAAGTCGAAGATGATCATTGCTGCCAACAAGGCGGCGATGAAGACCTACCACCTGACCAACGAAATCATGGACAGCAAGCCGGTCACGGAAATTCTGTTTCATCCGAACAATTACTCTTCCTTGCTTGGTGCGGCACAGTCAGAAACCGAAATCCCGATGTCGATCCCGGTCAATATCCTGAACGGCCAGACAAAGAAGAAACGCTTCCGCGCAATGCTTGTCGACAAGGACAGCAAGGAACCGAAACTGGTCCTGGAAACCCGCAGCTGATCCTTCTCAGCCTGCGATCGAAGCGATTGCCTTTATTTTTGCCGTTCTAGGCCTTCATGCCCTTGTCATGATGGCCCAGCGGATCTAGGGTCCGCGCGCTAACTTTCCCGTTTCCCCCTGGAGGACATTATGGGCTTTCTTGCTGACGCATTGGCGCGAGTTCAACCATCTGCGACCATCGCCGTCACCAACAAGGCACGCGAGCTGAAAGCCGCAGGCCGCGATGTGATCGGTCTCGGTGCTGGCGAGCCGGATTTCGACACCCCGGAAAACATCAAGGCGGCCGCGATCAAGGCCATTAATGACGGCAAGACCAAGTACACGGCCGTCGATGGTATTCCGGAGCTGAAGGCCGCCATCGCCGAAAAATTCAAGCGGGAAAACGGGCTCACTTACGAAACCAATCAGATCACTGTTGGAACCGGCGGCAAGCAGGTGCTCTACAATGCTCTGGTTGCGACCATCAATCCGGGGGATGAGGTCATCATCCCGACGCCGTACTGGGTCAGTTATCCGGATATGGTCCTCCTGGCTGGCGGCGAACCGGTCATCGTTGAAGCCGACAAATCCACCTTCAAGATCACGCCGGAAGCGCTCGATGCTGCCATCACATCGCGCACCAAGTGGCTGATCTTCAACTCGCCGTCCAACCCATCCGGGGCCGCTTACACGGAAGCTGAACTGAAGGCGCTGTGCAACGTTCTGGTCAAACATCCGCATGTCTGGATCATGACCGACGACATGTATGAGCACCTGGTCTATGACGATTTTCGGTTCACGACACCGGCCCAGGTCGAGCCGTCGCTTTATGACCGCACGCTGACCGTCAACGGCGTGTCGAAGGCCTATTCCATGACTGGCTGGCGGATCGGCTATGCCGGTGGCCCGGCCGACTTGATCAAGGCCATGGCCAAGGTTCAGTCCCAGTCGACCTCCAACCCGAACTCGATCGCACAGTGGGCCGCGGTTGAAGCGATTTCCGGTACGCAGGATTTCATTCCGAAGAACAATGAAATCTTCAAAGCGCGCCGCGATCTCGTTGTTTCCATGCTGAACCAGGCAAATGGCATTACCTGCCCGGTTCCGGAAGGCGCGTTCTATGTCTTCCCGTCCTGCGCTGGAACCATCGGCAAGACCACTCCGTCCGGCAAAGTCATCGAGAACGACGAAGACTTCGTGACCGAACTCCTGGAAACTGAAGGTGTTGCGGTTGTTCACGGGTCGGCCTTTGGCCTCGGTCCAAACTTCCGGATTTCCTACGCAACATCCACGGAAGCCCTGGAAGAAGCCTGCACCCGCATTCAGCGCTTCTGTGGCAACCTGAAATAAGTTCGGTTGCTTTTCGGCATCCAAGGGCGGCTCCGGTCGCCCTTTTTGTTTGGCTCACTCTGACTTTGACCAATCAGGCTTTTCTTTCTCGAAGGGCGCGCATAGGCTGAAGTCGTTTCTATGTGCTTTGGAGGCTGGCTTGGCTGTTCTTCTTCCGCTTTGGCAACGATTGCTGATCACTGTGGCCGCCATGTTCGCGGTGAGTTTTGTTGTCAGCCTGCTCTGGTCATCGTTGCTCGGCTGGGCCATACCCGGCTATGTGTCCGGCGTGGTTGGAGGTGTGACGGCTCTGCCGGTCTGGGAATTCTTGAAGCGGATCCGCCCGAGCCACTAAAGGCTGATCAACTTGACCTTTGCTAGGCAATCTATGCGGCGAAAAATCGATTGTGCTGCTGCGTATTTACGATCAGCGCTTGTGGCCGTAATCTGATTGCATAACGAGCGAGGCACACGGCATGCAAACCCAACAAAAACGATGGCTGACCGACCTGATGGAAGGAGTGCCGTCAATCGTTTTCATTCTTTTATGGCGCCAATCGGGGGATCTGGAATTCGCCGGCTGGGTTGGTTCTGCACTGTGCCTCATGGTTTTGGGTGCCCTAATCGGTATGAAGGTTCGGATGCATCCAATCCTGATGGGCGTCAACATTCACATTTTATTGGCAACGCCGCTGATTGTGGGTCTGTTCCGGCTCGGGTTTGACGGTGTGGGAGACGTCCTTGCCGAATATGCGTATGGGGGCGTTCTGGTGACCGTTTTTGCTGTCGGTTTCGCCCAGATGCTGTTTTCGCGGTCCCGATTCGCTGCATTGGAGAATGTCACAGACCGTCTGCAACTCGTCTTTTCCGCCGTCTTACTTGCTATCTGCGCCTGCGGGGCCGTTTGGGCGCTGATGACCCCGGGCAGCCGTTTTGTGCCGGTGGTGGTGACGATCGCAGCTTTGATAATCGGCCGGAATTTCCTCCAGGCGCGTTTGTCAGATAAAAGTGCGGGCGCGGGAGTTCTGGTTACAGGTTCTGCGGCAGCGCCGGGAACATCCCAGGATGTTCAGGCCTGAGCCCTAGTTCTGGCAAGCCGAATTTGCGCCGGGACAAGACGAGAGTGTGTTTGTCCGGGTGTTGTTGCGGTTGATCTGCTGTGTCCGGTTCAGCCGATTGTTGCTGTCGATTCTTTGCTGGGTCGAGAAATTGTTCTGCTGACGATTGAGGTTCTGATTGAGCTGTTGTTGCGCGGACGGCCCGAGCGTTGTGCCGGGTTGGATTACGCCGCGCGGCTGAACTGATTGCGCCTCTGCGACACTGCTGCCAGAAAACAATAGCCCCGCTGAAACAATCGTTGCACCAAACGCCGACAAGACAGTCCTGGCCATTAGCAACATGTTTATACCTCTCATTCCATCTCGTGCCCGCGGATCAGTATGAGTGGAGCTGCGCGCAACACCAACTTAAATCGCGAATTGAAGCATTTCGGTGACCGGACGAGCGAAAGGTGCCGGTTGGTAGCGCCGAATGCGCCACCTGTTTGCTGCGGTGCAGGGTAAGATTTCCTTGCGTTTACCCCGTCTCGGGCGCGACGATAGTTTCCCGCCCTTGATTGAAGGGCCATGACGAATATCAAGCCCGGTGCTTTCCGGGTTTTTGGCCTTCGATCCCATCCGGGCGAGACGCGGCGGGCCCGCGTCCTGAACCGCCGGCCGTGCCGCGTTTTAACGAGGATATCCTCGGGCAAACGGGAGGCTAAGTATGGCAAACGCCAACAATGGACAGGCAAACTCCAGCGGCAGGGAACCGCGCTGCGTGGCTTTGGTCGGACCCTTTGGCAGCGGTAAGACCAGCTTGCTGGAGGCGATCCTGGCGCGCACGAACAAGGTGGACCGGCAGGGTAAGGTGTCAGACGGAAACACCATTGGTGATGGTTCGGCTGAAGCCAGGGCTCATGGGATGAGCGTGGAGCTCAACTTCGCGGATGTGGAATACCTCGGCGACCGGTTCAATTTTATCGATTGTCCGGGATCAGTCGAGTTTTTGGGAGAAATGGACAGCGCCTTGTCCGGTGCGGATCTGGCTGTGGTTGTCGCCGAAGATGATGAGCGCAAGGTTCCAGCCTTGCAGCTGATCCTGAAAGCCCTTGAAGCCCGCGCCATTCCGCGGGTTTTGTTTTTGAACAAGATCGACAAGAGCACACGACGTGTTCGCGATGTTTTAAACTTGCTGCAACCGGCGTCAAGCGTCCCACTTGTTTTGCGCCAGATACCGATCTGGGAGGACGGTCAGGCCACAGGCTTCATCGATCTCGCCCTGGAACGGGCGCATGTTTATCATGAAAAGGAACCGAGCACCGAGATCGACATGTCGGATGAAGACCGGGCGCGCGAACATGAAGCCCGGTTCACGATGCTGGAGCATCTTGCCGATCACGATGATGACCTGATGGAAGCGCTGCTTGAGGACATTGCGCCGGACCGGGGTACAGTGTTCGCTGATCTCGTTGCGGAAATGCAGGACGGCCTGATTTGTCCGGTCTTCTTTGGCTCTGGAGAACATGGCAACGGCGTCACCCGCCTCTTGAAAGCCCTACGCCATGAGGTGCCTTCGGTTGACCGCCTCAAGGCGCGCCTTCTTGATGCCGCGCCCGAAAGCGCAATCCAAGTGATCAAGACGCTTCACACACAACATGGCGGCAAAGTCTCTGTGGCGCGCGTGTTGAGTGGCGCTCTGGCGGACAATGACAGCCTTTATGTGAACGGAACCACGGAAGCGAAGGTCTCGGGGCTGTTTTCCCTGTTTGGACAGCAATTGAACAAGATCTCCAAAGCGTCTGAGGGGGATCTCGTCGGCCTGGGGCGTTTGGAAGACGTTCAAACCGGTGATGTACTGAGCCTTCAGGGCAGCAAACTCCCAGCTCTGGACACTGCGGATACCAGGCGGCCGGTCCTGGCGACGGCGATTGAAGCCGGGCAGCGCAAGGATGAGGTTCGCTTGTCAGCTGCCCTTTCCAAGCTTGCCGAAGAAGACGGCTCCCTGACAGTGGCGCAGAACCAGATAACGGCTGAAACCTTGTTATGCGGGCAGGGTGAAATGCATTTGCGCGTCGCTCAGGAGCGTTTGTCTGGAAAATACGGGCTGGATGTCGCCGTGCATGCGCCGCATGTGCCTTATTCGGAAACGATCCGTGGTAGCGCGACGGCTCGCGGGCGTCACAAGAAGCAGTCCGGGGGTCACGGGCAGTTTGGTGACGTGGTTCTCGAGATTTCGCCACTGCCAAGAGGGGAAGGCATCCAGTTCACCGACCGTATCACCGGGGGCGTGGTGCCCAAGCAATACATCGCATCGGTGAAGGAAGGTGTTCTGGAAGCTTTGGGGCAAGGGCCGCTCGGGTTTCCTGTAGTCGACCTTTCGGTGTGTCTCATCGACGGGTCGTATCACTCGGTCGACAGTTCCGATCAGGCCTTCAAGATGGCAGGTATCCTGGCGATCCGGGAAGGCCTGTCCGAGTGCAAGCCGATCCTGCTGGAGCCAATACACAAGGTGGTCGTCACGTGTCCAAGTGATGCGACCGCCAGGATCAATGCCATTGTTTCGGCCCGGCGCGGACAGTTGCTTGGATTTGACGCCCGTCCCGGCTGGAGCGGATGGGATGAAGTTCAGGCGCTGATGCCAGAAGCTGAAATCGGTGACTTGATCGTTGATCTCCGGTCCGCGACGGCGGGAGTTGCCAGCTACACGGCAGAGTTCGATCATATGGCGGAGCTGTCGGGCAAAGCAGCTGACCAGGCGCTCCAGCGTTCGGGAAAACAGGCGGCGTAGAGAGCCGCGCAAGTGCAAAGTGTTGATCTGTCTCATTTGATTGTGTCTCCGTTCCCTTACTCTCAATATGGGAAGAGGCGCTGCCAAAGGAGGTGTTCAATGCTTGCGATCGAAAAACAGGAAGAGGACCGCGTCTTTGTTCATTTGTGCGGTCCTCTCAATGCTGACTTGATGCATGCCGGTTTGGAGGATCTCATCGAAGCCGCAGAAGATCTGACCAACGGCACGATGCTCTATGTCATTGATGATTTCGAATGGCCAACCGCAGGCGCGTTGGCTGTCGAATTCAAGATGATGCCGGACCTTCTGAAGCTTCTGGGTAAATTCCGAAAGTGCGCTGTCCTGTGTGATGCGGGTTGGATTCGCAAGGTCGCGGAAATCGAAGGGATGCTGATCCCGGGTCTGGAGATCAAAAGCTTCGTTTCAAAAGACCGGGAGGCTGCTGAAAACTGGCTAACACGAGCCTGACACTTGGCATCGGTCACTCGGGCGTTATTTGCGTTTGAACACACAATCCGGTCTTTCTACGTCCAGATTGGGAGTTTGACGATGAATATCTTGACCAAACGCAGTTGGGAATTGCCCGAGCGCGAAGCGACCCCAGAGCATGTCTTCTTGAACAGACGCCAGATCCTGGCGGGGCTTGCAGGGGGAGGTGCCTTGCTCGGAAGTGGACTTGGGATGAGGCCGGCCTTTGCGGAGGCAGACCCGAGCGCTGGGCTCTACCCGGTTCCACGCAATTCTACATTTACATTGGACCGGCCGGTGACCGATGAAGACGTGGCGTCGAAGTATAACAATTTCTATGAGTTTGGCTCACACAAGCAGATCTGGCCGGCAGCTCAGAACCTTGAGATCCGTCCATGGACTGTGATGCTGGACGGCCTCATCGACAATTCTCAGACGATTGATATCGACGCTCTTCTTGCTAAGATGCCTCTGGAGGAGCGCCTTTACCGACATCGGTGTGTTGAAGCTTGGTCCATGGCTGTGCCTTGGTCTGGCTTTCCGCTCGCCGAGTTGGTCAAACTGGCGGGACCGCAAACAGGTGCCAAATACCTTCGTTTCGAAACATTCCTCAATCCGGAAGTTGCCAGCGGTCAGAAACAGTCCTGGTATCCGTGGCCTTATGTTGAAGGTCTGACACTTGCGGAGGCCACCAATGAGCTGGCGTTCATGGCGACCGGGATCTATGGAAAACCGCTTGCCAAGCAGTTCGGAGCGCCGATCAGGCTCGTAACCCCCTGGAAATACGGGTTTAAGTGTATCAAGTCCGTGGTTCGGATCTCATTCACCGACAAGCGTCCGGTGAGCTTCTGGGAAGAAATCCAGCCGAAGGAATACGGTTTTTGGGCGAATGTGAACCCGTCGGTTCCACATCGGCGCTGGCCACAGGCAACCGAGAAACTGCTGGGAACGGATCAACGCCGAAACACACTGCTCTACAACGGCTACGAGGAGCAAGTCGCGGGTCTTTATAAAGACATGAGTGGCGAGCTTTTGTTTATGTAAAAAGGCGCTGCATCTGCTGTTTTTGCATCGAGACTATTAGCAATAGTCTCGATGCAAGTATGTATTACTGTATATTGAAGTTGTTAGCATTTTTGAACTAGGCTGATCATCGTCGCTTTTTCTCCAAGTGTGCTTTTGTGCGCTCAGAAAGGCTTAGATGGTCGTCGATTGGATCGCAAATATTGGCGCTCTTTCGCTAGGCGCCCTGGCGTTCTATTTTTTTGCGCGCCGCGATATCTTGCACGCGCGCCGGTCGGTAAGCGCGGCATTCCTTGGCGCGTTGTTTGGCCTCCTGTCCGTTCTGGTTGTGATGATGCCTGTCCATTTTGGCGATGGTGCCACGTTCGACACGCGTGCCGCGCCGGCGATTCTGAGTGGGTACTTCCTTGGGCCTTTCGGGGGGATAATCACGGCGACCATCGCTGGCGCTGCGCGTTATTGGGTCGGTGGCCCATTTGCGATTGGCGGCAGCCTCAGCCCGTTTTTTTATGCGGCTTACGGTGCCATTGTCGGGGCCTGCTGTCGTCATCGTGATCTCGGCCCGGGTCCCTTGCGGCTTTTGTCCATTGCGGTCGTCGGCACGCTTTTCGTCCTACCGTGTTTCTTTATCGATCAAGGCGTTGAAGTGGGGCTCCAGATCCTCGAAAACGCATGGTACTTGTTGCTTGTTGGAAACGTGGTCGGTGTAGTTATTCTTGGCCTGATGATCAGCGAGGCCAAGAAATTCTCCGTTGAGCACAAGGCTCTCAAGTCGACTCTCTTTTTAACCGATCTCGCCCGTTCATCTGCCGGAATTGCCGTGTGGCGTTTCGATATGGCTGCCAATCGTCTCACCTGGGACGATGCCATGTTCCGGTTGTTTGATGTTGATCCAGGGTCTTTCAACGGCGAATTCAACGATTGGGAGCGGACGGTTCATCCGGATGACATCGACGCAGCCCGTCGGCAATTCCTGGAGGCATATGAGAAGAAATCCGGGTTCGCCACCGATTTTCGCATCGTTCGCCGGGATGGCAGCATTCACTGGTTGGCCGCTCATTGTAGTTTTCTGGAGGACGACGATGGCAATGTAACGGAAGCCGTCGGGGTGAATTGGGATATCACAGACAGCAAGGAAATGGCTGACAGCCTTTTCGAGAGAGAAAAGGAAGCACGCCTTCGCTCAGAAGAGCTGGAGGTCACCTTGGCATCGGTCGTACAGGGCGTCAGTGCGTTTGATAAGGATGGCAGGTTGCATTTTTGCAATGACCGAGCCGGGGAGTTTACGGGGCTTCCGCCGGAAATGCTGGTGCCGGGAACGTCCTACCACGCCTACAACCAGTATCGGCAAGGCGCTTTTGTGACCGGGTTTCCAGGAGAAGCCACTAAAGCCGTTTCTGAGAGTGTTCAGCCTACTTCACACATACGCTCGTTGATCCACCTGTCCAACGGCCGGATTCTGTCTTTTTCCGCAGCTCCAATGCCGGATGGCGGGTGGGTGGAGACGTATGAAGATGTCACCGAAAAGGTTGTGGCAGATGAGCGTGTTAAAAAGGCCGCTGAAACGGATAACCTGACCGAACTGGCCAATCGATTGTCTTTCCGGGAGACTTTGGACCACGTCGTAGACATTGCCGGGGATGCCGATGAGGTGGCGTCATCCTTGTTGTTGATCGACCTGAATGATTTCAAGGCGGTGAACGACAGTCATGGCCACGTGGTTGGTGACCGTTTGCTGCAACATGTCGCGAATACGCTGAAAGCTGTTAGCGAAGGTGGCGATCTTGCTGCCCGTTTGGGCGGCGATGAGTTTGCGCTTGTGCTCAAGCCGCGCACGGAAGAGGACATCCGCGAGATTGCTAACGGTCTGTGTGCTGTTTTCGATCTGCCCGTTAATCTCGACGGACTCATGGTTCAGAGCGGGCTTAGCGTTGGAGTGGCTATCATCTCGGCGGATGGTACCGGTTCTGAAGAAACACTCTCACGCGCCGATTTGGCACTCTACAAGGCCAAACAGGAGAAAAGATCCGCATATCGTGTGTTCGACGCTGATATCGCAAAAGAAGATGCGGAGAGGAAGCGAACGAAGAACGCACTGATCCGCGTGGTGGAAAACCAGGGACTTGATGTTTTCTGCCAGCCGATCCTGAACCTGGAAACACATCGGGTTGATCACTTCGAGGCGTTGGTTCGTTGGCATCAGGGGGAGGAGAGTTATGTGCCCCCGTCCAATTTCATACCGCTGGCTGAAGAGATTGGCCTGATCGCGAAGGTTGGTGATTTTGTTCTGTCTGAAGTGCTGCGCTCGCTGGCAACCTGGCCGAACGATTACCGCGCCTGCGTAAACGTCTCGGTTCTACAGCTTGGCGATGGTCGATTTGTCGAACGAGTCCTTAATGGGCTCAAAGAGGCAGGAATTTCTCCGCATCGCCTGGAACTGGAGCTGACCGAGAGTGTCTTGATGTCCGCAGGCTCAGCCGCTCATGAGGATCTCAGAAAATTGCGAGATGCTGGTCTAAACCTGGCCTTGGACGATTTCGGCATCGGCTTCTCGTCATTTGGCTATCTGCAGGAACTGCCATTCAACAAGCTCAAAATTGACCGCAGGTTCGTTTCGGAAGTTGAAAAAGACGAGGGCAGTGCAGCGATCTTGAGAACGATTGCGGCGCTTGCTGACAATCTGGATATGAAGTCGACGGCCGAAGGCGTCGAAACGGCTCAGCAGTTGAGCGTGGTGACAGCTTGCGGATGCCACTACGGGCAGGGCTACTTCATCGGTCAGCCAATCCCGCTTGAGGATGTGCAACAGGCGTATTTCGAGATCCCTAAGGTTGCCAAGGCTGCGCTTAACGCTTGAGTGCGTTCATGTAGGCAAAAAAAAGCCGGGTCTCAAAAGACCCGGCAGTTTGAATTGATTCACTGTAACCAGTGGAATCACCTTCCAGAGGGGAACAGCTGGTCGAGGCATCACTGGGAGGAGGACGTGATGCCTGTGTGACCAACAGTGATGCTTATATGCAGTGCACAAGCTGCTTAAACAAGAGGCAGTCGCGCAGATCTGCTATGCAAATTGCGCAGGGCTTTGCCCGTCGTCCAATTTCTCAATTTTCTGAGTAGGTTACGGACTCAGCGTCCCACTAGATGGGCGCGCAGGAGCGTTTGGGCCGCCGTTGTCTTGGTATGAATATGAATTCGGCTGCTTTCAATAAAACTTGGTTCGTAATCGTGATGCTCATCACAACGGCAGCGCTGAGAGAGATGTTCGGCGCAACAAACACTTCTGAAACGACACACATCTGGTCGTCGTTCCTTGTGATTCCAAGGTCGACCGATGGCTTTGGCTCCCAGTTGTGCTTCAATACACCCAGTTCTGAGCGTTCTTCAAAAGGAACTCCCGGAATGCTGTAACCCGCGCAGTGTTCTTGAGCTCTGAGGGATAGACGAAATAGGTATCGAAGGACGGCACCTTGTCTTCCTGGTCTTCAAGCACGGGAACCAAGTTCCGGCCATTGTCGATAATGTAGTCTGGCAACATCGCGATGCCGGCGCCAGTCTGGACCGCCCGCTTGATCGCAATGATGTTGTTGACCTGGAGCACCGACTGCCGCGGTTTGCCGTCCACGCGGCCTGCCGTCACAAGCCAGTTCATGGAGCGCAGATAGGCAGGAGCCTGCTCGCCAAACGTGATGATACGATGATCATCAATATCCTCGATCGAGGACGGGGAGCCAAAGCGCTGGATGTATTCAGGTGACGCAAACACGTGAAAGTGCACGGTGAAGAGTTTGCGTTGAATGAGATCCGGCTGTGTCGGTTGGCGCAACCGGATCGCAACATCGGCTTCGCGCATGCTGAGATCGAGCTCGTCGTTGTCGAATATCAGCTGCAGTTCAACATCCGGATAAAGATCCGTGAAGCTTCTTATCCTTGATGCCAGCCAGGTCGACCCCAAGCCAACCGTGGTCGTGACTTTCAAAACGCCAGAAGGCTTGTCCTTGCTGTCCTTGAGCCTGGATTGCACAGCCTCCAGCTTCATCAGGACATCACCGGCAGTGCGATAGAGAAGTTCACCCTGTTCCGTCAGCAGAAGGCCGCGGGCATGCCGGTGGAACAGGGGAACCCCCAAATCATGCTCAAGCGCACTGACCTGGCGGCTCACTGCGGATTGGCTCATATGAAGCGTATCGCCCGCATGGGTAAAGCTGCCTGCTTGCGCGGCAGCGTGGAAGATACGCAATTTGTCCCAATCCATGGCAATCCCCAATCCGTCCAGCCGGGAAACTGCGTTACTCAGCAGCCTGTTGTGAACCGACAGCATCCTGTTCGGCGAGATACTTTTCCGCTTCAAGGGCAGCCATACAGCCCATTCCGGCTGCGGTGACCGCTTGGCGGTAAATATCGTCGGTAACGTCACCGGCTGCGAAAACGCCGGGGATCGATGTCTTGGTGGAATCCGGATCTGTCTCCAGATAGCCATTCGGTTTCAAGGTCAATTGATCCTTGAACAGTTCAACGGATGGAGCATGGCCGATCGCGATGAACACACCATCGGTGGAGATTTCCTGAAGCTCACCGGTCTTGGTGCTTTTCAGGCGCACACCCCTGACGGCTTTCGGCTCGCCGCCCCCGAGGATCTCGTCAACCTGGTGGTCCCAGATCACCTCGATTTTCTCGTGTGAGAACAGCCGGTCCTGGAGGATCTTTTCTGCGCGCAGACTGTCGCGGCGGTGAACCAGCGTCACCTTGGAGGCAAGGTTCGCCAGGTAAAGCGCTTCTTCGACGGCCGTGTTGCCGCCGCCGACCACGACGACTTCGCGGTTCCGATAGAAGAATCCGTCGCATGTCGCACAGGCCGACACGCCAGCACCCATGTAATCCTGTTCGGAGGACAGCCCCAGCCAGCGGGCTTGCGCGCCGGTCGCGATCACCAGCGTGTCTGCCGTGAATACGGTGCCGCTATCGGCTTCCAGACGGAATGGGCGTACCGACAAGTCCGCCTTGATGATCGTGTCGTATATGACCTCCGTGCCGACATTTTCAGCCTGCTTTTGCATTTGTTCCATAAGCCATGGGCCCATGACCGGGTCTGCAAAGCCGGGATAGTTTTCGACATCGGTGGTGATGGTCAGCTGACCGCCCGGCTGAATTCCGGCAACCAAGGTCGGTTGGATCATGGCGCGGGCCGCATAGATGGCGGCGGTATAACCGGCCGGGCCGGAGCCGACGATCAACAGCTTGCTGTGCTTAGTACTCATGGGCGTAGTATAATCCGTATTTCTTGTCTCAACCGTGACTGTCTATGTCAGCCACCTTGCGATATTTGACCGGTTTGGTGAAGCGCTCTGTAGTCTGCCAGAATACGTTCTGCGATCACAGGTGTTGCGTCAATCGGATCGTAGGTAGTGGTTTTAAGTGGTCCTGGGAAGGGGTGAACACATCCCATATCTTCCAAAGTCCCCAAAAACCGGGTGATCTTTGCGTGACCACCACTTGGATGAAAGACGTGGATGGGTTTGCCCGTGGCTGCGGCCTCGCCAATCATGTTGGTCGAATCTGCTGTGGCAATGATGGCGTCGGACTTTGCCAGAAAATGACCGTACGGATTGTTGCCGGTGCCGTCCCAGAAGAAATGGCCGCCATTGCGAACAAGGCTCTTGATCCCGTCGACAAGCAACTCGGGTGTCCGCCGCGAAGCTGTGATCAGAAAATGTGTCCCGTCCTGTTCCGCGGTCTCCCGCAGTCCGTCCAGAAACCGGGTTTGATCATTTTCCGTGAAGGTGTGGTGCCGGCTGTTGCCGCCGACAAGTACAGCCACTCTCGGCTGAGGGAGATCATCGATCTGCGGTACAAGTTCTGCCTTTAGCTCAGCAAGACGCGCTGCAGAAAACTTGTGGGGAGAGGTCGGTGTGACCAGGACATTTTCGCCGCGCAGCGGATCGTGCTCGGGAACCCAAATGAGATCAGCAGCATCAGTGCCGGATCTCGGGTCTTTCAGGAACACCGTGAAGGTTTTCCCCTTGGATGCCTTTTTGAGGCGGCGTAGGTAGGCCGCAGCACGGCGGCCGGAGGCCACTGCAATATCAGGGAACGGTGGCGCGATCGGGCTCCCGGGTTGGTCTTCCCGGTCGGCCGGCGGAAACGGGCCAAACGGCATCCACCAGGAATAGGGCGGTTTGGGAGAAACGGTCCGCATTTCGTGGGGTAGGTTGAGGGTATCGGCGACGCCGACGCATTGCGCGACGTCGCCCGCCTTACCATCCGTCAAAATCCAAAGGGAACGGGGCGATGCCGTTGCGTTCAACATAAACTGCGGGATTTCCCTGTCGGAATCTTTCAAGATTGTGCGCAAATTTGTTATAGTCTTGCACAAACGCGCAAAAAGTCATAACTCGGCACCGTAGAAACACGTTTGTGCATGAAACTCAAGTTTTTGCGGAACCTCACGTCAGCCCCAGATTAGGGCCGTGTGACGGCACCGTCCCAGAACTCATAGGAGAGCGGTGTGAAAGCGCGCCTTGATGCCATTGACTGGCAAATCCTGAAGGAATTGCAAGATGATGGCCGGATGACCAATGTTGAGTTGGCTCGCCGGGTCGGAATTTCCGCGCCGCCGTGTTTGAGGCGTGTGCGTGCGCTTGAGGAAGCTGGCCTGATTCAGGGCTACCGGACGCTTCTGGATGAGAAGCAGCTTGGCTACGATGTCACAGCGTTCGCCATGGTTGGCCTTCACAGCCAAACCGAGGCAGACCTGATTGCTTTTGAGCAGACGGTTGAAAAATGGCCGCTGGTTCGTGAGAGCTATATGCTTTCAGGGGAGGTGGATTTCCTTTTGAAATGCGTCTCGCCGGATTTGCAGACATTCCAGAATTTTGTGATCCGTGAACTTACAGCTGCGCCAAACGTGGACAGTGTCCGCACAGCGCTCACCATCCGCCGGACCAAAGACGAGCCGGTCGTGCCGATCGACGGTTGATCTTTGCTTCTCAAGTCTTTTTGAACGTGTGATGTCACACCTGTTTCCACTAACGCAGGTCTGAACGTTGAAGCTTAAGCTTTCGGTGCCGTTTTCATTGCCTGAGGGACTTTCTTCAGGCGTTTGCGCAGCCGATTGAGAAGCGAGATGTCCCGGAGCGCCGTTGCTACGAGCGTGAAGCTGATGCTGAGCAATGCACAGGTCGTCAGGATCGCAATTGGCAGCCACTGATCGTAGTGGAAGGTGTCGAGGGCCTGGTCCACAGGGTCAACGCCTGAATAGATACGGCTGCGAATGACTTCCCGGTAACTGCCGATCTGTGTGGAGCCGTGCTTGATATAGCCGAGACCGGCAACCATCGCCAAAACAGCTGCGCTCAAGGCAACCAAAAAACCGAATAACTTTAACGCGAAAAAGTAAGCCCGCTCGTCAGCATGATCCAAAAGCCGCCGGAAGATTTTCTTCTCCCGGTAGGCAAGCTTGGATGTCAAAAAGAAACGATATCCCCACAAGGGGATGGAAAGCATCAGCAGCCAGAAACCAATTACGTGAAAAACCATTTTGGAACTCCGAATCCCACCGCCTTAGACCTTAAATCCTTTCATGATCAGAATAAAAGGTGCTTGGCGGTGAAAAACGAAAACTTGGCAAAATTCCGTCTCGGTATCCTGGAGAGCCAGACAGGCAACTGCCGTCAGATGAACTGAACTTCCACGATTTCGTAGGAACGCGCACCGCCTGGAGCAGCAACTTCCACGCTGTCTCCTACCGTCTTTCCGATGAGTGCACGGGCGATCGGAGAAGAAATAGAAACCTTGCTTTGTTTCACGTCGGACTCAACGTCGCCGACGATCATGTATTTCTTTTCTTCTTCCGTGTCTTCATCAACCAAGCTGACAGTCGCACCGAATTTGACGACATCGCCGGAGAGTTTGCTCACGTCGATAATTTCGGCGCGGGACAACTTGTCTTCCAATTCCGCGATCCGGCCTTCGTTCAGGCTCTGTGCTTCCTTGGCCGCGTGGTACTCGGCATTTTCCGACAAGTCACCATGCGCGCGGGCCTCTGAAATGGCATCAACAATGCGCGGGCGCTCGACGCCGGTCCGTTCCTTCAGCTCGCTTTGGAGCATGGTGTAACCGGCGGAGGTCATCGGAACTTTTTCCATGGGTCTAAGACCTTCAGCTTATTGGGTCCTCTCGAAGAAGACCACGCTTCACAAAAACAAACCCAGCCGGGAAAGTGCGCTTTCCCGGCCGGTTTCAACTCATATTAGCCTTAGGCGAAGTAGGATTGCAAAGGTCTAACTTCAAGACTCCCCGCTTTATGAGCGCAGATGCCCTTCGCTGCAGCAATCGACCCTGCAAGCGTGGTGTAATACGGAACCTTGTTCAAAAGGGCCGCTCGGCGCATGGAGCGGCTGTCGGCAATCGCCTGAACACCTTCCGTCGTGTTGAAGACAAGCTGCACTTCGCCATTCTTGACCGCATCGACAATATGGGGACGGCCTTCCATCACCTTGTTGATCTTCTCAGCCTTGATGCCTTGCTCTTTCAGGAAAGTCTGGGTTCCCGCTGTCGCGATAATCTTGAACCCGGCGTCTTCCAGGCTACGGACTGCCTCAACAACCGACGCCTTGTCCTGATCGCGCATGGAGACAAAGACGGTTCCTTCCGACGGAACACCCGTACCGGCACCGATCTGGGACTTTGCGAAGGCTGTTCCAAAGTGGTTGTCGAGGCCCATAACCTCACCGGTGGAGCGCATCTCCGGTCCAAGGATAGTGTCGACGCCCGGGAACCTGGCAAACGGGAATACGGCTTCCTTGACGGCGATGTGGTCGAATTTCTTCTCTGCAAGGCCGAACGACGCCAGGCTTTCCCCGGCCATGACACGGCTGGCGATCTTGGCAATCGACTCGCCGACGGTTTTTGCAACAAACGGAACAGTCCGCGAAGCCCGCGGGTTCACTTCAAGAACATAGATTTCGCCGTCCTTGATTGCATATTGCACGTTCATCAGGCCGCCAACTTCAAGGGCGAGCGCCATTTCCGTTGTCTGGCGCTTCAGTTCCTCGATCAGGTCTTCTGACAGCGAGAAAGGTGGCAGGGAACAGGCACTGTCACCGGAGTGAATGCCAGCTTCTTCGATGTGTTCCATGATACCGCAAACGAACACGTCCTTGCCATCGCACAGGGCGTCAACATCAACCTCGATAGCGCCTTCCAGATACCGGTCGAACAGCAGCGGGTTTGTGCCTAGAACCGTGTTGATCTGGCCGGTCTTGTCGTTCGGGTATTTCGCCCGCACTTCTGCAGGAACCAGCTCTGGCAGAGTGCCAAGCAGATAGGAGTTGAGGCTTTCGTCATCCCGAATGATCTGCATGGCGCGGCCGCCCAGAACATAAGACGGGCGGACCACCAGTGGCAGACCAAGCTGACTTGCGATTAAGCGGCCCTGCTCAACGGAATAGGCGATGCCGTTTTCCGGCTGCTTCAGACCAAGCTTGATCAACAGTTTTTGGAACCGGTCACGGTCTTCCGCCAAGTCGATCATGTCCGGTGACGTGCCAAGGATTGGCACGTTGGCCTTGACCAGCGTCTGGGCCAGTTTTAAAGGCGTCTGGCCGCCGAACTGAACGATAACCCCGTGAAGAATGCCGTTTTCCTGTTCCTTACGGATGATTTCCAGAACGTCTTCTGGTGTCAGCGGTTCGAAGTAGAGACGGTCGGAAGTGTCATAGTCCGTGGACACTGTCTCCGGGTTGCAGTTGACCATGATGGTCTCATAGCCGGCGTCTTCCAGCGCGAACGCTGCATGACAGCAACAATAGTCAAACTCGATGCCTTGGCCGATCCGGTTCGGACCGCCACCGAGGATAACGACTTTCTTGCGGTCCGACGGGTTGGCTTCACAGGCCGGAGCGCCCATGAAGGGAGCTTCATAAGTGGAATACATGTACGCGGTTGGGGACGCGAACTCGGCAGCGCAGGTGTCGATGCGCTTGAAAACGGGGTGAACGTTCAGCTCATCCCGCAGCTTGACCACATCGTCCGTGTCCGCGCCGGCAAGGCTTGCGAGCCGCGCATCGGAGAAGCCCATACCTTTGAGTTTGCGCAGATTGGTAGCATCCTCGGGCAGGCCGATGTTCCGGATCTTGGCTTCCATGGCTAGAATTTCGGCCATCTGTTCCAGGAACCAGGTGTTGATACCACTGGCCTGATTAACTTCCTCAACCGTCATGCCGAGGCGCATGGCCTGAGCAACCGACAGCAACCGCGTCGGGGTCGCCGTTGAAACGGCAGCCCGCAATGCGTTCTTGTCGTCGCCCTGGTCGAGGCCCGGAATGTCGATTTCATCGAGACCGTTCAAACCGGTTTCCAGACCGCGCAATGCCTTTTGAAGGCTTTCGTTGAAGGTCCGGCCAATGGCCATGACTTCGCCAACCGATTTCATCGCGGTTGTCAGGTAAGGCTCTGAGCCCGGGAATTTTTCGAAAGCAAATCGAGGGATCTTGGTGACCACGTAGTCGATGCTCGGCTCGAAAGAGGCTGGCGTTGCACCGCCTGTGATATCGTTCTCCAGCTCGTCCAGTGTGTAGCCGACCGCGAGTTTCGCTGCGATCTTCGCGATCGGAAAGCCGGTCGCCTTGGAGGCGAGCGCAGACGAGCGCGAGACGCGCGGGTTCATCTCAATGACCACAAGGCGCCCATTCTCCGGATCGACTGCGAACTGGACGTTTGAGCCGCCGGTTTCGACGCCGATTTCGCGAAGGACCGCGATCGAGGCGTCCCGCATGATCTGGTATTCTTTGTCGGTCAGCGTGAGGGCAGGAGCGACGGTGATCGAGTCGCCGGTATGAACGCCCATCGGGTCAACGTTTTCGATGGAACAGATGATGATGCAGTTGTCCGCCTTGTCGCGAACGACCTCCATTTCATATTCTTTCCAGCCGAGAAGGCTCTCATCGATCAGGACCTGGCCAACCGGAGACGCGTCGATGCCCGAGCGCACGATGGTCTCATATTCTTCACGGTTATAGGCAACACCGCCGCCTGTGCCGCCGAGCGTGAAAGCGGGGCGAATAATGGCTGGCAGGCCAATTTCATCCAGAGCACGCATGGCCTCCAGATAACCGGTGTTCCGGTCGTAACCGGTTATCTTACCATCTTCACCGCGAATGGCCGGGGAGGAGGCAATGGCCGCCCGCGGATTCTCAAGACCGATCACGTCCATTGCCGCGCGGAACTTTTCGCGGTCTTCTGCCTTGTCAATTACGTCCGCCCGGGCGCCGATCATCTCAACGCCGTATTTCTCCAGAACGCCCATCTGTTCAAGGTCCAGCGCACAGTTCAGCGCGGTTTGCCCACCCATCGTCGGCAACAGTGCGTCCGGGCGTTCCTTTTCTATGATCTTGGCGACCAGTTCCGGCGTGATCGGCTCGATATAAGTTGCATCGGCGAGATCTGGATCCGTCATGATCGTCGCCGGGTTCGAGTTGACCAGGACAATTCGGTAGCCTTCTTCGCGCAGGGCCTTGCACGCCTGTGTTCCCGAGTAGTCAAACTCGCATGCCTGGCCGATGACAATCGGGCCGGCACCAATGATCAGGATGGAGGAAATATCTGTGCGTTTAGGCATCTCGGCTCGCAGCTCGAAGCGAGCGGTCCGGACAAGCGCGTGTTTGCTTCCGGTCTGCTCGGTCGTTAAGTGAATGACGATGTTGGCTGAGCGCGTCTTATAGGGAAAACTGTGCCGCGTGGGAACCCCGGATCGCGCTAAACATGATGTTTATATCAAGGCAACTCGATCAGGCGTCGGGTTTGTCCTTGGAGGGCGGTGCATCTGTCGTCGTAACACCGTCGAAGTCTGCGATCCCCTGCGATAGGGCGTAGCAGGCCAATCGGATTGATTTCGGGATTTCAACCGGCCGGCCATCTCGGTTTCCCTTCTCATAGTATTGGATCATGCGCTTTTTCAAGCCGAGCAGCTCAGCAGCATCTTTTTGCTTCAGTCCGAGTGTTCGCCGCCAGCTTCGAAATTGTTCCGGCGTCATGATGGGGGGCGGGTTCTTTGATTTCGAGTCTGGCATCTTCAAATTAAGCGTGTGTTGAAACCAACGCCTTGATCGGCAGTCGGTAATTGTTTCCTGACACAAATATCTTGCGGCCGAAAATGTCAATCCGGAAGTGCACATAGTGCGACTATGGTCGCAAAAAAAAAGGGGCTTGCTTTTTGCAGCAAACATTACGGCTAAGAGGCAGTTGGTAAGACTGCGGAGCGACTTTCCTCTAATCCGAATCGCGGAATTTGCGGATTGACCTGCCCTGCTAGACCCTTTTGAACGGGCTTTTCCTCTGAAAATTTTCATCCTCATTGCCTTTTGGGGAATAGAGTTAAGAGCGAGCTGGGGTTTGGGCTGAGGCATTTTCCGCGAAATTCTGATTTCTTGAATAAAATCCCCAGCTTTTGAGCATAGAGAGCTGAAGTTGCGTTTTAACAGCGCCAATTATCGATAATATCTGTGCGTACTGTAATATTTATCATGTCGATTAGGAAGTTTACCTTATTATTAGACTTGCGAACTTGTCGTCGCGTGAGTGTATAATTTTCAACGTTCTTTGTAATGTTTCTGGTATATTAGATTATCGATAATTCATATTTCTTGAGATTATAAAATCTGAGAAAAAATTTTATCTAAAAAATACATGTATACATCGGAAAACGCCGTATCTTTACGGTAATTATATGACACGTACTCTGCGAAAAAATGCGTGTCTCCGTGATTTAGTCTAGATTTTTTCTATGGATTAGGTGTAAGGCTTGGCGTGCTTAATCTCGGACGTCTGCAGGTGAGCTTTCGTTGTTCAACACACTTAGTTGTACATTGGGGTTCGTCTGAAACGCTTTTATAGCCAGCGCCCGGTTGGTGGGATCCGGTGCCTCTGGTGCGTTTCAAAACCTGTCATGCGACTGAGGAAAATAAAAAGATCGGGCAAGAGACTATGAATAAGATAGCTACGAATATTGTGGTTGTTCCGGATATCGCGGGTCCGGATACTGAAGTTCCGCAAGATGACCGACCGCTGGCCATTTCCGAAATGTCGGAAAAGTTTGGCGTCACGCTCCGCACACTCCGCTTTTACGAAGAAAAAGGGTTGCTGCATCCGGTTCGCAAGGGTGCTCGCCGGTTCTACGGAGCGCGTGATGTGTCCCGCATGCGTGTTATCCTGCAAGCCAAGAAAATTGGCCTGACCCTTGTTGAAATTCGCCGCGTGATTGCCCTGGTTGAAGGCAGCACGCCGCGCCAGGAACAATTCGCTGAACTTCAAAGCATTTGCCTTTCCCAACAAGAGATTCTGCTGGAGCAGAAGCAGATGCTGGACGAGCAGATTGCAGAAGTCGACCAGATCTTGGGGGCGTTCGCTCAGTTGCGCGGTTAAACGCCAATCAGATGCATCTCTGACGACAAACGGCAGCCAATTCGGCTGCCGTTTTTGTTTTTTAGAGACATTATGTCTAAGCCGATTAGGCTTAGGCTGCCTTAGCGGTTTCCATAAGGTCAGTAAAGCGCTTGAACAGGTAGCGGCTGTCCCGCGGGCCGGGAGAGGCCTCCGGGTGGTACTGAACCGAAAAGACCGGCTTGTCTTTCATCTCCAAGCCGCAGTTGGAACCGTCGAACAGAGACACATGGGTCTGCTGCACGTTGTCCGGCAGGCTTTCCGCATCCACTGCAAAGCCGTGGTTCATGGACGTGATTTCCACTTTACCGGATGTTTGATCCAGTACGGGATGGTTCGCGCCATGGTGACCCTGGTGCATCTTGATGGTCTTACCGCCAAGTGCCAGTGCGAGCATCTGATGGCCAAGGCAGATCCCGAAAACTGGCAGCCCGGCATCGATCACGGATTTGATCGTACCTACTGCATACGCACCTGTTGCGGCTGGATCGCCAGGGCCGTTGGAAAGGAAGACCCCGTCAGGCTTGTGAGCCAGGATATCTTCGGAGGTCGCATTGGCTGGCAGAACAGTGACGTCACATCCGGCATCGGTCAGGAGACGGAGAATATTCCGCTTGATACCGAAATCGAGAGCAACCACCTTGAACTTGCCGCCATCGGCATCCAAATAGCCTCCATCCCAAGCCCAGGTCTTTTGTGACCATCTGTGTGTTTGGGTGGTCGATACGTCTTTGGCGAGGTCCATGCCGACGAGGCCGGGCCAGTTGGCAGCGGCCAATTTCAAGTTATCCAGATCAAAGTTGCCGTCCGGATCATGGGCAATGACGCCGTTCGGGACGCCTTTTTCGCGGATCAACGCTGTGAGCGCGCGGGTATCGACACCGCTGATGCCAATGATGTTGCGGCTTTTGAGCCAGGCATCGAGGTGCTGTGCAGCACGGTAATTGGCCGGATCTGTGATCGAGGCGGCAAGCACAGTGCCGCGGATGCCGCTGTCTGTAGCCATGTTTACGGTTTCAATGTCTTCGACGTTGGTGCCGACATTGCCGATGTGAGGAAACGTGAACGTGATGATTTGGCCGGAATAGGATGGGTCCGTGAGGATCTCCTGATAACCGGTCATCGCGGTGTTAAAACAAATTTCTCCAACCGCTTGGCCGGTTGCGCCGAGGCCGTATCCTTCGATCACGCTGCCGTCGGAGAGCACAAGCAGGGCGGTCGCCGGGGTGTCAGACCATGCGTCTGCAGTCGTCATGTCTTGTATCCAGAGTTTGATGGTGACATCATGCACTGCAGGAAAGGCGATCGGAGCGAAGGAATTCCTTGCATCTGGCCGTCTGCATTAAGCGCGGGACTCTATGGGAAGCGGGCAGGATCGTCAATATTGATCCTATGAAAAAAGATCTTTGAAATTCAATTGCTTGGCTTAAATGAACTGGTGGGTGTAAAGCACACTGACCGGTTTATACGGCAGGGGTGGGGCAAACCATGCGCGATGTGATGCGAGACAGAATCAACGCGGCCTTAAGGGCTGCACAAGATGCCGGCGACAAACGCCGCTGCGCCACTCTTCGGCTCGTTCAAACTGCTGTCAAAGACCGGGAAAGTGCTGCCCGGGAAAACGGCAAAGACGGGATCAACGGGGATGAAGTGATTGACATCCTTCAGAAAATGGTCCGCCAGCGTGATGAATCCGCTGCCGATTTCGAAAACAGCGGCAAGCTGGACCTTGCGGAGCAAGAACGCACCGAGCAGGCCATCATTCGAGAATTCTTGCCGGAGCAGTTAAACGAAGATGAAGTGCGGTCGGCATGCGAAGAAACTGTGCGGGAAATTGAAGCCCATGGTTTGCGGGACATCGGCAGATGCATGAACGAGCTTAAATCCCGCTATCCCGGCCAGATGGACTTCGTGCAGGCTTCTTGTGTCATGCGGGACATGCTGCGGAACGGCAACAACGATAACGCTGGCAGTGAACCAGTAAGCGAAGTAGACGGCAAAAGCGCAAACTGAACGTCTGGCCTCCCGCACGGCACTGGTAAGGTTGCCGGTGCAGTTTCGCACAAGTCATCCCCAGATCGCTTTGGCCCTGTCAATCCGGTAGCGAAGCCGGCCAATAAGCCCTATTTTGAGTTAAGCAGCTTGGCGGTTTGAGATCGCCTTGCTTGCTGCAATTTATTCACACGGATACCGTTCCTTTCATGCGATTTGAGCCGCGCCTTCTTGATGAGATTCGAGCCCGATTGCCGCTTTCGGAAATCGTGGCACGGCGGGTGACATGGGACCGTAGGAAGACCCAGCCGGGCAAGGGGGACTACTGGGCATGCTGCCCGTTCCACCAGGAAAAGAGCCCAAGTTTTCACGTTGATGATCGGCGTAACCGCTACAAGTGCTTCGGTTGCGGGGCTTCTGGGGATCACTTCAAGTTCATCACTGAAACTGAGGGGCTCAGTTTTCCGGAAGCCGTTGAGCGTTTGGCTGATCAGGCAGGTGTCGCCTTGCCCGCCCCGGATCCGCAAGCTGCCCGCCGGGAGCAGAAGCGGGCGAGTCTTGCGGATATCTGCGAAATGGCCGCCCAGTTTTTTGAGGCCCAATTTGCAGGTCCGCGCGGCGAGGGCGCGCGAGCCTATGTCCAAAAACGTGGGCTAACGCCGGAAACCTTGCGTGAGTTCCGATTTGGCTTTGCACCCGACAGCCGGGACGCCTTGAAGTCACACCTGAAGGGCCGAGGGGTTGAAGAACCTGCGATGATCGAGGCAGGTTTGTTGATCAAGCCCGATGATGCGCGACCATCCTATGACCGGTTCCGTGGCCGGCTTATGATCCCGATCCAGGATGACCGTGGCCGGGTGGTGGCTTTTGGCGGGAGGACCATGCTGCCAGATGGGCAACCCAAATACCTCAACTCGCCGGAAACGCCGCTCTTTCATAAAGGGGCAATGCTGTTCAACGCTCACAGGGCACGGGAACCTGCGTTCAAATCCGGCCAGGCGCTTGTCGTTGAGGGCTATATGGATGCGATTGCCCTGTATCAAGCGGGCATTCTACATGTCGTTGCCTCGCTTGGCACCGCTTTTACGGAGGATCAGATCCTGCGGTTGTGGCGGTTTGCACCGGAACCCATGGTCTGTTTTGACGGGGATGCCGCCGGGATATCAGCAGCGCACCGCGCGATTGATCGGATCTTTCCGGTTCTCAAAAGCGGCTATTCGTTCCAGTTCAACTTCTTGCCGGACGGTATGGACCCGGATGACTTGGTCAAACAGCGCGGAGTTGAAGGCTTCTGGGCCGAGGCTGAAAAGTCTCGAAACCTGTTTGACGTTGTTTGGGATCGCGAGATCTCCGTTGCACGGCTGGATACGCCGGAGCGCAAGGCGGCTTTGGAAAAGCGGTTTGATGACCTGATTGGAACTATTCGAGACGATCGGGTCAAACGGCGTTACCAGCTTGATCTGAAGTTCAAGCTCTCAAATCTCTTTTTCGAACTCTCCCGAAACGACCGGAAGGGCGGAAAGAAGCCAGGTGCAGACCCGTCCGCCAACGTTATCGGTCTTGCGCGCGAACGGGTTGCCGTCAGCGATGACTTTGGAATCGAGCGGCTTGTTTTGGGTCTCTGTATGCGGTTCCCGGATTTGCTCGATCGCAATTTTGAGCGGGTCTCCGGCTTGCCTCTGGTCAATGAGCTGCACATCGGTGTTCGAGATGCGCTGTGCCGTATCGTCGATGATCTGGAAACTGCTGCTATTTCCGATTTGATTGCGTCCTTTGATGACCCGCTGCGCGATGTGATGCACGAGATGGTCCTTGAGACCATTGGCCTTCAAGAACAAAAACAGGCCGAGTTCTATGCACTCAATCACCGTTTCCCCTTGCTGAAAGCCAATCCGCCCGAAGACTTTGTCGGGGCGGCGTTCCTGCACTTCCTTGACGTCTTGGAATTGAATGCCCTGGAAGAAGAGCTGCAATCCGAACTCAATGCTGCGGATGATCAGATTGACGAGCTTGCGTGGCAGAGAATACAGGCTTTGACACAAGACCTCACCCGGCGCCGGGAAGAGTGCGCTCGTGAAGAAGGGGAACTCGCCGAAAGAGCGAAGAAAATCCGTTCAAACGGAGATGCCGGGGGCGCAAGCCAAGTCGCAGCGGGATAATGGTTTTTTCCGTTTGCCGTTGCTACCGGCGTTTGGTCCGGAAAATCGCGCAAAATGCAGCGGAAAATACCGAAAACTTATTGACCACTGCCGAATCACACTTGCGAATCGTGCGCGTCGAGCTAAATAGAGGTTTTGCAGCCTTCGCGAGCCTCAGCCTTCTAGCTGCTGACGGCCAATAGTCAGAACAAAGCTGCAAGCCGCTGAAACAGAAAAACGCGAACGCACGTGCGGTCGCGAAACCGGGTACTGCGTGCATTGTCGATGCAATTAATGACATTGTCGATAAGTGAGCAGTTAATTGGGACTTAAGGGACACGGCTTACAACCTGCAGAACAAGATGATTCGTCTGGCAGCCGCCGCAGCAGTGCTGGCGCGCCGGAAATGTAGGTTTGAGCCAAACAGGGCGCGGCGCGGCCGATCCAAGGCCGTGAATTGGAGCACGATATGGTAGCCAAAGCGACACAAGCTGACGACAATCAAGAACAGGGCGCGGACAATGCCGACGGCCCGTTGCTGGATTTGTCGGATGCTGCTGTCAAAAAGATGATCAAGGCCGCGAAAAAACGCGGCTACGTGACATACGATGAACTCAACGAAGTTCTTCCGTCCGATCAAAACTCTTCTGAAAAGATCGAAGACATTATGTCCATGTTCTCGGACATGGGCATCAATGTGATCGAGGCTGAAGAAGCCGAAGACGCACCGGAAGAGGTTGATGGTGGCGAGCTCGTCGCAGCCAAATCCTCTGCAGTTGCCAAAACCACTACAGGCAAGGAACCTGCGGACCGGACCGATGACCCGGTTCGGATGTACCTACGAGAAATGGGCTCCGTTGAGCTTTTGTCGCGCGAAGGCGAGATCGCGATTGCCAAGCGGATCGAAGCTGGCCGTGAGGCGATGATCGCCGGCCTTTGCGAGAGCCCGCTCACGTTTCAGGCTATTATCATCTGGCGCGACGAACTCAATGAAGCGCAGGTTCTCCTGCGTGACATCATCGATCTGGAAGCCACATACGCTGGCCCGGACGCGAAGGCGGGTCCGACCGGTGACAACGATGATGAGCCGGAAAGCGAAAACGGCGAGAGTGGTTCTCAGAACCAGACTGATGGCCCGTCTGAGAACACGGAAAATGAAGATAGCGAAGGCGACGGTGAGGACGACGACGATGAGTTCGAGTCCAATGTATCGCTGTCTGCCATGGAAGCAGAGCTGAAGCCGCAGGTTCTTGAAACCTTCGACCGCATCGCTGACGACTACAAGAAGCTGCGCCGTCTGCAGGACCAGCTTGTCGAGAACAAACTGGCCAACAAGACCCTGTCTCCAAGCCAGGAGCGCCGCTACAAGAAGCTTAAGGAAGACATTGTCGTCGACGTGAAGAGCTTGTCGCTCAACCAGAACCGTATCGATGCTCTGGTCGCTCAGCTCTACGACATCAACAAGCGCTTGATGGGCTATGAAGGCCGTCTTCTGCGTCTGGCGGACAGCTACAATGTCGACCGCCAGGACTTCCTGAAGCAATACCAGGGCGCGGAGCTTGATCCGAATTGGCTGCGCAAGGTTGCGAACCTGTCAACCCGCGGCTGGAAGAACTTCATCGCCAAGGAAAAGGAAAACGTCCGCGAGCTGCGTCACGAAATCCAGACGCTGGCAACCGAGACGGGCCTTGAGATCACCGAATTCCGCCGCATTGTTGCGATGGTGCAAAAGGGTGAGCGCGAAGCACGGATCGCAAAGAAGGAAATGGTCGAGGCGAACCTGCGTCTGGTGATTTCCATTGCGAAAAAATACACTAACCGCGGCCTTCAGTTCCTCGATCTCATTCAGGAAGGCAACATCGGCCTGATGAAGGCGGTGGACAAGTTTGAATACCGCCGCGGTTACAAGTTCTCGACCTATGCGACATGGTGGATCCGGCAGGCGATCACGCGTTCGATTGCTGACCAGGCCCGGACGATCCGTATTCCGGTGCACATGATTGAGACGATCAACAAGATCGTGCGGACATCACGCCAGATGCTCCACGAAATCGGCCGTGAGCCGACGCCGGAAGAGTTGGCTGAAAAGCTTCAGATGCCGCTGGAAAAAGTTCGGAAGGTTCTGAAGATTGCCAAGGAGCCGATCTCGCTCGAAACACCGATTGGTGACGAGGAAGATAGCCATCTCGGCGACTTCATCGAGGACAAGAACGCAGTTCTGCCAATTGATGCGGCGATCCAGTCGAACCTGCGTGAAACCACGACCCGCGTTCTGGCGTCCCTCACGCCGCGTGAAGAACGCGTCCTTCGGATGCGGTTCGGCATCGGCATGAACACCGACCACACGCTGGAAGAGGTCGGGCAGCAGTTCTCGGTGACCCGTGAACGTATCCGTCAGATCGAGGCCAAGGCGCTCCGGAAGCTGAAGCACCCGAGCCGGTCTCGCAAGCTGCGGTCGTTCCTCGACAGCTGATCGGCCTTCGCGATAACTTGATGAAAACCCGGCACATTTCTGCCGGGTTTTTTGATAAGAAGCGAAAGATTGAGCGCGCCCGTTTGCCGGGCAAGGCAAGGCGAACCGTTTGACCATTCTCGAAATTCCGGAAAAGCGTCCCGAAACGCCCGAAGTTGCCCCCCGCATCGGGTTTGCAACCGGCGTCGTCGTGTCCCTGATCCTGCACGGTTTGGCGGCGCTGCTTCTGGTTGGGGGATTTCAAGGGCATCGGCCACCTGAGGGAGTGGAGTCGGTTGAGGTGGAGCTGGTGACACTTCCAGAGCCGGTTTCGCCGGAGCCCGTACCCTTGGAGGAAGAGGAGGCTCCACAAGAAGAAGCTGCCGAGGAAGAGCCTCCGGTCGAGGAAGAAGAGCCGGCACCTGAAGAGCCTCAAGAAGAAGAGGCCGAGCAGGAGCCAGAAGAAGACGTGCAGCCTGAGGGACCTGAGGAAAACCAGGAACTCCCGGAGATCCCTGTTTTACAGCCTGTCATTGAGTTTGGCGATGAAGATACAGCGCCCGAAGGCAGCGAGCTGGGAGAGCCGCAACAGGCAGAAACCAACCTGGAAGAGCCGAATTTAGAAGACACGCCGATTGAAACGGCAGATGCTTCAGAGCCAGAGCCAGAGCCAGAGCCAGAGCCAGAGCCAGAGCCAGAGCCAGAGCCAGAGCCAGAAACTCCAGTTGAAGATGCGGAAGTCGATGAGGCCTCGCTCGACGAGCGTGAGTTAGACGCGCCCGAGATCGAAACGCCTCTGCCTGTCGAGGCTGGGGAGACTGTTGAACCTGTTGGGGAACCGGAAGACGCTGCCCCCGAGCAGGCCGACCCTGGCCCCGAGCAACCTGAAGCCTTGGACAAAGACGAGACTGCTGAGCCCGTAGAGGCTGGTGCAACTGAAGAGCCGGAGGAGCTGCCGACGCCTCCTGAGGCAACACCTGAGATGACACTGGACGAACCGGTTGAAGGTGAGCCCAAGGGGACGGAGACACAAACGGTTGTTGCTGCGATCCCACGGACGAAACCGCCTGTGCCAGTGGGGGTGACGTCTTCCGCCCCGCGTGGTGAAGCTCTGCGACCAGCTCGCAGACTGTTGTCAGGCGACTTGCTTGCAGATGGGCGTGTGCGGACTGCCATGCGCGGCATGTCGGACAGCGAGCGCTTGAACCTTTTGTGCGCAACAGAGCTGCGGGCGCAACTACAGGCTCAAAATCCGCCAATCCTGCCGGATCTCCTGCCGACATTCCAAACGCCTCCCGGTCTAACGGTGTTAAGGCCGAGCGGTGCGGCGTTCCGAACGTTCGGCACGTGGCACAATGTCGATTTCCGCTGCCAGGTGGATCGCGCGATTACGCGGGTTGAGAGCTTCAGCCTGCGGGTCGGTCAACCCGTGCCGCGATCACAATGGCGGAGCCGCGGATTTCCGATCTTCTGATTTTCGGACGAAACGATTTTAAAGTGTCAGTTGATCAGATAATATTCTTCAAGGATGGCATCAAAAACGCCGGTCTCTTTGACTTTTTCCAGCCCGCGCCGAAATTCTTCGACAAGCTTTGGATTCGTGTCTTTCTGAAAGGCCATATAAGCGTATCCGCTCAGCTCTTGAATTGGCAGCGCACGGCGAATTTTGCTTGGATCCACCCCCTCAAGTTCGATGAGTTCGTTGATGACAGCATCATCAATGATCATCAGGTCTATGCGCTTAAGGAGCAGTTTGCGGAGGTTTAGCCTGTCGTTTTCAACGGAAGACAGATTGGTAAAACCGTTGGCTTGAAGAAACTCGGCTTTCGCGTCGCCAAAATAGACACCGATCCTCAGTAGCCGCGCATCTTCCAGAGATGAGAGGTCAGGGGCGTTGTCTTGGACCAGCTGATAGAGAGAAACTCCATAAGGTGCGATCTTGCCAATCCAGGCGAATTTGTTCTCACGTTCTGGAGTTCTGAGGATCGAGTAGATCAAAGTCCCAGGCGTCTGCAATGCCATCTGATAGCTGCGCGCCCAAGGCAAGAACTGGATCGGAGCAGCGCGGCCTGTTTCTTTCAGGACAGCCTGGACCACTTCTGTCCCAATCCCCTTCGGAGCGCCATCATCCAGATAGTTGAACGGCGGTAGATGCTCTGTGACGATTTCGAGTGTTTCCGCTTTGGCGGTAAACGCGAATGAGATGCACAGCGCAGCTAGGATTGCCAGTTTCAAGATACGCTCCGAGTGGTTTTCCAAGTTTGGAGAATACACGAGGAAGTCCAACACGCCACAAAAAGTGCAGGCAATAGAGATTGCACAGCCGGTTGAAAGTCACAAAGGCGATGCCGCCAGCATAAATGGACGAACCGAGCCAGCTCAATTGATCAGAAGGTATTGGTTTAGGATCTGTTCGTACTGTCCGTTTTCCTTGATGAGTTCAAGGCCGCGCTGCACAGATATCACAAGATCAGGATCCGTTTCCTTGTGGAAGGCCATGTACAGGTGCCCGCTGACTTCGTCGATTCCCAACGTCCGGCGGACTTTGTTTGATGCAATGCCTTCTTCCGCGAGGAGGGGGCCAATCACACTGTCATCGATCGCAATAAGATCGATGCGCCCAAGCATCAGTTTGCGCAGGTTTAGATGATCATCTTCTGTTGTTTGCAGGTTTTGAAAGCCGTTTTTTCGCAAAACGGCCTCTTTGGCATCGCCTCGGTAGACACCAACTTGTAACAATCTGGCATCACTTAGCTCGCTTAACTTGATTACCGGTTGGTCCGCGCGTTGATATAAGGACGCTCCAAACGGCGCGATTTCTCCCACCCAGGCAAACAACGCCTCGCGTTCCGTCGTTCTTGCGATGGAATAGACCAGTGTGTTGGGTTTCGTTAAAGCGATCTGGTAGGCCCGGGCCCAAGGCATGAACCTGATTTCGTAAGTATGGCCGGCAGCATCCAGGGCAGCTTGTACGACCTCTGTCGACATGCCGAGCGCTTCGCCATCTTCCAGGTAGTTATAGGGGGGGAGGTGTTCGGTGACGATTGTGATGTGTTCTGCCTTTGCCGGCAGTGCGATCAACGCCAACAGGATAAATAAAGCAAAAACTCTTAACGCTTTAATTTTCATGGTGTTTATCTTTTTGTCTCACCTCTTCTTTCCTAGGGTAAATTGGATTTGTAATCAAATACTAAAAAGTAATTCAAAATATTTTGCTTGTATTTTGTTTGTGCGCAACTTTTGAATTGTAATATTTCGCGCAACAGGTCGGCGCAGCTGATCCGAGGGCTATCGCTTTGAAAGATCGATCGCACCTTTAGACTGATTGTCATGATTTTGGTGAGGTTCCGTACACCAGGGCCGCGATGCGGTCTTGTCCCCGGCAACGTTGGGCGGCAAACTCCCTGCAGCCTAACAACATCAACCTGTTGAGTTCCAATGCCAAACAAGCAATCGCGTTTTCTGATCGACACGTATTTCGCTGCATTCAATGCCGGTGACACCAAGAAGATGGAAAGCTTGGTCGCCGAGGATCTGATCCATGATGTCAATCAGGGTGGGCGACGGCTTGGAAAGGATGCCTTCTGGTCGTTCAACGTTCACATGACCCGCTGCTACAAAGAGCGCCTGACCGATATCGTTCTGTTTGTGAACGAGGAGGGCACCCGAGCGGCTGCCGAATTCATTGTTCACGGGACGTATATCGCGACCGATGAAGGACTGCCGGAGGCCGACGGCCAGACCTATGCTCTTCCTGCTGGAAGTTTTTTTGAAATTCGCGACGGCCAGATCGCTCGCATCACCACCTATTACAATCTCCAGGATTGGATTGCCCAAGTTGGCGGTGAGGTGAAAGAAGCCTCGTAATATAAATCGCCGATGTCTACCGCGTCGCTGAGCGTTTGCTGAATTGCGATCCGTTGGGTCGTGAGGTCGGACTATGTTTGCCGTTTGCCTGCGGATACTCTTGACGCACTTCAAAAAACTATATAACTAGAATTGTAGTTATATTGATTGCGCTGACAGGGACGAGGTGTGTCATGGTTCTGGAAGAAGCTGCGCAAGGCTTTGCGGCGCTGGGCTCGGAAGCCCGGCTGCAAGTGTTGTTGACTTTGGTCCGTGCCGGCCGGGACGGGTTGAGTGTCGGCGACATTCAAACGCGCACCGGCATGGCAGCGTCCACGCTGGCGCATCATCTGAAGTTTCTCGCCTCGGCAGATCTGGTGGTTCAGGAAAAAGACGGCCGATCAGTAATCAACCGTGCTGCTTTCGAACGGTTGGAACTGCTGGCCGGATACATCTTGAAAGAATGCTGCGCGGAAGAGGGCAAGTCCTTCGTTCTTGGCGTTGAAAGGAAAGCGGCAAATGACTGAGACCGTAGACGTGGCGCAGAACACAAGCTGTTGCGCATCCGGTACTGATGGCCAAGGCACATCGAAAAAAACGTGGTCCTTTAAACGGTTTCCAGGGCGGGACTATATCCTGTCGCCTTGGGCAATCGTAGTGACCGTTCCAGTTCTGGTCCTGCTCCTGGATCAGGTTCAGTTCGTGCCGTTCGTGAGCTTTGCTATTCAGGCGTTCCTTGGCACCTTGCCCTACATCGCGTTCGCGGTCCTGTTGATTGCGTGGCTGAAAGCGGCCGGAGCAGAATCGTATGTGGGCAAAGCCTTTGAAGGACGGGAAACGCAGGCGATCGTTCTGGCGGCTTTGTTTGGTGGGCTGGCACCTTTCTGTTCATGTGAAGTGATCCCGTTCATTGCCGGTCTTCTGGCGGTCGGTGCTCCGCTGTCTGCGATCATGGCATTCTGGCTGTCGTCGCCGCTGATCGATCCGCCGACGCTGTTGATCACAGCGGGTGCACTCGGCTGGGAGTTTGCCATTGGCAAGGCGGTCTTCGCGGTGGCGCTTGGTTTGTTCGGCGGCGCGTTGGTGGCATTTGCCATCCGCTCAGGCCTGTTTTCAGATCCTGTGCGTGTCGGATCGTCCGTCTCTGGCTGTGGCTGTGGCACATCGCCAAAGACCGGTCGGCCAGTTTGGCAATTCTGGAAAGAGGGTGAGCGCACGAGCACATTTGGCGCGGAGCTTAAGGCGAATGCCCTGTTCCTCGTGAAGTGGCTGGCCCTGGCTTATGTTCTCGAGGCGTTGCTGGTCACCTATGTGCCTGCGGACATGATTGCGCGGGTTGTTGGCGGCGAAGGTGTTGGCACCATTGTCATTTCGGCTTTGGTCGGAATGCCGGCCTACCTCAACAGCTACGTGGCTCCGCCGCTGCTTGCAGGTCTGATGGACCAGGGCATGGGCGCAGGCGCTGCGATGGCCTTCATGATCGCAGGTGCTGTCAGCTCCATTCCGGCTATGGCTGCCGTGTGGTCGCTGGTCAAGCCGCCAGTGTTCGCAACCTACCTTGGACTTGGTTTCACTGGTGCGGTTCTGTCCGGACTTTTGTTCCAGATGATCGTCTAAACCAAATTCGGACTTGAGGGGGTACCATGTCCATCTTTGTCAATGTAACCATTCAGCCTGACCAGGAATTCGGCCGGAAATTGTTGGTTCCGGCCGGAATTCCAACCCCGCACCAGACACCCGTCTCTTTCAAGGTGGAAGGTGGCACTGTTGAGCTGAGCGGCGAAGTCTCAACGGGGCAAATAGCGGCTCTGATTTCACCCGATGAGGGAACGCCGGTAACTGTCTCTTATGCCTATGCAGATGGCGGCTCGGGTTATCCGGAGCCGATGTTTCAGCCCCGGTTGAACCGGTTCACGCGCGCGGCCAACGAGCTTGCTGACGACGTGCGCGTGCTCGTTGACAGCTCAAAAGACGGTCACGCGGCCATTGAGGCGATCGTCAATGCGGTTGCCGAGAAGTTTCACTACGGTCATCCGGAGGTGCGCTTCAATGACGGCCTCGACGAAGTTCCCTATATCTCCTGCGGTCTGACCGAAGGGTCCTGCGTTGACATCAATACGTATCTGATTGCGTGTCTCCGGGCGGCAGGGCTCGAGGCCGGATATGTCTACGGCTACTTCTTTCCGGAAGAAAAGAACGGGACCTGCGTTGATGGTCACTGCTGGGTGGTGACACGGCACCAGGGTGTGGTTCTGGAGTGGGACATTGCACACCATTTGAAACTGGGGACGCGTGAGATCTGTTGCGGTCTCAATCCCAAGCCGGGCCACCGGGTGGCGACCGCGCATTCCATGGGCCTCAGTTTCCCAACGCTCGGCATCCATGAGACCAAGCTTCTCGGTGAACCGGCCTGGGTTGCTTCGGACGGCAAGCTGGTAAGCGCAGATCTCGACATTCGATGTTCAATTGCCGATGAAGCTGTTGCGGCTTGATGGGCAATCCCGGCCGAGGACCGGGATCTTTACAAAAATGTCGCGGATCAAGTCCCGGACAGCATAGCGGTCGGCATTGCGCCGCTCTTGATGGCCAACGCCGACCTTGCTGATTAGCTGCGCTTTCGGCTGAAAACCATCTTCTGACCTGCCAGCTTGTCCTGCGGGCCGGTCCACGCGTAGGCCAACAGGGCCGGTTCTGTTTTGGACACCGTTATGCGGTGGGCGTGTTCCGGCGGGTTGAAGATCATCGATCCAGGCGCATAAACGCCCTGATGGTTTTCAGAAACGGCGCCGGAAAGGCAGATGTAACTCTCTGAAATCCCGTCGTGGGAGTGCGCCGGATAGGTGCAATTTGGGGCGAAGAGAACGAGCCCCAAGATCACCTCTGTCGTCAGGATTGGGCCGTTGGGGCCGCAGAGTTCGGCATAGGCGTATTTCTTGTCGAGCCCCCGTGGGACTTTCTCATAGCCGTATTGCCATGTCAGCTGGTCCTGCACGGATTCAATGGAGCGGATCAAAGTGGCTGTGCGTTCCAGGCGTCCTTCGTCCAAAGCCCGTTTCAGATGGGCGGTCACCGGTTTGTGGGCCGGGGCATCGAAACGAAGTTCGGAATTTGACTTTATGACGCGGGATATCGCCTCGCGGACAGCGCGCTGATGCGCCCGGATACGGTCACTGCCGCCAGAGGACAAAAAGCGATAGACCTCGTAATACTCCCGGAGGAGGTAGCCCCAGTCGGGATAATCCGACAGCCGCCGCTGTGCCAGGGTCTCCGGTTCGCTCTTTTCAATTTCCAGCAAGGTGCGATCTCCTCTCGCCAAAATGGAGGCGCTGCAGTGTGTCCGGGTGGCAAAGTAGAGGCTTTTGTCACTGCGGCAATCACAAACACATATGCGGCATGCACGAATTCCGGAAAATCACATATTGCACTTGGCGTATGGCGAGCTAACCTGCGCGCCGCATATCTCGGGAAGTCTTCATGTCTGTCATAATTGTCGGGGCCGGAATATCCGGCCTGTCCACCGCCTGGGCTCTCACCAAACGCGGCGTGTCAGTCACGCTGATTGAACAGGGCCCAATCCCCAATCCTTTGTCGGCTTCCGGCGATCAGCACAGGATCATCCGCCGGGCCTATGGTGGGCATGGCGGGTATCAGCGCCGGATCGGTGACGCGTACGCAGCCTGGGACGAAATGTGGGCCGACATTGGCCAAAAATATCTCTTGGAAACCGGCTTTCTGCTTCTTTCTCAGATCGAAGGGGACGGCGGCGATGAGTACCGTATCGGTCTGATTGAGGGTGGTTACCCGTTCGATGACATGAGCGCCATAGAGACTGCAACGCGCTTTCCGTTCATTGATGCGAACACGATCCGTTGGGGCGCCTATAGCGACGAGGGCGGTGTTCTGCTGTGCCAAAAGATTGCCGGTGATCTCAGGGATTGGCTTTTGGAAAAAGGAACTGACATCCGCGAGAATACGCGTGTTAGGTCGGTCGATCCGGAAGCTGGATCAGTCACGCTCGCCGATGGATCTGTGCTTCGTGCGGATCATGTGATTGTCACGGCCGGTGCCTGGACGCTCGGCCTGTTTCCAAAATTCAAAACAAGCCTCACCACCTACAGGACGGCTGTTGTGTATCTCACGCCGCCAGAAGACCTAAAGGCGGCTTGGGCTGCCGGTCCCGCGATTCTCGACCCCGGTGGAGCCATCGACGGCTACGTTCTGCCGCCGGTCCCGGGAACGGGGCTTAAGTTTGGTGCTGGTATTCACAAATACACAGCAGAACCCGATCAGGACCGGGTTGCCAAGGCCGGTGAAGGGGAAACTTTGCGTGACTACTTCTCGCCGCCGTTCGGCCGGATCAAGGAATACAAGGTCGATGATGTCGTTACCTGCGCTTACACCTTCACATCAGACGAGCATTTCTTCTGCACAACAGAGGGCAAGGTGACGGTTGTCTCCGCATGCTCCGGGCACGGCTATAAATTTGGGGCTGTTGTCGGGCAAAAACTCGCAGATGGGTTTCAATCAAGAGACATGGACACGGCCCGTATCTGGCTGGAAGCCAGGGATTGACGCCTACAGCAAATATGAAAAAGGCGGGGTCCATCCCCGCCTTTTATAAACTAAAATTTCACACAGACCTTAAGCTTTTGCCCGACCTTCTTCGACTGCGTCGAGGATGAACTTTGGAAGTGCGAAAGAGGCAGCATGGACATCGGGCGTGTAATACCGGGTGCCGAAACCCGCAGCCTTGAAACGCTCCTCAAGAACGGACACAGCTTGCTTGCGCAAGTCCACATTGTCGCTCGCCCATCCAAGGGTCATGTGACCACCGAAATAGGTCGGAATGGCCGCAATGTAAGCCGCTGCGTCCTTGAAGATGCGGGAGAACCGTTCGACACTGGTGACAAGCTCGTCTCTTTGCAAAAACGGCACGCCGTTTTGCGTCACCAGGATCCCGCCAGGGGTCAGGATGCGGTGAATGTCGCGATAGAACTCTTCTGAGAAGAGGACTGCCCCTGGGCCATGCGGGTCGGTGCTGTCGACGATCACAACATCAAAACGCCGGTCTGTTTCAGCGGCAAATTTCAGGCCGTCTTCAATCACCAGCTCAAACCGCGGGTTCTCAAGAACGCCCTTGTTAAAGTCGGCGAAATGCTCCTCGGAAAAATCGACGACCGACTTGTCGATCTCGACCTGAACGAGGCTTTCTACGCTTGCGTGCTTCAGAACTTCTTCGGCCAAGCCGCAATCACCGCCGCCAACGATCAGAACAGACTTTGCCGCGCCGTGGGCGATGATCGGCACATGGGACATCATCTCATGGTAGATGAATTCGTCCCGCGTGGTGACTTGGGTCACCCCGTCGAGCATCAGGATCTTTCCAAATACAGGATTGGAAAAGAGCACCAGATCCTGGTGCTCTGTCTTTTCCTGATAGAGGATCTCGTCGCAGGTGTAGCTGACCTGAACGCCTGGATGGAGCGTTTCGTTGAAGACCAGACCGTTGCTCATTCTGCTGCATCCAAAGCATGCGGTTTTGACAGCTGGTTCGCCACCTCACGCCCGCGCAGCAGCTCGGAAACAGCAGTCTTGCCCGGCTTGAAAGCCTTGCGCAGCACTTCAACGCATTTTTCTGGCTGCGCGTCTCCGCACATGAAGACGTCAAATGCAGCATAGCCAGCTTCCGGCCATGTGTGGACAGAGATGTGACTTTCCGCCAGCACCGCAACGCCTGATACACCGGTCGGCTCGAAGGGGTGCAGGTGAATGTGCAACAAGGTTGCTCCGGCCTCTTCGACACACGCGCGCATGGTCTCTTCCATATAGGCGAGATCATCAATGCGTTCAGCATCGTAAAGGTCGATAATCAAATGCGCACCAGCGCAGTGGACCCCTTCTTTTTCAATGAAGTGATCCAAGCGGTCGTCTGAATAGACAGAGGCCGCAGTCGAAACGTTTTCTTCCTTCTGGGTGGTGCTTCTTGGCTCGGCAACGCTGATTGCGTCTTCTGCTACGCGAGCCTCCAAGTCCATCCCCAGTTCGAAGAGGGCGTTGCTTTTCATAATCGCTCTCCCAAACCAGCAGATGTCCCCGGTGGAGGGCCTTGACCCTTATTTCCGGAGCGCCCTCCTTACAGATATTGTCTTTGAATCTCAATGGGGTGGTCGCAAAAAATTGCTGCAGTTAGCGCAGCTCTGCTATGTGATGCACTACGATAGGCTGAATGGGTGAAAAAATATTCCGCGATTTGAGGGCGTTAGCAATGGCAATTGAGATCCGGCGTTTAACTGGCGAAGAACTGAAAAAAACCTTGGGCGCGCTGGCGCAGTTGCGCATATCGGTTTTTCGTGCGTGGCCGTATCTCTATGAAGGCACTTTGGCGTACGAAGAAAACTATTTAGGCCGGTATGCGGAGACGGAAGGCGCAGTGATTGTCGGCGCGTATGATGGCGACCGCTTGGTCGGGGCGGCGACAGGAGAGCCGCTTGGCGGAGAATACGAGGCTTTCCAGGCCCCCTTGAGAGCAAAGGGCTTTGATCCGGGCAAATTGTTTTACATGGCTGAATCGGTCCTGGACCCAGCGTACCGCGGCCGGGGCGTTGGTCATCTCTTCTTTGACGAACGCGAAGCCCACGCAAAGGAGCTGGGTTTTGGTGAGGCTGTCTTTTGTGCAGTCGTGCGTCCGGATGATCATCCGATGAAACCGGCGGACTACCGGCCGCTGGATCCGTTCTGGACAAAGCGCGGATATGCCAAGTTAGAGGGCGTGATGGTTACGTTCCCATGGCAAGATGTTGGTGAAAGCGAAGAGACAGACAAGCTCATGCAGGTTTGGTATCGGAAATTTTGACGAAATACTGAAAATTTTCGTGTTTTTATTTCGCGTGTGAAATATCAATAATTTGTAAATTATATTAATTGCACTGGTAATAATAATATTCGAGTTTTTGTTTCTTTTAATACTGTGATTACTCTTGGTTTCTATCCTCCTCACGTCTTTTACGGAGCACGGTCACGTTCGGTGATCGAACCGTTGTGTTTAAAGAAAAGGGCAAGTGGCATGATCAATTGGAAAATGGTTTCAGGTGCGGGAATCGCCGTGTGTATGCTTGCAGGTCAAGCTGCCGCAGTTGAGTGCCCACGTGGTGGAACGTTGATTGCCGGAGCCAGTGATTACCGGCCTTATCAAAAGGTTGACGGCAACGAAGTCAGCGGAATGGACTTTGAAGTCATCGCCGTTGTGCTGGATAAACTTGGATGCGGGCTGGAAACACAGGCTCTCCCCTGGGCCCGCCATCTGAAAGGGCTGGAAGACGGCAATGTCGATATTGCCTCCCCGGTTTCCAAGACGGAAGAGCGCGAGGCCTTCGCGCATTTCAGCAGTCCCTATGTTGATGCTCAGGAAGTCCTGTTCGTACCTGCCGGCAAAGAAGGGGAATACAGCTCTCTTACTGATTTCTTCGAAAAGGGCGGCAAACTTGGGACCATCCGCGAATATGCATATGGCGGTGACTTCAATGACCTGAAAGATAAATATGCCAGTCAGATAGATGACACCGACAGCCAGGAATCCAATCTGAAAAAGCTTGCAGCTGGACGTATCGATGCGACATTGGGTGAAGTGTTCGTGGTGTCGGAGGATATCAAGCGGTTGGGATTTGGTGACAAAGTCGTCGCGTCAAATGTCATTATCTCTTCCGATGCATCCTACATCATGTTCAGCAAAAAAAGTGTACCGGAAGAGTTCGCAACGGCTTTCAGCGAGCAAATGCAGGCGATGAAAGATTCCGGCGAATTCGACGCGATCACGGCGAAATACAAGTAGGCCCGACAGGACTTCGGTTAACCGCGCTCTAGTGCCAACAGCATTGGGGCGCGTTTTTCTTCCGGTCAGGTATATAGCGAGTAGCCGCACCTATCGTAAAAAAAGACCATATTTTCTACCGGGTCATTGTCTGATATCAGAAAGACCTTCGGAATGGGCTGCGAAACAAGGCCTATCAACGGATCTGGACGTTCAGCCAGCCGCCATTGATCACCAACACGTGTGCCGAATTTAAACCCTTTATTGAGCGATTGCCCCGACACTTGTGGGATACTCGAGCTGTGCTTTTGCGCGGTGAACTGCTGAGGGCGGGCGAAACGAGAAAAAGAATGGCGAGAGTTGCCAAGAAGTCATTGAGTGCCAGTACATTTATCCTCGCGCTGTTTGGCGTGTGGATCGCCGTTTTATTGATTGGGTCACCAGCAATCTCTCAGGAACTGAGGCTCGTGACATCGCCTTGGCCACCATCCAACTATCTGGATGACGAAGGGCAACCAACCGGTCTTTCCGTCGCTATTATTGATGCCATTAAAGATAAACTCGGTCTGTCGACGCCGATCGAGGTCATCCCATGGGCGCGTGGTTACAAAATTGCGCAGTCCGAGCCGAACATCCTGTTGTTCACGGCCGCCAGGACACCGGAGCGCGAAGAGATGGGCTTCACGTTCATCGCGCCGGCTGTGATGTGGACACATGGGCTTCTTGCCAAAAAAGATTCCGGTATCGATATCCAGAGTTTGGAAGGCGCCCGTTTACAGGGGTTGACCGCAGTAGGGGTTCGAGGATCCTGGCAGGTGAAACTTCTTCAGGAAGCTGGCATAGACACTGTCGCAGCGGACGACCAAGAAACATGTGCCCGGATGCTTCTGGCGGGCCGCGTTGACGTGTGGATCACATCACAATTGCAGGCGTCGGTGGTTCTCGAAAACATCGATGCGGAGCAATCCTCCGTGGAACCGGTTTTCATCCATAGACGTTCGCCTTCCTATCTCATGGTGTCGAACGGAACCGACCCGCAACTTCTGAAGAAGTGGCAAGACGCTTTTGATGAGCTGAAGAACAGCGGCGCACTTCACAAGGTAGCAGAAGAGTGGAGTGAACGTCTCGGCATTCCGCTCATATACGATCTGGAAGAGGGTTTTTCCGCCAAAAACGATGCTCTCGATACCACTGGCTGAACCTAATTAACATCCGCGCCAATAAAATGGCGCAAGGGCAATGAATGCCCCTGCGATTGATGGTGTTGATTAGTTCGAAATCTGCCATTGAATGGTGACTGAGGCAGAGATGGTTTCCTCCCCTGCCTCGATTGGAACAGCATCGGCCTTGGCCATCATCATGCCTTCTGCGCGCATCATGACCGGCCGGGGCATCTGAATACCGGTTTCTGAAATCGAGACGATGCCGCCGAGCTCAACTCCGGCTGCTTCTGCGAAAATGCTTGCTTTGTGTTTTGCTTCCTGAACCGCGCGCTTGCGGGCCTCGTCGAGTTTCTCGTCCGGGTCGCTCACCTGAAAGCGGATGCCATCCACCGAGTTCGCGCCGCTGTCGACGGCACCTGTCAGGAGGTCGCCAAGTTTGGTCAGGTCGCGGACATTGATTTCCACCCCGTTACGCACCTCATAACCGGTGATGTCTGGCTGGCGGTTTGAGTTGTCCGTGATGCGCTCATATCGCGGATAGATCGCAAAGCCGCTTGTCTGAATGTCCTTGGCCTCAATTCCGGCGGCTTTGATCTTCTCGATCACCTTGGCGAGATCGGCAGTGTTTCCGGACAGAGCATCAGCTGCCGTCTTTGAGATCGTGACCACCCGTGCGGTGATCACCGCCATGTCCGGGGCGACAGAGACTGTTCCGCGGCCGTTCATTGTGATTGACCCGGTGAGGGCCGCGGTCTCATCAGCATAGCCAGGAGCGGCGGCGAGTGATGCCACTGCGAATACGGCGGCGATGAAGGCATTTCTGGAAACTTTTGGCAGCTTGCCAATGCTCGACTGAATGAACTGCTGCATGGGTCTTATTCCTTTGAACGATATTCAAAAACTGTTGCAGAGGTGAACCGCCAATAGGGCAGGGGTAAGGCCACGTGGTTCAGCTGGCATTCATCTAGTCCGTGCCCTTCGAATAATGGATCAGCTGCCCGGCTGAGTGGCGGCGGGCAGATCGCCGATCTCGCCGTTTTCGGAAAGCAGAACTGCTACAGGCCTTGCTGCCTCGATTTTGGAACACACGATCACGATCATCACCGTCAGCGGCACACACAGCACCATCCCGACCACACCCCAGATCGCGCCCCAAAGCGCCAGAGATAACATGATCACCAATCCGGACAGGTTCAGGTTTGCCCCCATCAGCCGCGGTTCGATCAGATTGCCAATTGAAAACTGGATCAGTCCAAGGCCCGTCGCGATGATCAGGAATGGGCCAAGGGTGTCGTAATAGACGATCGCCAGTAGGCTTGGGAAAATCACGCCGATCAAAGACCCGATCGTCGGGATGTAATTCAAAATAAAGGCAATGAAGCCGAAGAGGGCTGCATAGGGCAAACCGATTGCAATCAAGACGAGGCTTGTGAGGACGCCCGTTGCGACTGACACAGCGGTTTTGATGGTGAAATAATGCATCAGCGACGAATTGATTTCCGCGCGGATCGCAAAGGCGGCTTTCGCCCGCTCCGGTGTTGCAAACAGCTTCTCGAACTTTCGGTCGAAGGTGGACTGCTCAAGCAGCAGGAACAGCACATAGATGAAGACAAGGCTGGCAGATCCCGCAATCGCGGTTACCACACTTGCTCCCGCCGTCACCATCCTTGGCACCACGGAATCCGGGAAAAGGTCCCGCAGTTCCACCGGGTCGTTGAGGTGAAACAGATCCGCTGCCTGCGTGAACAGCTCTTCCAGCCGCCGTTGATAGGTTGGTGCATCCTGGGCGAGCTGGGTAAGGTTGACGGCGACAATGTCCAGAACAAATGTGCTGACGCTGAAGATTGTCAGAAGGGCGAGGGGAAACGCCACAAGCCCGGGAAGATGAAAATTTCCGTAGCCGATCCGCCGGTAAACGTTCGACAGTGCGTTGATCATGTACCAGACGATGATTGCGATGATGAACGGCAGAAGCAGCGACCGCCCGACCACCAGAAGCCAGCCAACCATGGAAATCAGGAAGACGGTGAGGGTCAGGGTCAACAGGGGTGAGCGCATGCGAAGGTCCCGCCAAACTGATTGGCATTACAGATTCTTTCGCCCGACCGTACCCCGCTCCGAGGGCCATTGAAAGTCCGGTTCGTATCGGGGAATATGGACCTCTTCGGGAGAGGACCAAACCGCGGGAATGAGCAGTTTCCCGTCCTTGCGCGCGCAGTCAGGACGTGACATTGTGCGGCGCTTTTTGCTTCCCGTTTCCGGAGGCGCAATATCAAGAGGTCGTCGATGAATTCCAAAGCTGTTCGCCGCTTGTTGCGTGTGATCATTCCACTGGCCATTTTGTTTTGGCTCGTGCCGTGGATTGCAGGGATCTTCATTGTGTGCGGCTTGATCGACTTTGCCCGCCACAAGCGGTTCGACAGTGCACTGATCGCCAAGTATTTCTCCGGCAACGGTCTTCTGACCTGGGTGCTGTCACCTGTGAACCTGCTGTTTGATCTGATCTCCAAGCGTCATCATTACCGCATGCAGCTGAGCGAGTTTCCTGATGAGGAGCGCGCTGAAATCGAAGAGATGCTTCAGGTCTTCAAGGATCGTCAGGATGAAATCCTCACCGACCTGAAGGCCCGCATGGGCGATAAGCGCCGGGGCATGGTTTTTTATCGCTGGTATGACGAACAGGGCGATCAGTCGATCCCGGAGTTCAACCGCGACTTCAAATACATCAAGACGATCGGTGTATCCCTGTTCAACGGTCAGGAGAAGACGTCCCTCCATTTCGGCCCGCTCCGCCTCACCATCCGTCTCCTCTACAACATGACCACCCGCCAGAGCGATGAGGTGTTCATCGAGGTGAATGGCGAGAAGCATTTCTGGCACGACGATCCGCTGTTCATCTTCGACGACACGATCCAACATCGCTCGGTCAATGGTGAAGACGGCCTGCGCGCCTGCGTATTTGTGGATGTCCTGCGCCCGAGCGCGTTCACCGGTCTTCAAAATGTCTGCGTGAAGATCTTCAACGTGCTTCTTTCAGGCATCAACCGGGTCTTCTACAAGAACTGGGACATGCTGAACAAGAAACAGGATGGCGCGGCACCCGCTGCTGGCGAGTAACTTCCTGAGGTCAAATTAGTAAAGGCTGCGCCGGTTTTCTGCTGGTGCAGCCTTTCTTTTTTCAAGAGCGGCTGTTGAACTGCCGTGCTGCGCATTCAGAATGAAGTTTTTGCCTGATAAGTGTGCGGGTTCAAGCGCAAAGAGGCGGCGCTTTGGGTCAGGCAAACACTGCGTTGTTGAGGAGGCGGGAAACCGCTTGAGAGGCCGGGGCCTTTCGTGTAGGTAGCAAATCAGGGCGTGCGTCAAATCGTGTTTGGCTGCCGCCGTGGGCCTGTAGCTCAACTGGTTAGAGCCGTCCGCTCATAACGGATTGGTTGGGGGTTCGAGTCCCTCCGGGCCCACCATTTTTCTCCAGCATATTTCTCTCGTTTAGTTCTTCTGAAAAGGCATCCAGCCTGTCAGGCCTGATCGCAAAGCGCTGGAACCGTCTTGAATTTCGCTTCCAAGAAATCCGTAAATGCCCGAACCCGCGCAGAGGGCAGGCGGGAGGGTGGGCGCACAGCAAACACTTTCCAGTACGGAGAGACAGTGTGGTTTTTCAAAACCGGTATCAATGACCCGTTGGTGAGTTGGTCGGCGATTTCCCAAGCGCATTTTCTAGCTATCCCAAGACCTGAACGAGCTGCCTCAGTGATGGCTTCGGCGCTCGTACTCGAAAAGTTACCGTTGATCTTCACATCATGGAGCGTGCCATCGGCGCTTGTGAGCGACCATGTTCTCATGTCCTCCCGCGCAAGGCAGTTGTGGTGCTTCAGATCTTCTAGGGTCGTCGGAACGCTGTGTCGTTCAAGATATTTTGGCGAAGCGACAAGAAGCCTGGGGCTCTCGGCCAGCTTGCGTGCCTTCAGTGTTGATGGAGCCAGTTCGCCGATACGTATTGCCATGTCGAACCCTTGTTCGACGATATCTACCACCGAGTCACTCATTGCAAGTTGGAGAGTTACGCCAGGATGGTGTTCAAGAAACTCTGTCACATGAGGCGCAATGTGCAAGCGTCCGAAGGATGCAGAACACGCAACTCGAAGGTCTCCCTTGATGTCCTGCGCATCCGGCTGGATGTCGGCGAGGGCTTCCTCAACGTTGCCGAGAATACGCTTTGCGTGTGCGAGAAATATCTCACCGTCTGTAGAAAGAGAAACCGCGCGGGTGGTTCGGTGAAGAAGCTGCGTTCCAACTGTGGTCTCAAGAGCCTGCAAACGCTGCGTAGCAGCCGTCGCTGACAGACCGAATTCTGCACCCGCCTTCCCGATTGCACCCAGCGCGGCGACCCTAACGAACAATTCTAGCGACTTGAGGTCGATGGACATTATTCTCTTTATCCAAATAGTAATTTTGATTTCCAGCCGATTATTAATTGAAAGTGGAGCTTAATTAAAGAGGCAGACGAAGAAATGCGGCCCGCGCCGCTTCAAATCTCAGGGTTCAAAAGATGCGTTACTCCTCCCAGGCAATTGCCAGTGTCTTCGCTGCTACACTAACCGCCACTTCAGTTTCTGCTCAGGATCAGAAGTCTGCTGAAGGGGTGCAGGTGGTTCCAAGTTCGGCTGTTGAGTTCCAGCCCCTCAACCCGGCGCGTGGAGACGCCAGTCCGCAAGCAGGTGTCTTGTGGGGTGACATTCGCGAAGACGTGCCGACCGGTACCATCATCCGGTTCAAACCCGGCTTCAGCTCGCCGCCGCACATCCACAACATCACATACCGGGCTGTTGTGATCAGCGGTGCTGTTCACAATGATGATCCGTCCGCAGAACTCATGTGGATGGGGTCAGGCTCGTTCTGGACGCAACCCGCTGGCGCGTCTCATATCACAGCAGTGCGCGAGGATGCGGGGCTGTCCAGCGCTTTCCTGGAAATCCAGGAAGGTCCTTATCTGGTTCAACCCAAGGACAGAGCGTTTGCCAACGGGGAGTTCCCGGTGAACGTGGAGGCAGACAATATCGTTTGGATCGATGCCGGGGACGTGTCTTGGGTTGATGCGCCTGGGGCCTTGGAAGGAGAAAATGGGCCGCAAATGGCCTTTCTCTGGGGGAACCCAAGCGAGGGTGAGAGAAACGGGACTTTTCTGAGACTGCCATCAGGTTTTAAGGGAGCGATTGCCGGCGGAGACAACTGGTTGAGGGCCGTTGTCATACAGGGCGCTGTTACCCATCAAACAACTGCGGCAGAAGACTCCACGCCGCTTGATCCAGGAGCTATTTCGGTTCGCAGTCGGTGACCGCGCATATGGTGACATGTGCTGGATCGGAGGCGTGCATTTTTTACATGAGCGTTGATGGCAAGTATGAGGTCTCCAGCTCTTGATCTGAAGAACCGTTTGAAAAATCAACTCATGCTAGACACAGCAGCAAACGGCTGTGTCTTGCCCACTTTCCTTTACTAGAGCAGCGGGGGCGGCCGAAGGGATGGATTGATGCGTTTTTTCCAACCAACTGCCAAGCCGCAGGTCTCGAAATCCGTTGCTGGCGCCATCGCACGGGAAGAGGCGTCCGGCCTGTCCTATGTCTTTTGGGGACGGAACCTGGTTCTGGTTCTTTTGGCCATTTGGGTGGCGCTCACGCTCCCCTTCGAGCGATCATCACTTTATCTCAGTGCTATCCTTGCCTTCGCTGCCCTAGGGATCGTTCCATACGCCCTGCGGCATCACACCGGTGCCAATACCGCTCCCGTTTTGGCTTTTATCCTTCTTGATGCGGCAGCACTGAGTTTTGTTCTGATTGTGCCAACGCCATTTGATTTTGAAGGCTGGACACAGCAAATGAACTTGAGAACACCTGCCTTTCTCTATCTTGGCGTGTTCGTTGTCAGCATGGCTTTGAGCTACAAGCCAACGCTCGTCATCTGGACAGGACTTGCAGCTGCCGCGTTTTGGTCTCTTGGATATTTGTGGGTCGCAACACAGCCAAACGCCATACCGTTTACGTCTGGTGATGTTCTTGACGAAGGTTTAGGGCCGGAGATGGCGCTGGCCAAAATCCTTGACCCCAATGCGGTTGGCCTATCACGATTGTCTAATCAGGTCGTGTTTTTGGTGCTGATTTCCGTGATCCTGACGATCGTGGTGGTCCGCTCGCGTGCGCTTGTTCGCCGGCAGGTCGCCGCAGAAGCTCAGCGCGCAATGTTGTCACGCTACTTTTCTCCAAACATCGTCCGTGAATTCTCGGAGGGCCGCTGGGAGCCGGACGAGCCCGGCAACCGACCGGTCGCCGTGCTCTTCGCAGATATGGTCGACTTTACGTCGATCTCAGAAAAGCTGCCGCCACATGAACTAATAGCTTTGTTGCGCGCCTTTCATGGGCGTTTGGCGAAGGTTGCCTTCGAGCAAGATGGAACAATCGACAAGTTCATCGGCGATGCGGTGATGGTTCACTTTGGAACTCCACGTACCCGCCCGAACGATGCTGAAAGGGCGCTCAGATGTGCTGCGCGAATGGCGGAAGTGATCGGCGAATGGAAGGCTGAAAGGGAACGGGAGGGGGCGCCGCCAATTGGTGTTGGGATCGGTGTTCACTACGGCACAGCAGTTGTCGGCAACATTGGTGATGAACACAAGCTGGAGTACACGGTTCTCGGAGACACGGTGAATGTCGCCAGCCGCTTGGAAAAGCTGACCCGGGAAATCGGAGCCCAGGTTGCCGTCAGCAACGAGTTGATAGAAGCGGTGAAGCGAGGAGGCGCCAATCCCAGTGTTGTTGCACCTGACTTTTTGGAGGCCGGAGTACATGACGTTCGTGGCCGGCGTGAGCCAATCGAAATCTGGTCACTCAGCTGTGTCTAGGCCCGAAAGAAAATCCTCTGCCAGGTCCACCCAGAACGCTGCGCCGAGGGGCAGGACGTCGTCGTTGAAGTCGTATTTCGGATGATGGAGCGGCGGGTCGTTGTCCGTTTTGGCCGTCCCAAGCAGAAAGAAACATCCGGGATTCTCTTCAAGGAAGTAGGCGAAATCTTCGCTGCCCATGATCGGGTCCTGCATGGTTTTCACCTTGTCGCCGCCGGCAAAGCGCCGGGCAATCGACCGCATATAATCTGTCTCTTTCCTTGGGTTCACCATGGGAGGATAACCGCGCTCGTAGTCAACGGCCACTTTGAGGCCGTAGCTTGCCGCCTGGCCTTCCGCGACTTGTCTTATGCGGGTCTCCAGCTCATCCCGGACATCCGGGTCAAAAGCGCGGACGGTCAGGCTCATCTCGGCGCGTTCCGGGATCACGTTGCTAGCAATGCCGCTGTTGAAGGCACCAACCGTGATCACGGCCTGCCGCATGGGATGGATGTTACGCGCCACAATGCTTTGCAGTGCCATGATGATCGACGCGCCGCAGACAATCGGATCCGGGGTTGATTGCGGTTCCGCGCCATGGCCGCCTTTGCCGATCACCGTGATCTTGCATTCATCGGCTGCCGCCATCATTGGGCCGTCGATGAAATGGAACTCCCCAAACGGCAGGTCGGGGTCATTGTGGAGGCCAAATACTGCGTCGCAGGGAAATCGCTCAAACAGGCCATCCTCGATCATCAGTTTCGCGCCGCCAAAATTCTCTTCGGCTGGCTGGAAAATGAGATGTACCGTGCCGTCGAACTGTTTGCGCTCTGCCAGCCGTTTGGCCGCACCAAGCAGCATTGCGGTGTGACCATCGTGGCCGCAGGCGTGCATCACGCCGGGATGGGTGCTGGCATAGTCTGCGCCGGTCTCTTCCTTGATCGGCAGGGCGTCAAAGTCGGCCCGAATTCCAATGCAGCGGCTGGAGGTGCCATTTCGAAGGGTTGCGACGACACCGGTTTTGCCCAGACCCCGTGTCACCTCATAGCCCATCGCGGTGAGTTCGCTGGTGACATAGTCCGAGGTCTTGAATTCCGACAGGCCAATTTCGGGGATTGAATGCAGATGATGCCGCGTTGCGACCAGATCCGCATCGAAATTGGTGGTCTGTTTGGTCATTTTCAAAAGTGCTTTCAAAAAGTGGCCGGATGCTTAGGCGCCCCGGCTTGGAATGCGGCTTTCAAGATAGCGGAACAGCAATACCAGAATTCCGGTCAAGCACATATAGATTAGCGCCAGCAGCAGCAAGGGCTCATAGACGAGGAAGGTGTCCTGGCGCACCCGTGTGATGACCGCGTAAGCATCGACCACGGTGATCGTTGCGACAAGAGGCGTCGATTTCAGCTGCAACACGGTTTCGCCGCTCAAGGTCGGCAATGCGCGATAGAACGCCCGTGGCAGCCAGATCCGGCGGAACATGGTGAAGCGGTTCATGCCGAAGGCGCGGGCAGCTTCAAGCTCTCCGCGCGGCACGCCGGCAAAGGCCCCGCGCATGACTTCGCCTTCATAGGCCGCAAAAGACAGCATCAGCGCAGTGAAGCCATAAGGCCAGGCGTCCCGCAAATACGGCCAGAACATGGATTGGCGGATTTCCGGATATTGGGCAAAGACGGATCCGAGGCCGTAGTAGAGCAACCAGAGTTGCAGGAGCAAAGGCGTGCCGCGGATCAATGTGCAGAACCCACGGGCAAGCGCTGCAAGCGGCCAGGGGCCCGTAACCTGGACAAGGCCGATCGGCAAGGCCAACAGAAACCCGACAGCGGCGGTTGAGAACAGGAGGAACAGTGTCTCGCCAATGCCGTAGAGCAGCCGTGTCTGATATTTTGGCAGCCAGTCCCAGCGCATGAAGTAAATGGCGCAAAAGACGATCACCCCAAAGAAGGCGATCAGGAAGATCCGGTGCGGCTCCAACAAGCGGCGTGGGGGCGGCGGCACATATGCGGGCATGGTGACTTTTGTATCGCTCATCTCACACCGGCCCCGCTATGCCGCGGCGGGCACGTTTTTCGATGATGGCGATGACGCGGTTCGAGACCAGCGTCAGTGTCAGGTACATCAGACCGGCTGCGCAGAAAAACAGCATATAGGCCTTGGTGCTGCCCGCGGCCTGGCGGGTGACCAGCGTCAGTTCGCTGAAGCCAACGACGGCCAGCAAGGCGGTGTCCTTGGTGGCGATCAGCCAGAGGTTGGAAAGGCCCGGAATGGCGTAGGGCAACATGGCGGGCAGGGTGATGCGGCGCAACGTTTTCAGCGGTGACATCCCATAGGCGCGCGCTGCTTCGATTTGCCCCGGTGGCACAGCCTTGATGGCACCACGCAAAACTTCGGTTTGATAGGCGCCCTGAACAACGCCGATCACGAAAATCCCGGCGGCGAGACCGCTGATGTCGACACGCGGCAGGCCGACGAGGCCCAGCAGTGCGTTCACTGTATCTGTGCCGGCGTAATAGAGGAGCAGGATGAGGACCAGTTCCGGCACCGCCCGGATCACCGTGGTGTAGACTTCCAGAAGATCCCGGAGGATCGGGCCGCCATAGAGTTTGCCAAAGGCCCCTGCAATCCCGATCATGAGACCGAGCGAGAACCCGCCGACGGCGAGTTGCAAAGACGCGGCAAAGCCTTCCAGAAGCACGCCGCCCCAGCCGGGCGGAGAAAGAGCGAGAAGGTTCAGATTGAGAAATCCGGCATCAACGGCCATTGGCGGCAGGCAACCTTTTCAAAAGGAGAGGGCCGCCGGCGCAAGTGCGCGCCGGCGGAAAAGCGGAAGGCTGGCCGTTAACCGCCGTAAATGTCGAAATCGAAGTACTTCTTGGAGAACTCTTCGTAGGTGCCGTTAGTGCGGATAGCAGCGATGGCGGCGTTGATCTTTTCTTTCAGCTCATCTTCGCCCTTGCGCAGGCCAACGCCCACGCCGGCGCCGAGAATGGCCGTATCATCAGCGACATTGCCCTTGTATTCGCAGCACGCGCCTGCGTCAGACTTCAAGAACGCATCAAGTGCGATAGCGTCTGCCTGGACCGCGTCGACACGGCCGGCTGCCAGATCCTGGTTGGCTTCATCCTGTGTCTGGTACTGCTTGATGTCGTCAGCGGCCGGAGCGAAGTACTTGTCCGCGTAAGCCGCGTGGATCGTGGAGACTTGAACGCCGAGGATCTTGCCGGACAAGCCTTCCGGAGTTGCTTCGAAGTCGTCACCCTTGGCACCGATGATGCTGGTCGGCGTGTTGTAATACTTGTCGGAGAAGTCGATGGTTTTCAGACGCTCTTCGGTGATCGACATGGAGCCGACGATCATATCGATCTTGCCGGAGGTCAGCGCCGGGATGATACCGTCCCAGGCAACCGGGGTGATCACACAATTGAGCTTTGCTTCCGCGCAGACCGCTTCCATGAATTCGACTTCCCAACCGACCCAGTTGCCGCTGGCATCCGGGGAGGTAAACGGCGGGTACGGTTCTGCGGCAACCCCGACCTTGACGTCCTGCGCCTGCGCGCCGGAGATTGCTGCAACGCTCACCGCGGTTGCCACAAAAGATGCTTTGATCATGTGTTTCATGCTGTTCCCCTGTTTTCACTGTGTTTGCCCGATTGTTCGGGATGGTCAGCCCGCGATGAGGTGCGGGACGACCGGTCTTTGAACTTGCCGAAGACTGCCTTTTTCCTCCCGGCAGGGCTTTGGCACTCTGGTGGCCGGTTCACGGTGTGGTCGTGAGCATCCGGCCTAGTGGACCGAACTGATGAACTGTTTCAGTCTCTCCGATTTCGGGTCGCCAAAGACCTGATCCGGTGGTCCCTGTTCTTCGATGATACCGTTGTGCAAAAAGATCACGTGGCTTGCGACGTCGCGTGCAAACTTCATTTCGTGTGTCACAAGGACCATGGTTCTGTTTTCTTTCGCCAAGTCTCCGATCACACTCAGCACTTCCCCGACCAGTTCGGGATCGAGCGCTGAAGTGGGTTCGTCAAAGAGAAGTGCCAGCGGCTGGACAGCCAGGGCGCGGGCAATTGCTGCGCGTTGCTGCTGGCCGCCGGACAAGAAGGCCGGATAGACGTCCTGCTTCTCATGCAACCCGACCCGGCGCAGCAGCGTTTCGGCGATTTCGACCGCCTCATCCCGTTTCATGCCGAGCACATGGACCGGCACTTCGATCACGTTTTGAAGCACCGTCATGTGTTGCCACAGATTGAAGCTTTGAAAGACCATGGCCAGCTGACTGCGGATGCGCTCGATCTGTTTGCGGTCCGCTGGCCGCAAGCCATGATGACGGTCGTCTTTCAGGGCAATGGCTTCGCCGTGTATTGTCACCGATCCGGCACTTGGAAGTTCGAGCATGTTGATGCATCGAAGGAAGGTGGATTTGCCGGAGCCTGACCCGCCAATGATTGCGATGACGTCTCCTTTGTTGGCCGTCATCGAGACCCCCTTCAGAACCTCGAGAGGCCCAAAACGCTTAAAGAGGTCTCGCACCTCTATGGCTGGCGCCACATCTTCCATTCTTCCGCCATTGCCCAGCTAAGCCGCCGGAGCTGTTGGTGTTTTTTGTCCCGCTGGCTTGTCGTTGTTTCCGGTAGAGCGCCAGCTGACTGCCCGGTTGTTCCGTCAAGCTTTGCATCGGCTCAGAAATTATTCAAGTGTATAATTTGGGCTTGTGTGCTTATTATTCAGTCGTATAGTAAGCAGGAATCTAAGCGCACGAATGATGCGCTTTCGCTCCCATTATTGGGCGGCGGCTTAAGAAACGGGAGGCGTGAGGTGCAATGAGTGCGATGTTTGCAGCCGCTTGTCTCCTGCAAGTCCAAAAACCGGTTTTGACTATTGCTGAACGGGTGGTGAGATGACCCGGCGGTCGTTCCATAGAGCGCCGGAAGCCGAGCGCCGCCAGGATCTGATCACTGCAACACTGGACTGCATTTCCGAGCTTGGATTGCAAGGCGCAACCGTGCGCGAGGTGGCAACGCGTGCTGGCGTGACGCCCGGTCTCATCCGCCACTATTTCTCCAGCAAAGATCAGATGTTGCAGGCAGCCTATCGCGAAGTCATGACTGGCATGACGTCGAAGGTCGCCGACGCGGCCGACAAGGGGCAATCGAGCGCCCGTGCCCGATTGCACGACTTCATTGTTGCGAACCTGACACCGCCGGTCGCCGACGGCCGGGCTTTGTCACTCTGGGCAGCCTTCATCAGTCATGTCCGGGTCGACCCGGACTTTGCAGAGATCCACCGGGAAAGCTATCTGGCGTTCCGGTCTGTGCTTGAAGCGCTTGTCGCTGATGTTCTCACGGAAGCCGGGCAAGCGGCGGACACCAAGCGATGTCAGGAGCTTGCCATCGCGATCAACGGCGTGATCGACGGCTTGTGGCTTGAAGGCACGCTGGTGGGCGATCTCTTCTCCGAAACACCTTTGCCGGGCATTGCTGTCCGGTCTGTGGAAGTCCTTTTGGGCGGCATTTCTCTTGCTGCCGATACTCAACAAACCTGAGAGACCGACTATGCGTTATGCGTCGATCACCGACCGGTTGACCCATTTGGGATCCGGAAAATGGACTGTTCATCTGAAGGCCCGCGAAATGGTGGATGCGGGCACACCGGTGATCGAGCTGACGATTGGCGAGCCGGACATCATGCCGGACAAAGCCCTCCTGGATGAAGCTGAACGGTCGATGCGGGCTGGCCGGATCCGGTATTCGAACGGGCGCGGGGAGCCGAAAATCATCGCCGCGTTGACAGAAAAATACCGACAACGCCGACCAAGCATTTCGGAGCGCAATATCCTGTGTTTTCCCGGTACGCAGACAGCGCTTTTTGCGGTGATGTTGGGTCTTGTCGAGGGCGGGGATGCGGTGCTTGTGCCGGATCCCTACTACGCGACATATGAAGGCGTCATTGCTGCGACGGGCGCGGCCATGGTGCCGGTCCCCTTGCGTCCGGAAAATGGGTTTCACCTCAAGCCGAAAGACCTTGAAGCGGCCGTAACACCTAATGCCCGAGTGCTGCTTCTCAATACGCCCCACAATCCGACAGGGGCAGCGCTGACCGCAGATGAAATCGCGGCAATTGGCGAGGTTTGTCAGCGTCATGATCTCTGGATCGTCTGTGATGAGGTCTATGAGAAGCTGATCTTCGACCGCACGTTTGCATCACCCTTCGATATTGAGGCGCTGCAAGAACGAACGATTGCTGTCTCGTCGATTTCCAAGTCTCATGCAGCGCCCGGTTTCCGGTCTGGATGGGCTGTCGGTCCGGAGGAATTCTGCGACCGGTTGCTCGCAGTCTCCGAAACCATGCTCTTTGGCGGGCAACCATTTATTGCGGACATGACAGCGATGGCCGTTTCCGGCGAGTTTGATACCGCTGAACGCATGCGGGAGAGCTACAAGCGGCGTGCCGAGATTTTGATGGAACATCTTGGCGGCCATGGTGCCCTGCGGCCGATGATGCCAGAAGCGGGCATGTTTCTGCTGGTTGATGTCAGTGGCACCGGGTTGGATGGTGAAACGTTTGCAACGCGCCTTCTGGATGAAAAACACGTTGCCGTCATGCCCGGCGCCTCGTTTGGCGAACAAGCGGCCGGGTTCATTCGGCTTTCGTTGACGGTCGCAGATGACACATTGCGGGAAGCGGCCGGACGGATCGCGACGTTCGCTGATGAGCTGGCGGCGAATGTGGGATGAAAGAAATGGGCGTAGTTGAAAAAACTGTTGGCGAGGCCCTGATCGACCTCCTTGAAATCAACGGTGTGGACACCGTGTTCGGTATTCCGGGCGTTCATACGGTCGAACTTTACCGGGGACTGGCTTCTTCTTCCATCCGCCACATTACGCCCCGGCATGAGCAAGGCGCTGGCTTTATGGCCGATGGATATGCGCGTGTGACCGGCAAGCCCGGCGTTGCTCTAGTCATCACCGGACCGGGGCTGACCAACACCATCACCGCGATGGCGCAGGCCTATCAGGATTCGATCCCCATGCTGGTGATCTCCGGAGTGAACACGCGGGACAGTCTTGGCCATGGCCGCGGCATGTTGCATGAATTGCCCGATCAGCGGGCTATGATGGCAACACTGGCCGTTATGTCGCATACGCTGCTTGATCCAAATGACCTTCCATCAGTGATGGAACGGGCCTTCTCTGTTCTGAAATCCCGCAGGCCAGGTCCGGTTCACATCGAGATCCCGACCGATGTCATGCCGCAAAAGATAACAATTGAAGCCTGGAAGCCGGTCATCGCCAGCGGCCCACGAGGAGCTGCCGCAGAAGTCACTTACCTCGCGGCCAAGTGCCGGTCAGCGAAGCGGCCCGTGATCCTGTGTGGTGGTGGATCGATCTCGGCAGCTCAAGGGATTCAACGGCTTGCCGAGAGCTTGGATGCGCCATTGGTCACGACGGTGAACGCAAGGGGTATGTTTGCGGGGCATCCGCTGTCGATTCCGGCAAGCCCGAGCTTGAAGGCAGTGCGCGCACTCGTGTCGGATGCCGATCTGGTGATCGCGCTTGGCACGCAGATGGGTCAGACCGATTACGACATGTATGCCGATAACTGCTTCCCGGAACTTGAAAACCTGGTGCGGGTCGACATCGATCCCGACCAGTTGGCCCGAGGACCATCAGCTGCGCTTTCGATCCTCTCCACCGTTGATCAGCTGGTGACAGATCTTCTGTCCGCTCTTCCAAATCACAGCGCACACTGTGACGGCGCGGCGCGTTCAAAAGCCTGCCGTGAAGAGACCTTTGCCGCACTCACTCCAAAGATGAAGGCAGAGATCGCGGTTCTTGAGACCATTCGCGATACGCTGCCGGGCTGCATCATCGTCGGTGATTCCACGCAAGCCATTTATTCCGGAAATCTCTATTTTGAAGCCGGACAGCCGAAGGGCTGGTTCAATGCCGCCACCGGTTTTGGTGCGCTTGGGTATGGTCCGCCTGCCGCGGTGGGGGCAAGCCTCGGTGAACCAGGTGTTCCGGTCGTTTGCATCGTTGGCGACGGTGGATTTCAGTTTTCGCTGGCCGAGATCGGGTCGGCCAAAGACTGCGAGGCAAATGTCATTTTCCTTGTCTGGAACAATGACGGATACGGTGAGATCCGCACCTTCATGGAAGACAGCGGGATTGAACCTGAGGGCGTGACGCCATCCGCCCCGGATTTTCTGAAAATCGCGGAAGGCTATGGCTTGCCGTCAATCCGATTGGCGGATGTTTCGGAGCTCAATGACGCGCTGATCGATATGGCTAAAATATCCGGTCCGGCACTGATTGAAATCCATGAACTTGAGACCCGGGGCGCGACCGCTTAGGGCACCCTTTTGCTCAACTGAGACAGGTCAACTTTACCGGTCCAGAGCTGTTCTCCTGATGCGTTCCGCGTGCGTCAAGTTCTTATTTCTAAAGTGTAATTCGTTAGTCTAATAGACTTACGAAGCCCCTACTGAAGTATGGGCCTACGTAAGTAGTCTTGAGTATATTTTGCGCATCGATAGAAAACTAAACTCGCATTCCAGTGAAGTTCGGTGACGATCGTCACGATAGGTCAACAAGCAGTATGAACCTCGTTTTGAGCGGGGTTACAGATTGAGGTCTAGGGAAGGGGGTTCCTCGGCCAAGTGCTGAGTGCGTGCCAAATGGAGAAAATCGGTTGTAAATAGTCATGGCGCAACTTTCCCGGACATCTCCGGAAGTCGCTGTGTTCAAGGCCCAGCCGCTCCACAGCCAGCATCCAGCATTCAGGCTCAAGGTTCCAATTCAAAACACGCGATTGAGGCGCCGCGTTCGCCGGGGCGTTTGAACCTTAACAGGATCAAGTGGAGGAGACTGTATGTCCGAAAACTCATCCAACAACGAATATTGGTCCGCCAATATGCGCATCATCAAGATCAGCCTCGTTATCTGGGCGCTGGTTTCTTTCGGGTTTGGCATTTTGCTGCGCCCGCTGCTGAGCGGTATTCCCGTCGGCGGCACCGATCTGGGCTTCTGGTTTGCCCAGCAGGGTTCCATCCTCGTGTTCCTCGGGCTGATCTTCTTTTACGCCTGGCGCATGAACCAGCTCGATCGCGAGCATGGTGTGGACGAAGAATAAGGGCGGCCTGAGATATGGATCAGTTTACGATAAATCTGCTGTTTGTGGGTGGCTCTTTCGCCCTCTACATCGGCATCGCGATCTGGGCCCGCGCAGGGTCTACATCTGAATTTTACGCCGCTGGCCGCGGTGTTCACCCGGTCACCAACGGAATGGCGACCGCAGCGGACTGGATGTCAGCTGCCTCGTTCATTTCCATGGCTGGCCTCATCGCTTTCACCGGCTACGACAACTCTTCGTTCCTGATGGGCTGGACCGGCGGCTACGTGCTGCTGGCATTGCTGCTTGCGCCTTACCTCCGCAAGTTCGGCAAGTTCACGGTGTCCGAATTCATCGGGGACCGGTTCTACAGCCAGACGGCTCGGATCGTTGCCGTTGTCTGCCTGATCGTTGCCTCGACAACCTACGTTATCGGTCAGATGACCGGCGTTGGGGTTGCCTTTGGCCGCTTCCTGGAAGTTGACAACACAACCGGTCTTCTGATCGGTGCCTGTGTCGTTTTCGCTTACGCGGTTTTCGGGGGCATGAAGGGCGTGACCTACACGCAGGTGGCTCAGTACTGCGTTCTGATCACGGCTTACACCATCCCGGCGATCTTCATTTCGCTGCAGCTGACCGGCAACCCGATCCCGGGTCTGGGTCTGTTTGGCAATGATGTTGCCAGCGGTGTGCCGCTGCTTGCCAAGCTGGACCAGGTGGTCACAGAACTTGGCTTTGCGTCCTATACGGCTCACCATGCCAACACGCTGAACATGGTTCTCTTCACCCTGTCCCTGATGATCGGTACTGCGGGCCTGCCGCATGTGATCATGCGCTTCTTCACGGTTCCGAAGGTTTCCGATGCGCGCTGGTCTGCCGGATGGACGCTTGTCTTCATTGCGCTTCTTTATCTGACAGCTCCGGCTGTTGGCGCGATGGCGCGTCTCAACATCACCGAAATGATGTGGCCGAATGGCGGTATCAACGGCGGCGCTGTTGCTGTGGAGCAGATCGAAAACGACTCGAAGTACGACTGGATGTCGACGTGGCAAAAAACCGGTCTTCTGGACTGGGAAGACAAGAACGGCGACGGCAAGATCCAGTACTACAACGACAAGAATGCCGATCTGCAAGCCGTTGCTGCGGAAAAGGGCTGGGAAGGCAACGAGCTGACCAAGTTCAACCGCGACATCCTTGTTCTGGCAAATCCGGAGATCGCCAACCTTCCGAGTTGGGTGATTGGTCTGGTGGCTGCAGGTGGTCTGGCAGCAGCCCTCTCGACGGCGGCCGGATTGTTGCTCGCGATCTCGTCGGCGGTGTCGCATGACTTGATCAAGGGGGCCTACAATCCAAGTATCTCGGAGAAGGGCGAACTGTTGTCGGCACGAATAGCCATGGCGGTCGCGATTGTTGTCGCGACTTATTTGGGATTGAATCCACCCGGGTTCGCGGCGCAGACGGTGGCCTTGGCCTTCGGACTTGCGGCGGCCTCGATCTTCCCCGCCTTGATGATGGGCATCTTCACCAAGGTGAACAGCCGCGGCGCGGTTGCCGGGATGATCGCAGGGATCTCCGTCACGCTGATCTACATCTTCCTGCACAAGGGCTGGCTGTTCATTCCGGGCACCAATTCCTTCACAGATGCTGATCCGCTGCTCGGTCCGATCAAGTCCACGTCCTTCGGTGCAATTGGTGCCATGGTGAACTTCACCGTTGCCTACTTCGTCTCCAAGGCGTCTGCCCCGATCCCGACGGAAATCGAAGAGCTCGTGCAGAGCATTCGGGTCCCGCGCGGAGCCGCAGCAGCTCAGGATCACTAATACCTGTCCGGGCCGCTGCTTGCGGCGGCCCGTCCAGTTCCGATCTTGTCCTGCCCGGCTCATACTGGGCAGGACTTTTTGTTTCCGGTTCAAAAGGCTGTGCCATGTCGCTGACATCCGATCAGATCCTGCAGTTCCTAAGATCGGTGCATCCTTATGATGCCCTGCCTGCCGATGTGCAAAGTGCCATCGTGGGGCAAATCGATGTCCGGGATCTGGAGCCGGGCACTTCCGTCTACGAATTCGGCAGCAGCATTCCAGGCCTCTTTATAATCTACGACGGTGCGATCGAAGTACGGGACGAACAGGGCGCTGTCCTCAGTTACCTTGGATCGAGAAACTCCTTTGGTGAGCGCGGGCTGTTGAAAAACGGACTTGCGGTGACAATCGCGACCGCAGACACCGCCGCGACCCTGTTGGTCGTTCCTTCCGGGCTGTTCAAAGATCTCATTCGGGACCACCAACCCTTCGCCCGTTTTTTCGACCGGAGCCGGAAACCACAGGCGCGGGAAAGAGACCTGGCAACCACGCAGGTTTCCACCTTTATGGCGGGCAAGCCAATCACATGCGCGGCGGATGATACCGTTCAATTGGCGGCAATACGAATGCGGGAGAACCATGTCTCCTCGCTGTGTGTGGTGAATTCCGATGACGCCTTGATCGGGATCGTCACCATTCGGGACCTTTCCGGGAAGATCCTTGCAGAGGGGCGGCCAATAGAGACACCCGTGGACGCCGTGATGACCGCGAACCCGGTGACGCTGGCCCCATCCTCTATCGGTTCCGATGTCTTGCACCTGATGATGGAACGCCGGATCGGCCATGTTCCGATTGTTAAAGGTGGGAAACTGGCTGGGATCGTAACGCAAACGGATCTGACCCGGTTTCAAGCAGTCAGTTCGGCCGAGTTGGTCGGCGAAATCACCAGTGCGGCAACGGCCGAAGAGATTGCAAAGGTTACGGCCCGTATTCCGAACCTCTTAGTTCAGTTGGTCGGCAGCGGTAACCGTCATGAAGTGGTGACCCGGTTGATCACCGACATTGCTGATACAACAACCCGGCGCCTGCTTGCCCTGGCCGAGGAAAAACTTGGACCGGCCCCGGTTCCGTACCTATGGCTTGCGTGCGGATCACAGGGGCGGCAGGAGCAGACAGGCGTGAGTGATCAGGACAATTGCCTGTTCCTGGATGACAGCGTCACGGAAGCGGATCAAACCGGGTATTTTGCCGAGCTTGCGAAGTTTGTCCGTGATGGTTTGAACACCTGCGGTTATGTCTATTGTCCGGGGGACATGATGGCGACCAATCCGCGCTGGTGTCAGCCGGTCAAGGTCTGGAAAAACTACTTTGAAGGCTGGATCGACAAGCCGGATCCGATGGCGCAAATGCTGAGTTCGGTGATGTTCGACCTGCGGCCGATCGGCGGGCACGTACCGCTGTTCGCCAACCTCCAGGAGGAAACGCTGGAAGTAGCCGCCCGCAATTCAATATTCGTGGCGCATATGATCAGCAATTCGCTGAAGCATACGCCGCCCCTCAATCTGCTGCGCGGCCTTGCCACAATCCGGTCCGGCGAAAACAAGAACACCCTGGATATGAAGCACAACGGTGTTGTGCCGGTGGTGGATCTCGGGCGGATCTATGCTCTGCGCGGTGAGATCAAGGCCGTCAACACACGAGCCCGCCTTGTAGAGGCCAAGGAGAAGGGTCAGTTGAGCCAATCCGGCGGTGGGGATCTGATCGATGCCTATGACCTGATCGCCGAAACACGGCTGTTGCACCAGGTGGATTTGATCAAGCAGGGCTTGCCGCCGAACAATTTCATGCAACCCTCGATCTTGTCAGACTTCGAGCGCAGCCATTTGCGTGATGCCTTTGTTGTGGTCAAAACTATGCAGTCGTCGGCGGGGCAGGGCCGTGGCATGCTGAATTAAAAACACCGGACGAGGGGCTTAGCGTCTCCTCGCTATCCGGATGGGGGAGTGAATGTTTGTTGAACTGATTGCAACGATTGTTGCCGGTATTGCTGCCGCAGGGCTTGTGATGCTGATCAACCGGGCGCTGGGCGGGCGGATGCCGAAGTGGCTTGCCCCCGTCATGGCGGGTGTTGCGATGCTCGCGACCACCATCTCAAGTGAATACGGCTGGTACGAACGAACCCGGGAAACGCTGCCAGAGGGTCTCGTCGTTGCGCAGACCGTTGAAAACCGGTCCTTCTACCGGCCCTGGACCTTCGCCCTGCCTTATGTCGAGCGGTTTGTTGCGATCGACACCTTGTCGATCAAGACCCATGACGCTCAGCCGGGGATGAAACTCGCTGACGCCTATTACTTCGGCCGCTGGTCGACGGTGAACAAGTTGCCGGTGCTGACCGATTGTACCGAAACGCGCCGGGCGGCTCTCATTGATGCCGTCACCTTTGAAGACAGTGGTACAATCGACGGCATCCAGTGGGTTCAGGTGCCGGAGAGCGATCCAATGGTGTCAACGATCTGCGGAGTGGGATGATGCTGACGTCACTCAGTTTGCGATTGCGGGTATTTCTCATGTTCCTGGGAATGACTGCGGCTGTCTGGGTGGCAATTGGTCTTGCTCTTTACATCGGATTGGGGCGCGCTGCAGAGACTGGTGTGGCCGGTGCTTTCACCTTTTCCGGGATCCTTCTGTTCTTTCTTTCACTGGCGATCTTCACCGGATGCTGGTTTTTGTTCGACACCAATGTCGCCAAGCCGGTCGAACGCATTGCCGCGGCCATGCGGACAAGGGCGCATGCTGGGGTGGAGGTTTCCGTCGATCAAAATGAAGCACGCTATCTCGGTGATCTGGGTCCGGCCGTTGCAGCCGTAACTGGCGAGTTATCGAAAGCCTCAGAGGATGCTGAGGGGATTGTCGCCGAAGAAACCGCGCGGCTCGCAGCGGAGCGGGCACATCTGGCTTTGCTGCTGACGGAAATCCCGGTTGCAATTGTTCTAGTCAGTCCGACCCATCAGATCATGCTCTATGACGGACAGGCCGCTGATGTTTTGAAACAGGTGCATGTTCCGCGCCTGAGCTCGTCCATCTACGACTATTTCGCCGAAAGCGAACTTCGTCCGGGGTTTGAGCAGCTGACGGAGGCCCGGCGGGAAGTCGATGTTGAGGTACACGGAACGAAAGGCAATCTCTCGTTTCAGCTGCGCCTGAAGAAGTTGAGCGAAGCCTCCGGGTTCATGATCTTGATCGACAGCACCAACGCGCGCATAGCGCCGGAAGCTGCGCGCCCGTTGATCTATGACTTTGATCTGACTGAGCGCGATACTGAAAAGGCCATTGAAAACTGTTCCCTCAGCGAGCTTTCCTTCACGGTGTTCGATACCGAGACAACCGGTCTGATGCCGAACAAGGACGATATTGTGCAGATCGGCGCAGTTCGGGTCGTCAATGGACGCATGGTTCCCGGCGAACGAATTGATCAATTGGTCAATCCCGGCCGACCTATTCCGCCTGCTTCCAGCAAGGTTCACGGGATCTCAGACACCATGGTCGCCGATGCGCCCCAGCCTCTGGAGGCGGTGGCGGATTTCCATGAATTCGCACGTGAGTCGGTCATCGTTGCCCATAATGCGCCGTTCGATCTGGCGTTCTTGCAGAAATACGGGAAGGTTGCCGGTCTGGAGTGGCCCCATCCGATACTGGACACGGTGCTTTTGTCAGCTGTGGTGTTTGGCTCGAACGAGGTGCACACCCTCGACGCTTTGTGTGAGCGGCTTTGTATCGATATCCGGCCTGAAGTCCGTCACACTGCGCTTGGCGATGCGGAAGCCACCGCAGAAGCTCTTTGCAAGTTGCTGCCAATCCTTACGTCGAAGGGTTTTGAGACCTTTGGTGACGTGATCCAGGAAACCCGGAAGCACGGGCGGCTCCTAAAGGACATGAACTGATCCGGAAAGTGCGCTGAATAGGTTATCAAAGATCTGTCGGATGACCGTCAATTTATGCTGCACCGCGTCATTTTAGTTTCGTTTGCAGTGCGAATAGCGTCGATTAGATTTCAAATTTGTTTTCAACTTGAGCAATTCGAAAGCAAATTTCGCTGGTTTTTTGTCAGATATGTGTCACAATTGCGCTGTTTCGGGTTTCGTTTTGTCCTAAAAGTCGCAAATATCAAACGATCTTATTTCGAGAAAATCCATATTTTTCAATATCTTATATCCAAATAATCCCACTCAAACTATCTACTAAATTTTTAGTTTGACAATGCGGCTTCCCTGAGTCCAATTTGTCACAGCCGGATAAAAGTCGGCATAGATACTCTCATGGGAGGAAATAAAGATGCGCAAGTATCTTCTCTGCGCAGTTGCGGCCAGTGCCGTGATTGCAGGAGCAGGGTCTGCTTTTGCCGATGAGGCGGCAGCACAAAAGTGGATCGACCAGGAATTCCAGCCATCCGTTCTGACAAAGGATGAGCAACTTGCAGAAATGCAGTGGTTCATTCAGGCCGCAGAACCGTTCGATGGCATGGAAATCAACGTTCTGTCTGAAGGCATTCCGACTCACTCTTACGAGTCTGAGGTTTTGACCAAAGCCTTTGAGGAAATCACCGGTATCAAGGTGAACCACCAGATCCTCGGTGAAGGTGAAGTGGTGCAGGCAGTCCAGACACAGATGCAGACTGGCCGGAACCTCTATGACGCTTATGTCAACGATTCCGACCTGATCGGTACGCACTCCCGTCTGCAGCTCGCCTACAACCTGACCGACTGGATGGCAGGCGACGCAAAAGACGTGACCAACCCGGGTCTCGATCTCGACGACTTCATGGGTATCCAGTTCACCACCGGTCCGGATGGCGATCTGTACCAGCTTCCCGACCAGCAGTTCGCGAACCTCTACTGGTTCCGTAAAGACTGGTTTGACCGTGAAGACCTGAAAACGGCCTTCAAGGACAAATACGGCTACGATCTCGGCGTTCCGGTTAACTGGTCCGCTTACGAGGACATTGCTGAGTTCTTCTCTAAGGATGTCAAAGAAATCGACGGCGTCGCGATTTACGGTCACATGGACTATGGTAAGCGCGCTCCTGATCTCGGCTGGCGCATGACCGATGCATGGCTCTCCATGGCCGGTGCAGGCGACAAAGGCGAGCCGAACGGCGTTCCGGTTGACGAGTGGGGCATCCGCATGGAAGCCGACACATGTAACCCGGTTGGTGCATCAGTATCCCGCGGTGGTGCTGCAAACGGCCCGGCGGCTGTTTACGCGATCCGCAAGTGGGATGAGTGGCTGCGCAACTATGCGCCTCCAGGCGCTGCAAGCTTCGACTTCTACCAGTCTCTGCCGGCTCTGAGCCAGGGCAACGTTGCTCAGCAGATCTTCTGGTACACCGCATTCACCGCGGACATGGTGAAGCCGAAGTCTGAAGGCAACAACACTGTGGACGACGAGGGTACCCCGTTGTGGCGTATGGCTCCCAGCCCGCATGGTCCTTACTGGGAAGAAGGCCAGAAGGTCGGTTATCAGGACGTGGGTTCCTGGACGATCCTGAAGTCCACTCCGGTTGACCGCGCAAAAGCTGCATGGCTTTACGCTCAGTTCGTTGTTTCCAAAACAGTCGACACCAAGAAGAGCCACGTGGGTCTGACGTTCATTCGCGACAGCACCGTCAACCACGAGTCCTTCACCGAGCGAGCGCCGAAACTCGGCGGCTTGGTTGAGTTCTACCGCTCCCCGGATCGTGTTGCCTGGTCCCCGACCGGCGTTAACGTTCCGGATTATCCGAAGCTGGCCCAGATCTGGTGGCAGCAGATCGGTGACGTGAACTCAGGTGCCTTCACCCCGCAAGAGGCTATGGATCGCCTCGCGCAAGAAATGGACATCGTCATGTCCCGTATGCAGCAGGCTGATGAGCGTGCCAACGTCTACGGTGGTTGCGGACCGCGTCTGAATGAAGAGCGTGACGCAGAATACTGGCTGTCTCAGCCGGGTGCTCCGAAGGCCAAGCTCGCAAACGAGAAGCCGCAGGGCGAAACCGTCAACTACGACGAACTGGTTGCTCGCTGGCAGCAGTGATCACCTGGTCTGTCTTGACCAAAACATCGGACCGGGGCTTGCCCCCGGTCCTTCACCGATCCGAATGTGACAGGCGGCTGCGGCAATAAAATCGCGCTTGGGCCTGGACGGACGCGGGCATAAAAAATGTCTCTACAACTTAAAAACGTCAGTAAGCGCGTGGGCTCTATCACCCATGTGAAGGAAACCACCTTGTCTCTCGAACCAGGGCATTTCAATGTTCTGCTCGGAGAAACCGGATCCGGGAAAACCTCCCTCATCAAGATGATGGCAGGTCTCGACAGTCTCGCGACCGGTGAAATCTTTATCAATGGCAAGAACGTGTCCGGCCTGAGTGCGCAGAAGCGCAATATCAGCCTGGTTCACCAGTTCTTCGTCAACTATCCGCACATGACGGTGTTCGACAACATCGCCTCGCCGCTAAAAGTGGCCGGTGTTGCCAAGTCGGAGATCGCCGATCGCGTAGCAGAGGCCGCCGGCTTGATGAAGCTGGGGCCGTATCTGCAGCGCAACCCACATGAGTTGTCCGGCGGGCAGCAGCAGCGGTGTGCACTTGCACGAGCAATCGTCAAGGAAAGCGATGCGGTGTTTCTCGATGAGCCGCTTGCCAACCTCGATTACAAGCTGCGCGAAGAATTGCGTGATCAGCTTCCGGAGTTGTTTGCAGGACGCGGCGCCGTCGTTGTCTATGCGACGTCGGAACCTGAAGAAGCACTTCTTCTGGGCGGGCGCACGGCCCTCATGACCGACGGCAACGTTGTTCAGTTTGGCCCAACGGCAGAGATCTACCGGCAGCCAAAAGATCTGGATGCTGCGAAGGTGTTCTCCAACCCGCCGATCAACACGGCCGAGGTCTCTAAGCAAGGTGAGGAGGTCATCCTGAATGACCAAACCCGCTGGAAACTCTCCGGTGCGGCCGCTGGTCTTTCCGACGGACTTTATATGCTGGCTATCCGCCCGCACCACGTCATGCCGGTCGAGACCGAGCACAACACGGTGCGCCTTGAGGGGCACGTACAGGTCACTGAGCTGAGCGGTTCTGAAAGCAGCGCGCACTTCGATATGGACGGCCAGTCCTGGGTGTCTTTGTCTCCAGGGGTGCATCCGTACTTTGTCGGTGAGGTCCACACCTTCTATCTGGATCCGAACCACTGTTTCTTCTTTGCCCCGAGTGGCGAGCTGGTGGCGTAAGGAGAGGACTTCATGGCACAAATCACGCTTTCAAATCTGCGTCACAGCTATCACCCAAATCCAACGAGTGATGCTGACTATGCGCTGAAGAAGATCGATCTGACGTGGGAAGACGGTGGAGCCTATGCGCTTCTTGGACCGTCCGGCTGCGGCAAGTCCACGCTTCTCAACATCATTTCCGGTCTGCTCGTTCCCTCGGAAGGTAAGATCCTTTTCGGCGATCAGGACGTGACGTCTCTGCCGCCGGCACAGCGCAACATCGCTCAGGTGTTCCAGTTCCCGGTCATCTACGACACGATGACTGTTTACGACAATCTGGCGTTCCCGTTGCGCAACCGGGGCCGTGACGAGGACATCGTCAAGCAGCGGGTCACCGCGATTGCCGAGATGCTTGAAGTCACGGACATGCTGAACACCCGTGCGGCAAACCTGTCGCCGGACAACAAGCAAAAGATCTCCATGGGCCGCGGTCTCGTTCGTCAGGACGTTAACGTCGTGATGTTCGATGAGCCGCTCACTGTGATCGATCCGCATTTGAAGTGGAAGCTCCGCTCCAAACTGAAGGAACTTCACCAGCGGGTGAAGGCGACCATGATCTACGTGACGCACGATCAGACCGAAGCTCTGACGTTCGCCGACAAGGTCGTGGTGATGCAGGATGGCGAAATCGTTCAGATGGGCACCCCTGTCGAGTTGTTCGAGCGGCCTGCGCATACCTTCGTTGGACACTTCATCGGTTCTCCGGGCATGAACGTTTTGCCGTGTAATGTGAAAGGCGGCGCTGCCTTCTTCGGCGGTGAACAAGTAAGCCTTGAGGGTCCGGCCAAGGACGTCGCAGATGGCGGCGCTGAAGTCGGTATTCGTCCGGAGTTTGTCTCCATTGCCTCCAACGGACAGGGCGTTGAAGCCGTTGTCCGCAAGGTTGCGGATGTTGGCCGTCACAAGGTGGTGGAAGCCATCGCTCATGACAGCCGCATTCACGCGATCCTGGAAGGGGAGGCGCCAAGTGCCGGTGAGGCCGTCAAGCTTCAGTTCAAACAATCCCAGACCCGTCTCTACAAGGACGGCTGGCTGGCCAGTTCCCCAGAGGAGGCTGCCTGATGAAAACGCAAAATCAACGCGCCTGGTTCTTTGTTCTTCCGGTCCTCCTTCTGGTGGCGTTCAACGCGCTCATCCCGATGATGACCGTTGTGAACTACTCCGTTCAGGAGACCTTTGGCGACAACCTCTTCTTTTGGGAAGGCCTTCGCTGGTTCCAGGAGGTTCTGCAGTCTGAACGCTTCCATAATGCGCTTGGCCGGCAGTTTTTCTTCACCTTTATGATCCTGATCATCGAGATCCCTCTTGGCATTGCGATTGCGCTTTCGATGCCGAAGAAGGGGCCTTGGGTTCCGGTTTGCCTCGTTCTGATGGCTCTGCCGATGCTGATCCCGTGGAACGTGGTCGGTGCGATGTGGAACATCTTCACCTTGCCGGATATCGGCCTTCTCGGGTACTTCTTGAACCACACGCTGGGCATTTCCTACGACATGACCCAGGATCCGGTTGCCGCCTGGGTGACGATCATCGTCATGGATGTCTGGCACTGGACGTCTCTGGTCGTGCTCCTGAGCTATGCTGGTCTGGTGTCCATTCCGAACGCCTACTATCAGGCTGCTGAGATCGATGGTGCGTCCAACTGGGCTGTGTTCCGCTTCATTCAGTTGCCGAAGATGAAAACGGTCCTGACGATCGCGATCCTGCTCCGCTTCATGGACAGCTTCAACATCTACACCGAACCGTTCGTCTTGACCGGCGGCGGTCCTGGCAACTCGACCACGCTTCTGTCCATCGATCTGGTGAAAATCGCCCTTGGTCAGTTCGACCTTGGTCCGGCTGCCGCCATGTCCCTCATCTACTTCGCCATCACGCTGCTGACCTCCTGGTTGTTCTACACGCTGATGACGAAAGACGACAACAAAGCTTGAGGAGAACCATCATGAGAATGAGAAATCTGGTTCCCATCCTGTACATTCTTTTCTTGATGTTGCCGATTTATTGGCTCGTCGCGATGAGTTTCAAAACCACCAACGAGATCCTTTCCGGGTTCTCCTTGTTCCCGCAGACCTGGACGTTCGAGAACTACATCGAGATCTTCACCGATCCGACATGGTACTGGGGCTACATCAACTCGATCATCTACGTGACACTGAACACGGTGATCTCGGTGTGTGTGGCTCTGCCGGCAGCTTATGCCTTCTCCCGCTACTCTTTCGTGGGCGACAAGCATCTGTTCTTCTGGTTGCTCACCAACCGGATGGCGCCGGCCGCCGTCTTCGCACTGCCGTTCTTCCAGCTTTATTCCGCCGTTGGTCTGTTCGATACGTACTTGGCTGTTGCACTTGCACACTGCCTGTTCAACGTGCCGCTGGCGGTCTGGATCCTGGAAGGGTTCATGAGCGGTGTGCCGAAGGAACTGGATGAGACCGCTTATGTGGACGGATATTCCTTCCCGCGGTTCTTCATGACCATCTTCCTGCCGGCCATCAAGTCCGGTGTCGGTGTAGCGGCGTTCTTCTGCTTCATGTTCTCCTGGGTAGAAATGCTTCTGTCCAAGACACTGACGGCCGTTGAGGCAAAGCCGATTGCCGCCGTCATGACACGGACCGCGTCATCTGCAGGGTATGAACTCGGGCTTCTGGCGGCCGCCGGGACACTGACGATTATCCCGGGCGCGATCGTGATCTACTTTGTCCGTAACTACATTGCCAAGGGCTTTGCCCTGGGGAGGGTGTAATGCTGGGATGGATGGCCTGGACCTGGCCGACGGCCCTGTTGTTTGTCGGCATCTTCAGCGCAATCGGGTTCCTGACGGTGCTCGAGCTGAAATTCCCCGGTGGTGCGGAACGCGTAGGCATTCTTCGCCTGACCACGACCCGCGGCGATCGCCTCTTCATCACGCTGCTCGGAACGGCCTATATCTTCCTGGCCTGGCTGGGTCTGGTCGGGATGCCGCTGTGGTGGCCGTTGGCGATCAGCATTGGCTGGGGTTTCTTCTGCTTCTGGAAGGTTTAGTGCCGGCCGGACGTAAAGATTAGGCGTGGAAGTTTCGCAAGAGATGGTGCAAAAATAGGGATGTTAAGTTCCATCCGAACCGCATGATTGCAGGACGAGAATGAGAAAGCGTAAAAGCAACGAGTTGCTCACCGAAGTCGAACTGGAGTTCATGACTGAACTTTGGAAAATCGGCGAAGGTTCCGTGCGGGATGTCCTCGCATGTTTGCCGCCGGAGAGAAAACTTGCCTATACGTCCTGTGCAACGATCATGCGGATCCTGGATGAAAAGGGCTTCGTGGACAGCCGAAAAGATGGGAAGACACTGATCTATTCCCCGCGGCTCTCCAAAGATTCCTACCAGTCCCGTTCCTTGCGAAACTTGTCAGACAAGTTGTTTGACGGGACGCCCGCCTCGCTGGTGGCGCGTCTCGTCGACGACTACGATCTTTCGCAGAACGATCTGGAGGAAATAAGAGCGTTACTGGACAGGAGGAGGACAGATGACGCTACCTAACCAGATTTTCGATATCTACATCGACCTCAACATAACTTTCGCCATCACGGCGGTGGTTTGGCTGGTCGCGAAATTGGTCCTGGAGCGACTGGGCGTCAAACTGGCCTATTCCGTTCAGCTCGGTCTGTTGAATGGCTTGTTTGTCATCACCGCGCTCTCCCCGGGAGCCGTTGCCCTTTATCGTCACCTTCTGGATGCCGGTGTTGTTCCCGGCGCCATGTCCGTGAATTTGTCTGATATGGTCGTCTCGCAATATTTGCGGGGTGGTATTGCCATTCCGGCGCAGGATTTCCAGTCTCTTCTGGGCCTGCGAGGACAGCTGTCTTCGGAAATCCTGTCCCTGACCTCGGTGCTCGGCGCGGGGATCGTGTCAGTCTTCCTTGCAGGTGTCACGTTTTTCGGGCTGAAACTCGCCAAAGGCTTCATTCAGCTGAACCGGGCTTTGGCCTCATGTCATGTCTGGCGGGACCACGGCAGGCTCCGGCTTTTGCTCTCAGACACAGCCGTTGTTCCGTATTCGGCCCGCGGCCTGACCCGGAATTACGTGGTATTGCCAAGCGAGTTGCTAACCCAGAGCGAAGACCTCAAGCTGGTTCTGAAACATGAGTTTGAGCACCTGCGGCAAGGGGATGTGACGTGGGAGATCGGTCTGGAACTTCTGCGCCCGTTGTTTTTCTGGAACCCGTTCTTTTACATCTGGAAGTCGGAGGTCGAGCGCCTGCGTGAACTGGCTTGCGATCAAAAGGTCGCGGAGAACGCGCAAGTGGATCTGAAGTCCTATTGCATGTGCCTGTTGCGTGCCGCGAAGGCCGGAATTCAAAAGCGCGAAGCCTTTTCGAACCAAAACCGATCCAGCGTTGCAGCTGTCGCGCTGATCGAGGTGCAGGACCGCTTGCTTCGGCGCTCGCCATCCCAAAAGCTCCGCAGCCGTGTCGAAGCGTTGATGGAACAAGACCGCGCCAAGCCGCATACCTGGCTGGTGGCCATGGTGATTGTTCCGATGGCAGCGGTGGTGTTCCTCACCGGGCTGGCCATCCAAAAGCCTGCGGACTGGAGCCAGGATCGCTTGATGCTGTCAGCGATCATCAATCTGGAGCGTCTTGAGACGATCAATGCATTCGGCAAGGCGCCTTACCGGTAAACTGCGTTTTGTCTTGGCCAACGTTCAGGATCCCCGGCCTGACGCCGGGGATTTTTTTATCAGCCCGATTGGATCGATTGTTACGTGTCCTCGAATAAACCGTTCACAATTTAACATATAGTCGATCTTGGTTGAGTTTATTATCTCTTATTCATGAACAAACCGGCGATGTCCGCTGGCGACATGACTCTGGAGAGACCGATGAGCTCTGATGTTAAAACGATCCTGCATATTGACGCATCCGCACGCAAAACCGGCTCCGTAACGCGAGAGCTGACTGAGACGCTGGTCAAGTCGCTTGCGACGGCGAACCGGGATGCGAAGATCCTGACCCGCGACGTGTCTCAAGGTCTGCCGTTTATCGATGAGACCTGGGTCGGAGCAACTTTTACAGATCCGGCTGAGCGCACTCCCGAGCAGCGCTTGAAACTCGCCGTTTCCGATACGCTTGTTTCAGAGCTGAAGGCAGCGGACGTGGTTGTCATTGGTACACCGATTTACAATTTTTCGGTGCCTGCAGCTTTGAAGGCTTGGATCGATCAAGTCGCGCGCGCTCGGGAGACGTTCCAGTACACCGAGAACGGTCCTGTGGGTCTTTTGAAAGACAAAAAGGCGATCATAGCAGTGGCGTCCGGTGGTACACAGGCCGGGTCTGAAATCGACTTCGCAACGACCTACCTAAAGCACTTCCTTGGTTTCCTGGGCATCACTGATGTGACCGTGATCGCAGCCGATCAGCTGATGGTCAATCCGGACAAGCGCGCGGATGCGATATCGCTTGCGGAGCAACTGGCAGCCTAAGACGCGCAGCGTCCCGCTCCCAAACCCGAGAGAGAATGAAAAAACCGGCGCGGCTTCTTAAGCCCACGCCGGTTTTCCATGTTGTACGCCCCCGTGAATCTCTTTTCACGTTGTCTGCAACTCAGTCACTCACTCCGCTGCACTTAACATTTCGTGTTGCTCTTATGTGCAGCCGATCGGTGTTGTTTTGGTTGCTTTTTTCATTCCTCGTTGCAGATAAAAATTCCGGTCCAGCCTATTTTTGAAGCGCTTTGGCAGGCGCTACAATTCTATTTCCCTGCCGGACCAACCTCGAGATCTCAGATCAGTCCCAGAACAATTGCAGCCAAAAACGCAAAGGCTGCAAAGAATGCGATCATGTTCAGGTTACGTACAAGAGTCATCTGTATTCCTCCCGTCACATCGGTCACAGCCGCTGACATTAATGCAGTCTTAACGAGAAGCGAAGAAAAAAAGATGCTGCATCGCAGCGGTGTTTTATCCCTCAGGTTGCAGCCAAGTGATTTCGTGAATAAGGCAACTAAAATCTGGGCATCCCAGGTAGTGGTCTATTAAGCCGGTCGCGGTACTGTGTACACATCAACGCGTAGCGCGCTGCGGAGAGAGAATGACCGAATTGGCAAAGCTTGCTGATCTTGCAAAGGATTCAAGCACAGCAGGCCGCAAAAGCCTTATTGCAACGCTGACTGAGATGTTTCTGGCTGCTGGTGATGCCCGCGGTGAGAACGCGGCTTTTTTGTTCGGGGACATCGCTCTCAAATTATTGGGCGATCTGGAGGAAGACTCCCGGGCAGAGCTCGCCGAACGGGTCTCGAAAGACCATTTTGCGCCGCATCAACTCATGCTGGAATTGGCGAAAGATACCCTTGCTGTCGCTGAACCCGTCCTTACGAATTCGCCCGTTTTGAAGTCTGAGGACCTGGTTGAGATCGCTTCCGCGGCGTCCATGGACCATCTTGAAGCGATCGCAGAAAGAGTTCCGATTGAAGAGGCTGTAACTTCTGTCCTCGTTGATCGTGGAGATCCGTCCGTGTTGTCGAAGGTCGCTGCCAATGAGGGCGCGGTAATCGCTGATAACTCTTTCATGACAATCGTCGACAAGGTTGGCCGGGATGAAGCGGTGCAAGCCGCTTTGATCGGGCGGCCAGATCTGCCTCTTGAGGTCGGCCAGGTTCTTCTGCCGCTTTTGACCGAAGAGCTTCAAAAACAAGTGCTTGCATTGGGCAAAGACAATTATCTGGCACAGATGCTGGCGCAGGCCTCGAAGGAAAAGAAGAAAAACCAGCTGGAATCGATTGAGCGGGCAAAGCTCCAGGTGAAGGCGCTCGTCAAAGACATCAAAAGCGGCCGCCAAATGGTCGACGAGGCTGTCCGCAAGTTTGCAAAGGCAGGGCAGGCAACGGAACTTGCCCTTTTGCTGGCTGGATTGAGTGATCTGCCGCCTGCGGCTGTGTCTCAATTGCTGTTCAGCCCGAACGACAAACCGCTTATTATACTTTGCAAGGCCAACAATGTCAGGGCCGAGGCCTACAAGGACATCCTGATGATGCGGGCGCAGCGCCTGAACATTGGTGGAATGGAGTTGAACGAAGCGATCCAGCGCTTTGGACTCATGAGCGTTGAAGGTGCCAAGAGATCGCTGGAGGTACTGCGGCAAACATCTCAGGCCGCGGCCGCCAAGCCGGCAGGAACGGCAGGCGAGCCATCGTCTCAGTCACCGAAGAAAGCGCCTTTTGCTGCCCACAGGTGAGCCGCGGTCAAGGACTACGCCGTAACCCTTTGCATATCTTTGCCATGTCGATGAAAAATCTCTCCAGCGCTGGCGTTGTTGTGAGCTCAGCTGCTTGATCTTTGCAAGGTTGCCGTCATCGCGGCTGCAGAGATCAGAAATCCGCCGCCAACACGATTTATCAGCCTGAGCAAGGACGGGCTGCGAAGTTTCTGGCCGACGGCTGCTGCCGCGAACGCATAAACAGCGGCATTCACGATCCCAAGTACAACGAAGGTGATCCCCAGCAGGAACAGCTGCGGAACGACGGGGGCCTGCGGTGCGATGAAATGCGGCAGAAATGCCATGAAGAAGACAATACCCTTCGGGTTCAACGCCGTTACCACATAGGCGTGCCAGAAGATCTTGCCGGCCGGAATGTCGGCAACGGTGTGGGGCCCGAGCGCCGACGGACGGCTGCGCCACATCTTGAGGCCCAACCAGACGAGATAAGCCGCGCCGACCCATTTGAGCACTGTGAATGCCGTCGCTGATGCGGCCAGCAACGCGCCCAGGCCCAACAGCGAGGCGGCGGCAGCCGTTGCATCTCCAAGGCCCACTCCCATCACGCTTGCAGCCGCGGATTTCCGTCCTTGCGTCAACGCGTAGCTGACGACGAGCATGATCGTCGGGCCGGGAATGGCCAAAACGATGAGGGTTGCAGCGACATAAGCGAGATAAAGTTCAAGGGTCATTTTGGTACCAATCTTCATTCTGGTTCGCGACCATAGACCTCTGGACCGAAATCGACAATGATATCGGTGTGATCGTCGCAGCCGGATCGGACGAAATGCAGGCTTTGATTTTTTTGTTATGTTTTAGCTTGTTTGCTGCCTTTTCACCGGCCTTTGGTAAGGAAGTTTCTCCTCCAGCCCCCTCTTCAAAGCCGCTCGCACCAGGCACTCAAGACCGATTTGTTGAAGGTGTCGACCTGCCGAGGAAAAAGCCGGACGCAGAACCAGGCAAGCCCGCAGACCCAATGATCCAGCGGGTGACTGAACAAATCTGCAACCTGCCGAGTGTGACATTTGTTCAACGCGTGCCGATCGAGACGGACAACGGCTGCGGATTTGAAAATGTTGTCGCCGTGACCAAAGTCGGCTTGAAAAGCGGAGATGAAATCTCCTTTCCAGGACCTGTCATGATCACATGCGAGTTTGCACGGGTGGTGGCGGATTGGATCCGGCAAGATGTTCTTCCGGCTGCCCGCAATGAGTTGGGCATGGACGTCACCGGGCTCCTGACAGGACCGGGATATCAGTGCCGGCGCCGCGACAATCTCCCGGATGGGAAGCTTTCCGAGCACGCACTTGGCAAGGCGGTCGACGTATCCGGTTTCCGGCTCGCAAATGGGGATGTCATTTCGGTTATGAAAGACTGGCCGGAACCGGAGACGGCCCCGGGCAAGTTTCTAAGGGCAGTCCATGCAGCAGCTTGCAAGCGCTTTACAACCGTACTGGGGCCGGATGCCGATCCCAACCATGAAGCTCATTTTCATCTGGATACGGGCTGTCACGGCAAGGACTGTACCTATCTCATTTGTCAGTAATTTCCGGTCACGGCTTGCAATCTTAGCCATGGCTTGTTCCTCTCATCGTCATGATGAAACGATCGGAGCCACGTATGGAGCGTTACAAAACTGCTGCTGAAGTTGCCTTGGACTTGCGTCCGGATCACCCAATTTATTGTTTCCGGCCATCGGTGCTCCGCGCGGATGCGCAGAACTTCAAAAAGCTGTTTCCTGGGAAAACAGCATATGCCGTAAAAACCAACGGTGAACCCTTTGTTCTGAAGGAATTGGCGGCGGCGGGGTATGATTGTTTTGATGTGGCATCTCCGGCAGAGTTTGCCGCCGTGCGTGAAGCATCGCCGAAGGCGGAGATGCTCTACATGCACCCGATCAAGGCGCAATCCGATATCCGTCTCGCCCTGGAACAATACGGTATCCGGGTAATGTCACTCGACCATGAAGACGAGGTGGCAAAGATCCTCCGGATTGTCCGGGCTCTGGATATAGATCCCGCGAAAATCACACTGTTTGTGCGGATCGCTACCAAGGGCCATGCAGCGTATGAGTTGTCGAAGAAATTTGGCGCTGCGCCGGGACATGCTGTTGAACTTCTGCAACGCATTCACAGGATCGGCTTCAAGTGCGGTCTCTGTTTCCACGTCGGCAGTCAGATTGAGGAGCCGGAAACCTATGAGCGGGCACTGGCCTCAGCTGATTGGATCCGCTCCCGCGCTGGCGTTCCGATTGTCGAGCTTGATGTTGGCGGCGGTTTTCCTGCTGTTTACGGCCATGATCCGAGACGCAAGGTACCCGATTTGCCGACCCTTGAAGAGTTGATGGGACAAATCCGCTCAGACATTGCCGAATGGGCGTTTGACGATATTCCGTTGGTGGCAGAACCAGGCCGGGTCGTCGTGGCAAGGTCCATATCCCTGATCGTCCGGGTGCTTTTGAAGAAAGGCCGGCGGCTCTATATCAATGATGGGATTTGGGCGTCTCTCTCGGACAGCTGGACCGGCAAAATCACCTTGCCGGCCCGCTTTATCCCGGACCCTGCGCGGCGCACACGCTCTGGCAAGGCCGGCAACATCGTGCCGTTTAAGGTCTGCGGGGCAACCTGTGACAGCGTTGATATTCTCTCCCGGCCGTTCTGGCTTCCAGAGACGGTGGACACCGGGGATTGGATCGAAATCGGCCATATCGGCGCATACAGCCTGTCTCTCAGGACACGGTTTAACGGCTTCTACCCAGATACGGTTATCGAGGTGGATACTCCGTTTGATGCGGGTGAAGAACCGGAAAGCTTTGCCTCAATCGAGACGATGGCTGACTAGGCAGGTCGCAAGACGCTTAAACCAAAAAGCGGCGGCAGCGGGTGGCCAGTTCGGCTGGCCTGTCGCTGTGCGCCTCAGGTCATTGAGGTCTCGAGGGATAGTATTTCCACCCTCCGAGTGTCTGCTATTTACTGGCAGAATTTTTGAACGCCGCTGTAGGTGGTGAATGTTCCGGTCGATGGATTGAAAGACCGGTACTTCGACGAACAATAGTCGTACCAGGCCGGGCTCCAGGGTTGAAATCCGACCGGTCCACTTACGGGACCCGGATAAGGCGCACGCGGGTAGGGATATGCCGGGCCACGGGGCGGGCCAGCATAGGACGGCTTGCTGGTTGCCCCCAAAATGATTGCACCGGCAGCAAGTCCAATGACACCGGCTGCGATGGCCGCGCCAACGTTGTTGTTGTTCTTGTGCTTATGAATATGTTTGTGCTTGTGATTATGCCGGTTGTGTCCGCGGTGCGGGCGATGGCCCTCATGCCAGCCGCCACCATGGCGCCAGCCATCGCGCGGGCCTGCTTCTGCGGCAGATACCGCCGGCAACATTAGGGCGCCGGTCAGGGCAACGGCCAGGATGCGTTTAGCGAAGGTTTGCATCGATTTACTCTCCGTTTGGGGCGCGCCATTTGCGCTGCCGTGATTTGATGATGCAACATTGCCCAAAGCGCGCTGAACCGGTCCTGAGATCGCCGTTCATCTTGTGTTCAGGTTTCTCAGGTTGTGTGTCCCAAGCAGGAGGCCGCATGGCAGATAGTCAGGAAAATCAAGCAAATAACGAAAAGTCGGTGATCCGGGATACGGATGACGAGGCCCGGAAACTGGCCAAAGAATTGATCCGGACGGCCCGCTTCGGCGCCTTGGCAGCCTTGGAACCTGACACCGGATGTCCCCTTGCGAGCCGGGTTGCCGTTGCAACAGATCTTGATGGAACGCCGGTGATCCTCACCAGCACTTTGTCCGGTCACACAAGTGCGATCCTCGCCAACCCCGCCTGTTCGTTGCTGGTTGGTGAACCGGGGAAAGGGGACCCGCTAGCCCATCCGAGAATTTCTTTGTTCTGCAAAGCGCGCCGTGTAGAGCGGGAAACCGAAGAGCATGCGCGTTTGCGCCGGCGCTACCTCTCTCGCAACCCCAAGGCCGAGCTTTATGTAGATTTCGGTGATTTCTCGTTCTTTGCCCTGGATCTACAGCGGGCCAGCCTGAATGGTGGCTTCGGCAAGGCGTTTGAACTCGGCAAGGATGATCTTCTGACCGATGCTGCCGACGTGCAGGCCTGGTCGGCGATGGAAAGCGGCGCGGTCGATCACATGAACGAGGACCACCGCGACGCCATCAAACTTTATGCCGAAGTTCTCCTGAAAGCCGAAGACGCCAACTGGCGGCTTGCCTGCCTCGACCCTGAGGGGCTCGACCTCGTGGCGGGAGATCGGATTGTGCGCCTGTGGTTCAAGGAGCGGCTCGCAGATCCCGCACGGCTTCGGGAAACCCTGGTTGCGCTGGCGCTCCAGGCCCGTAATCAGGATTGAGCAGGCAGCTGGGCGGTCTCAAGCCGCTCGGAGATGCCCCAGAAAGTCATCAAGGCTTGTTTGGACCGTGTTGATTTGAGTTGCGACGAGCTCAACCCCGCCCACGACATCTTTCAGTTTTTCACCGGAAGCCTCGGCCGAGCGGTTAACCTGGGTAATGTTTTCTGAAATCTCCGTGCTGCCATGCGCCACTTCCGAGGCGTTCTTGGCGATCTCGGACGTCACTGCGTCCTGTTCTTCAATCGCCGAGGCAATGCCAGCGATCTTGTCGCGGACATCGGTCATGGAGCGCACCACATCTTGAATGGAAACCGAGCAGGAAGCCGCGCCAGACTGAACTCCGGTCAGCTGAGAGCCGATCTGTTCGGTCGCTTGGCCGGTTTGTGTGGCTAGGGCTTTGACTTCGGACGCAACGACCGCGAACCCTTTTCCGGCTTCTCCTGCACGGGCTGCTTCGATCGTGGCATTCAAGGCCAGCAGGTTGGTTTGACCGGCAATATCCGTGATGAGCTTAAGCACATCATTGATCTCACTCGCTGCAACCGACAGGGACGAGACGGTTTCTTCCGAGGTTTCAGCTTGTTTGGAGGTCTGGTCCGTTGATGTGTTCGCTAAGGTAACCTGCCGGGCAATCTCCTGGATCGAAGCGGCAAGTTCTTCGGCGGCTGATGCGACGGACTGGACGCTGGCCGTGGATTGTTCAGCAGCTGCGGCGACCGTATGGGAGCGATTGATCGTATCGGAACTCATTTGAGCAAGATCATCCGCGTGCACCGACAGTTTTTGTAAGGCCGATTGAACTTCCGAGCAGCTGGTCATCATCACCCGCTCCAGTTCGTCCGCCAAACGCAAGCGTGTCTCCCGCCGCTCCTCAACAGCGCGCTCTTCTTCTTCGCGGGCTTGGGTCTGTAACCGTTGCATTTCAATTGTGTTTTGCCGGAAGACTTCAAAAGCCTCGGCAACCGCGCCAATCTCATCGCGCGACCTGACTTTGACTGAAACGTCCGTATCGCCATTGGCCAGGCTTTTCAGGCCGTTGGAGACCTCCTTCAACGGCATAGCAATACCGAAACGCGCATAGAGGACCGAGCCGGTCACACAGAGACCAAGAGAGATGACGGCTGTCCAGATGATCTGCTGAAAAGCCTGTTTTTCATGGGCTTCTGCAGCCTGAGCCGCTGCCAGAGTAAATTGCTCGATTTCCTGAAGAAGGGCGATCAGTTCCCGGTCAAGACGTTCCTGTTCTTCCTCTAAGGTGAGGACGATCGCAGCTGCTGCGGCCAAGTCTTCTGCATCTATGTAATGCAGGACTTCATCAACGTGTGACTTGTATTGCGCGTATTCGGCCTCGATCCGTTTGAGTTGATTGAGGGCACTTTCAAACTCTGTCCTTTCAATCTCTGAAGCGGCATTGTCCAGGGCATATTTTGCCAGGTCCTCAGCTTTCAGGATTTCGTCAGCGACCTGGACCTCAAGTTTCAAGATTGCAGATTTGACATCGCCAATTGCGTGCTTCTCTTCGCCAGCTTCCAGGCCGGAAAGACGCATGAGACGTTCGACGAGGGCAGCTTGTTCCAGTTGATGGTTGGTAACGTGACTGATCGCTGTTGTCAGCGGAATGTCTTTTTCGGCAATGTTGGTCAGTTCCTTGCCAATCATGGACATCTGGTAGACGGAGACACCCGCCACCACGATGAGCCCAGCACAAAGAAAGGCGACCAGCCCAAGTATTTTCGTTGCAACCGTTGCGGATACCTGACGTGAAAGTGCCATCGCAGAATCTCCTGCGCTTATTGATTGGAAGGTCCTAAAAACGCTACGTAATTTTATGTAGACTGATGCTGATCAGTTGAAGAAACGGTAAATTTTATCGTTCAAAGAAAAAGTTTTGCAATTTATGATAGAATTCACGATGACGAAACTACAAAAATTCAATCCTGTGAAAATAAGGTGGTCAGTTCTCGGCATCGGGCGTTGCTGCTGACACACGAGCGTTTCGATTTTGGTTTGAAACTTATGCCTAAGGGCAGGTTTACCCAGCACTCCGCCGTGCCGGATGGAGGGCACGGCGGAGGGTTTGCTGGTTTACCCAGTTCCCTGGATGGCGGACAGCAGCCAGTCACCGCCGGAGCTGCGGACGAATGTCCAGACTTCTGTGCTTTCGGAAGGCGCATCCGGGTCTCCGGAAATGACCTCATGACTGTCCCGTTTGGCGATGTAATCGACTGCGCTGTAGCGCATAGCGACTGTTACATAGTCATTTCCATTTTCGTTCCAGGATTCGGCAACATCGCCCTGGAGCAGTTTGACATCCGAAACAACGTTCTTTTTGCCGGCTGAGGCGAGTTCGCCGAGTTCTTCTGCCAGATAGGACATGGCTTCCGGTGTTGCCAGCTGGCGCAACGCGGCATAGTCCTCACTGGCGTAGGCGGACTGAACTTCGCTCAGCATGTCCTCAAACCGGTCAAGGTCTGCTGCTGTTGCCTCATAAGGCTGGGTTGCCGGCTGGTCAAAGGTTTGAGAAGTTGAGCCACTGGCTCCACCACCGCCAAAGCTGAACGGGGTTGCCTGAGATGCGTTCTGGTCTGGTGCTGGTTGGTTGGGCGCCCGTTCAAAAGGGTTTGGGCCAGCGGTTGCCGGTTGTTGCCGGGAGCGAAAGAAGCGCATGGCGAGGCTGACCAGCAAAACGATAAGGCCGACTTGAAGGATCAGGCCGAGGAACCCGGCGAAGCCGCCAAGGCCGCCGCCAAACAGCATTCCGACGAGACCTCCGAGCATTAAGCCGCCAAGCAAGGCGCCTCCGAACCCGCCAAAGAGGCCAGGGCGCTGTGCATTTGCAGCTTGTCCGCCAGCGCCCGGAGTGGTCCGCTGTGTCTGTGCAGGCTGGGGCGTCATAGACCGTTGAACGGGTGCTGCTGTTTCCGGCGCGGTTTTGGTCGCGGGCGGTGCGGAGTAGGTTTTGCTGCCTCTGCTGCCAAATCCGCCGAACCCGCCTTTTCGGGCTTCGGCATAGTCAGTTGCGGCAAACATCGTTGCGATCGCAACGATCATGAAGGCTGTCGTCTTGCGCAGGCGGCGGGCGGCAGCAGGCATTTTCGTCTCCTCTTGAGGGCCATTTTGGCCGGTTGCAGCAGATGTAGGGATTTCCCTATCAATTGCCAGCGGTGAGAGTGGGTCTTTGTGGCGAAAACAAAGAAATTTCATGTTGAGGCAGGCTAGGAAAATGCATCTTGGGAAACCGTAAGTCGGGCTCAGAAAACAAAAGAGGGCGGGGATCATCCCCGCCCTCGAATATATAACTTTGGCAGAAGGTTAGGCCTTGCCCCAGCCGCCAGCTGTTGGGGTGATGACCGTGACGGCTTCACCCGGCTCCAGAATGGTCTGATCGCAGCCCTTGAGCGGCTGTACCGTTCCGTCCAGACGGCGGACCTCGGTGCGGCCAAGTTCGCCGTTCTCGCCGCCTTCCATGCCTTTCGGCTCGATGGTGCGGTGGGAGCCAAGGATGGCGCAGTCCATCTTTTCCAGAAAACGCAACGTACGTTTGGTGCCGTCACCCGCCGACCATTTGCCCTTGCCGCCGGAGCCTTTCCGGATGTGGAAATCCTCCAGAAGCACAGGGAAGCGGAACTCCAGGACTTCCGGATCGGTCAGGCGCGAGTTGGTCATGTGCACATGAACACCGTCCGTACCCTTGAAGCCGGGGCCTGCCGGGGAGCCTGAGCAGATGGTTTCATAGTACTGGTAGGTGTCGTTGCCGAAGGTCAGGTTGTTCATCGACCCTTGGCTGTTTGCCATCGCGCCAAGTGCTGCAAAGACTGCATTGGTGACGTGCTGGGACGTCTCCACATTGCCCGCAACAACGGCTGCCGGATAAGACGGGCGCAACATGCAATCGTCCGGGATGATGATGTTGATCGGCTTCAGGCAGCCGGCGTTCATCGGGATATCGCCGTCAACCATCACGCGGAAGCAATAGAGGATTGCAGCCCGGGTGACCGGTTCTGGCGCATTGAAGTTGTTCGGCTTAACGGCGGAGGTGCCGGTGAAATCGACCGTTGCCTCGCGCTTGTCTTTATCGACCGTGATCTTGACCTTGATGGTTGAGCCTTGGTCTGTCGGGTATTCGTACTCTGAGTCTTTCAGGGCTTCGATGACCCGCCGCACGCTCTCTTCGGCGTTGTCCTGAACATGGCCCATATAGGCCTGAACGACGTCCAGACCGAAGTGGGACACCATCTTGCGCAATTCCTGAATGCCCTTTTCATTGGCCGCGACCTGTGCGGAGAGGTCGGCAACGTTCTGATGCGGGTTTCTGGCCGGATAGGCGTGATCCGTCAGCAGGTTGACGAGTTCGGCCTCGCAGAAACGGCCCTGATCGACGAGCTTGAAGTTGTCGAAGAGGACACCTTCCTCGTCCACCTTGGTGGCAAGCGGGGTCATGGAACCCGGCGCGGAGCCGCCGACATCTGCGTGGTGACCGCGGGACGCGGCCCAGAACAGGATCTCCTTGCCTGCATTGTCGAAAACCGGCGAGACGACCGTGATGTCCGGCAGGTGTGTGCCGCCATTATACGGAGCGTTCAGCGCAAACACATCGCCCGGCTTGATCTTGCCCATGTTCAGCTTGATCACGGTTTCAACGGACCGGTCCATGGACCCAAGGTGCACCGGCATGTGCGGCGCGTTGGCGACCAGGGCGCCGCTGGCATCAAAGACGGCGCAGGAGAAGTCAAGGCGTTCCTTGATGTTCACCGAATAGGCTGTGTTCTGCAGCGTGACACCCATCTGTTCGGCGATGGACATGAAGAGGTTGTTGAACACCTCCAGCATGACCGGATCGGCGTGGGTGCCGATGGCGTCGGCCCGCTTGAGCGGCACAACCCGGTGAAGGATGACATGATCCTTGGCGTTGATCTCGGCCTGCCAGCCATCTTCGACGGCAATGGTCGCATGCGGTTCAATGATCACCGCCGGACCCATGACTTTCATACCGGGCTTGAGGGTCTCACGCTTGAAGATACCGGCATCATGCCACTGGCCTTCGGAGTAAATCCGTGTGCCTTTTGCTGCGGCTGGAACATCGGACGCCAAGGTAAGGTCCGGCTCGACAAGACCTGCGCCGCCGCCGGCGGTTTCCACCTCAAGGGCTTCGACCACCACCGGCTTGTTGTCATAGGCAAAGCCGAATTGCTTCTTGTGCGCATCCTCAAAGGCTGCGCGCATTTCATCAACTGTGCCGAGAAGAACAGGCAGGGGGGTGTCGGTGCCGTCATAGCGCAAATGTGCAGTCGCGACCGTCCGGCGGGCGTCTTCTGTCACACCCTGTCTGTCGAGTTCGGCTTCGGTCTGGGCGCTGAGGTCCTTGCGCAGCGCATCCAGCTCGGGAAGCAGCTCCTCGGTCATGGTTTTGACGACCGCTTTTTGACGGTCAGCGCGAATGTCGGCAAGGCCCATGCCGTAGGCGGACAAGATGCCGGAGAACGGATGCAGGATGACCGTCTTCATGCCGAGGCTGTCGGCGACCTTGCAGCCGGTCTGGCCGCCCGCGCCGCCAAAGCAGGTCAGGGCGTATTCGGTGACATCATAGCCGCGCTGAACGGAAATCTTCTTGATGGCATTTGCCATGTTTTCGACAGCGATTTTCAGGAAGCCGTCAGCGACTTCCTCCGGTGCCCGGCCGTCACCGATCTGGCTTGCCAGTGTGGCAAACCTCTCACGCACCACATCGCCATCCAGCGGCTGATCCTGGTTCGGGCCGAAGATTTTCGGAAAGAATTCCGGCGCCAGTTTGCCGGTCATCAGGTTCGCATCGGTGACGGTCAAAGGACCGCCGCGGCGGTAACAAGCGGGGCCCGGGTTGGCGCCCGCACTGTCCGGACCGACCTTGAACCGGCCGTCCGCATAATGGAGGATCGAGCCGCCGCCAGCTGCGACCGTGTGGATCATCATCATCGGCGCGCGCATGCGCACACCGGCAACTTCCGTTTCAAAGGCGCGCTCATAGTCGCCATCATAGTGGCAGACATCCGTTGAGGTGCCGCCCATGTCGAAGCCGATGATCTTGTCATAACCGGCCATTGCCGAGGTTTCGACAGCACCGACAACACCGCCCGCCGGACCGGAGAGGATCGCGTCCTTGCCCTGAAACAGGTCCGCAGCAGTCAGACCGCCGGAGGACTGCATGAACATCAGGCGCGGGCCTTCGCCCAGCTCTTCCTGAACTTGGTTCACATAACGGCGCAGGATCGGAGACAGGTAGGCATCAACGATGGTGGTGTCGCCGCGACCGACCAGTTTCATCAGCGGCGAGACTTCATGAGAGACCGAAATCTGCGGGAAGCCGATCTCTTGGGCGATTTTCTTCAGAGCTTGCTCGTGGGCCGGGTAGGCGTAAGCGTGCATCAGGACGATTGCGATGGAACGGATCCCAGCGTCCCAAGCGGCCTGCATTTCGCTACGGGCCCGTGCTTCATCAAGAGCCTGTTCGAGAGTGCCGTCAGCCTGCACGCGTTCCGAAATCTCATAGACGCGCTCATAAAGCAGTTCCGGCTTGATGATTTCCTTGGCGAAGATGTGCGGGCGGGCCTGATAGCCGATCTCCAGCGCGTCCCGGAAACCGCGCGTGATGAAGAGGGCGGTGCGCTCACCCTTGCGCTCCAGCAGCGCGTTGGTGGCAACGGTTGTGCCCATCTTGACCGTCGCGACCTTGTCCGACGGGATTGGTTGACCCTTTTCAACGCCGAGAAGTTCGCGAATGCCTTGAATGGCGGCATCACGGTAGGCTTCCGGGTTTTCTGACAAGACCTTGTGTGGATGGAGGGTTCCGTCCGGTGCGCGGCCAACGATGTCCGTAAATGTGCCGCCGCGATCGATCCAAAAGTCCCACTTGGCTGTCATTTTATCCCTCATCTTTATGTTTTCCTGCCGGCGATAGACCTGCCGGGCAGACGCGTTATCCGCCATCGATGGATTTATGCTGACATTTTATCGATAAAATGTCGATGAAAAAATCGAATTTTCTTTTACCCGGAGTTTAAGGCTTGTTTTGTATGCGTCTTTTTGAGGGAGCCAAAGCGCGGGATGATGTGCACATGAAGAGTACTGGTGGTTCAAACCCGCTCACCGAGTCGGGAACGTTCCGCTATGGATTGCGCATGAGTAATCCAGTGGCGGACAGTGTTCTCATGTTCACTCTGACTTTTGTTGGGGCTGTGCTGGTTCTGAGGTTTGGGTTTGAAATATTAAAGATGGTCTTCGCGGAACGTCCCATGTTTCCGGACTTCGTGAGTTTCTGGTCTGCGGGTTTTTTTGCGGTCCAGGGAGCCGCAGTTGAGGCCTACAATTATCAGCTTCTAAATTCATTTCAGTTTGAAGAGTTCGGTCAAGGAGAACTCCCATTTCTCTATCCGCCGACCTGGTTGATGGTGATTTCGCCATTTTCCATGTTGCCTTATCGGCCCTCTGCGCTTTTGTTTGAGGCGCTTCAAGTCATCGCGTTGGCAGTGGCTTGCAGGTATTTGCTGCGTGACCGGGCAATTCTCTGGATCCTGATTTTCTTTCCGACAGTGATCTCCGGGATCATTCACGGGCAAAACGCCGTGCTCAATACTGCGCTATTGGCCGGAGCACTTGGAGCGCTGGATCGTGATCGGCCGGTTCTTGCCGGCATTCTGATTGGATTGCTGAGCTACAAGCCTCAATTGGGAATCTTGATCCCGTTTGCACTTTTGGCCGGTCGTGAATACCGAGCATTTGCATCAGCCGCCGTGACGACCTTGTTATTTGCCACTGCTAGCTGGGTTGTCTTTGGGGCGGAGGTCTGGCGCGCGTTTATTGAGACCATTGCGTTTGCTCGCGACTGGCTGGAAAGCGGCCAAACGCCGGCAAACAAATATGCCTCCATTCTAGGTTGGTTACGCCAATTCGGGGTTGGAAACACGGCTGGAATGATTGTACAAGTTGGCTTCGCTTTGGCATCGGTTGGAGCTGTTGTGTGGTCATGGCGCCAGGATCTGCCGATGACCCTCAAGGGCAGTTTACTGGTTATCGGGACATGCCTCTCTACGCCTTACTTGCTGGACTATGATCTGGCTCTTTTGGTTATTCCTGTGTTGCTGCTTATCCAGCAGGGGAATGAGAGCGGGTATCTGAGTTTTGAGAAATTAAGCATTGCGCTCGCCGTGTTTAGCTTCCTTTTTACAAGCCTCTGGGGCGTCCAAATGCCTATTACGGCGATTGGGGTGCCATCGATTGTTTTGTTTGCTCTCGTTCTGCGCCGCGCTGTCGTGGGGCAGCGGGCAGGTTTTGGCCAGACCAGCTGTCCCGCATGAGACATCATCGTTTGCCAAGTTCGCCCACCATTCTAAAACCGATCTTCAGGTCTACGACCGATCTACCGGGCTAGATAAACCTTAGCAGCACCCCTTAGCAGTCCTAAAACGGGTCTCCGCGGCACCTCGGATATCATTGCAGAGGTGAGGCGAAGACATACATATACGCGGTATGGTAGAGAAGGCCTAATTTACCTTTCAATAATTGTATTAAAACATCCAATTCTGTGTCGGAGAATTCGAGTTACTCCCCGGGAGGCTTTGTTTTTCCGTGCTTCTGAGATTTTTGAAAAGAATTTATCGATAAAATGTTGATGTTTTATCTTTTCCGGATTAGCGTTTAGTTGGCAGCCGTGGATGGGCGTTCGCAGAAAACGCCGTCATGCTGCCCTGCTCAGGTTCAAGAAACCCCTTTGCTTCTAAGAGGAGAACATCATGTTGAAGTCACGATCCCTGGCAAAGGCCGGGATGACGTTTGCCGCTGCTGCCGCCTTTGGCGTTGCAGGCCTTACTGCCGCTGCTGCCGAAACCAAGTGGGACATGCCGACCCCATATGGTGATAGCAATTTCCACACCCAGAACATTGCAGCGTTCGCCGATGAAGTTGCAGACAAGACTGGCGGCTCACTGACAATTCAACTTCATTCAGCTGGATCGCTTTTCAAGCATCCAGAAATCAAGAACGCGGTCCGTAAGGGCCTGGCACCGATCGGTGAGGTTCTGGTGTCGCGTCTTTCAAACGAAGATGCTGTCTTCGGCGTGGATTCTGTTCCGTTCCTCGCCCCGTCTTATGACCAGGCTTGGAAACTGTATCAGGCGTCCAAACCGGCGCTTGAAGAAAAACTTGCCGAACAGGGCCTTCAGCTCCTCTACACGGTGCCGTGGCCGCCACAGGGCATTTACGCGAAAAACGAAGTGACAAAAGGTTCTGACCTGTCCGGACTGAAATTCCGCGCCTACAATGCGGCGACTGAGCGTCTTGCGATTTTGGCAGACGCCATCCCGACGCAGATTGAAGTGCCGGATATTCCGACCGCATTCTCGACAGGCCGTGTCGAGGCCATGATCACATCCCCGTCCACCGGTGCCAACTCCAAGGCCTGGGACTTCCTGACCCATTATCATGACACGCAGGCCTGGTTGCCGAAGAATATGGTGATCGTCAACAAGTCTGCATTTGACGCGTTGAACGATGCGGAAAAGTCTGCAGTTCTGGAAGCTGCCGCCACGGCTGAAACCCGCGGTTGGGAAGCCTCAAAAGTTGAGACCAAGTCCAAGACTGCAGTTCTTGCCGAAAACGGCATCACCGTTGTCCAGCCGAGCAGCGAACTGATTGCAGATCTTGCCGCAATCGGTGAGACAATGGCCACAGAATGGCAAGAACAGGCCGGCGAAGATGGTACTGCCATCCTGGAAGCCTACAAGGCCAACTAAGACTGGAAAGCGCCGGGCCTGAACTGCCCGGCGTTTTTCTTTCTGCCGCTAAATATTGGGGGAGAGCGGATGCGAAATGCGCTCAATGGATTGTACAAGACGGCAACGGTTTTGGCTGCCTGCTGTCTTGTGACAATTGCTCTACTTGTATCTCTTCAGGTCATGGGGCGGCTGCTGGACGGTGCACGCGGCCTGGTCGGCCTGGAACCACTGGGATTGTTGGTTCCGTCGCTCGCTGAAATCGCCGGTTTCTTTCTCGTCGGCGCATCCTTTCTGGCGCTGGCCGGAACACTGCGCAACGGGGACCATATCCGGGTTTCCATTCTTTTGCAGGGTGTGGGCCCGGCCGTTGCCCGGCTCCTGAATATCTGGGCCCTAGCCGTTGCGTTCGCTCTCGCTGCGTATTTTACCTGGCACGCTTTGGCACTGGTACTGGACAGCTACCGCTACAACGAAGTGTCTTTCGGCATCATTCCGATCCCGCTCATGTTTCCGCAGGCAGTCATGACACTCGGGCTCTTCGTCCTTGCGATTGCGCTGCTGGATGATCTCGTCACATCCTTGACCGGAAAAGCGCCAAGTTATGAAACCGTCGTTCGCGACGACCCGATTGAAGGGAGCGAGTAATGGATTTTTCTCTTCTATCCTTCTTGCTTGGCTTGGGCATGCTGGCCGCGCTTGCCACGGGCATATGGGTGGCGGTTGCGCTGTTCGCCGTCGCTCTTGCTACGATGATGCTGCTGGTCTCTGTTCCAGCCGGGCCGGTCATGGCGACCACAGTCTGGGGCGCGTCTCACCACTGGGACCTCACGGCCTTGCCGATGTTTATCTGGATGGGAGAAATCCTGTTTAGGTCGCGGTTGTCGGAAGACATGTTTGCCGGATTGTCGCCCTGGATGCGGAACCTGCCTGGCCGCCTTTTGCACGTGAACATCCTGGGCTGCGGGATATTTGCGGCTGTGTCAGGCTCTTCCGCCGCAACGGCCGCAACGGTTGGCCGAATGTCTTTGCCGGAGCTGAGAAGCCGTGGCTATGACGAGAAACTGGCGATCGGCACTTTGGCCGGGTCCGCAACCCTTGGCTTGCTTATCCCGCCGTCGATCATTTTGATCGTTTACGGCGCAGCTACCGAGCAGTCGATTGCGCGGCTCTTCATGGCAGGTGTCTTGCCTGGCGCGATGTTGTGTCTTTTGTTCATGGGCTATGTCGCAGTTTGGGCGATGCTGAACCGTGACAAGATGCCGGCCAAGGAAGAAAAGCTTCCGCTCTGGACGCAGATCAAAGCGACGCGGCGCCTCTTCCCGGTTATTGGTCTGATTATTGGCGTCATCGGCTCGATCTATGCTGGTCTTGCCTCGCCAACGGAAGCTGCTGCAATCGGCGTCGTGCTGGCGCTTTTGTTGTCCTGGGTGTCCGGGACCTTGAACCGCAAGAGTTTTGCGGACGGTCTCCTGGGCGCGACACGCACATCCTGCATGATTGCGTTCATTCTTGCGGGTGCGGCCTTCCTGACCGTCGCGATGGGGTACACAGGCATCCCTCGGGAGCTGGCCTCCTGGATCGGCGGAATGGACATGTCACCGTACGTGCTCTTATTCGCGCTGACGATCTTCTTCGTTGTCCTCGGCTGTTTCCTGGACGGGATTTCCGTTGTGGTTCTAACCACATCCGTGATCCTGCCCATGGTGGAGCAGGCTGGCCTTGATCTGATCTGGTTTGGGATTTTCATCGTTCTTGTCGTTGAAATGAGTCAGATCACACCTCCAGTCGGCTTCAACCTGTTTGTTATTCAGGGAATGACGGGGCGCAACATCTTCTCCGTTGCACGTATGGCTTTGCCGTTCTTCCTGTTGATGGTTGTGGCGCTGGTTCTGCTTGTCGCCTTCCCGGGGTTGGCCCTGTGGTTGCCTCAGACGATGTTGAGCAATTAAAAGGGCATTCCAGAACAACTTGAGAGAACGATTAATGACTGAGCGACCGAAACCCAACTCCGATGCCCAAATTGGTCCTGTGGTTTCGGCCGCTCATCTTGCGTCCGGTGCCATGCCGGCCCTCTCGGAAATCGAGTTTGCCGTCACGATGATGGTCAACGCATATCATCGCTGGATGGTCCGTTGTATGGCTGCCAGTGGCTCGGAGGGGCTCGGCCCTCTTGATGTCTTGGTTCTCCACTCGGTCAATCACCGCGGGCGCGCTAAGACACTGTCCGATATTTGTCTGGTCCTGAACATCGAAGACACGCATACGGTGACCTACGCGCTCAAAAAACTTGAGAAAGCCGGACTGATTACCTCTGGTCGGCGCGGCAAGGAAAAAACCGCTGAGATCACCCCCGAGGGTGAGACCGCATGCATGGAATATCGACGCTTGCGGGAGGCGCTCCTGGTCGAGCCCATGAAAGCGCTTGGGCTCGATGAGAGCGAACTCTCCCGGCTTGCCGCAACCCTTCGCCTCGTTTCCGGAAACTACGACCAAGCCGCCCGCGCTGCAGCTGCCATGTAAAAATGGTTCTGCGGCCCCTAAAGCAGTTTTTCGTTTTAATACTGCAATAATTCTTGTAGTATCGAATTATGAGATCAGATGATGCAATTATGGCTCTTGGCGCTCTCGCCCAGGAAGACCGGCTGGCGGCTTTCAGGCTGTTGATGATGGAGGGAGACCAAGGTCTTCCGTCCGGCGCAATCGCAGAGCGCCTCGACGTAGCGCCCACCAGGATGTCCTTCCATCTGGCAACTCTGGAAAAAGCCGGGCTTTTGAACACGCGCCGGGAAGGGCGGCACATCCATTACTCCGTCGACTATCTGAGGATGCGATCCTTGCTTGGATTTCTCATCGAAGACTGTTGCGGCAACAATCCCGATATCTGCTGCTTTCCCATCAGCGCCCCCAATCAGGAAACACACTAAAATGACCATCACAATTTACCACAATCCGAAATGTGGGACGTCCCGGAACACGCTGGAGATGATCCGCAAGGCTGGCGTTGACCCAGTCGTGATCGAGTATTTGAAAACGCCGCCATCCCGCGACGAGCTGGTGAATTTGATCGCAAGAATGGAGATTTCAGTCCGCGATTTGCTCCGCCAGAAGGGGACACCTTTTGATGAACTGGGGCTTGGCGATGAGAAATGGACCGATGACCAGTTGATCGACTTCATGATGGAGCACCCGATCTTGATCAACCGACCTGTCGTCGTGAGCGACAAGGGTGTCCGGCTCTGCAGGCCCTCAGAAAGGGTCGTTGATTTGCTTCCGGTCGATATCGGCGCATTCACAAAGGAAGATGGGGAAGTGGTCAACGCCGGGAGCACAAATGTTTGACGGAAAACCTGAGGACCTCCCGAATGTGAGCTTTGCGGACATCAAGCCCGTAACCGCTGGAAAAGTGGATCAGGCGGCAGCATTCGATCACCCGCCGCGCATACTGCTTCTCTATGGATCTTTACGGGAGCGGTCCTATAGCCGATTGCTGGTTGAAGAAGCTGCCCGCCTGTTGACGGCTTTCGGGGCGGAAACCCGGATCTTCAACCCTTCAGGATTGCCGTTGCCAGATGATGCCGATGCAAGTCATCCCAAAGTGGCTGAACTGCGGGATCTGAGCATTTGGTCGGAGGCTCAGGTGTGGTGTTCGCCCGAACGCCACGGCGCTATGACAGGCATCTTGAAAACTCAAATCGACTGGATCCCGTTGAGCACCGGGGCCGTCCGTCCAACACAAGGCAAAACACTAGCTTTGATGCAAGTCTCGGGTGGGTCCCAGTCTTTCAATGCTGTTAACCAGATGCGGATCCTTGGCCGCTGGATGCGGATGGTCACGATACCGAACCAATCCTCGGTTCCGAAGGCGTATACCCAGTTTGATGATGACGGACGCATGCTGCCATCACCACTCTACGACCGTATTGTGGACGTCATGGAAGAGCTGATGAAGTTCACACTGTTGGTGCGCGGGCGGTCTGACTATTTGGTGGATCGATATTCTGAACGTAAGTCTGATCGGCAGAAACAGGGAGCAGCCTAGCCAAACTGTATCAGGAACCTTGAACAGCGACCGGTGTTCCAAAGGAAGCGTCGGTCGGTAAACTGTTACTGCTTTCCATGTCAGATTTCGCAGATTTGACGAAGGCTTTCTGCGGCCCGCTAGAATTTGTGGCTGGGTCTGAACCCGGTTTTGCAGATTGTGTCGCCCATGTCTTTTTCACTGAGCGAATCTTGGCTGTCATATCGGCTTGAACGGTTTCATGAACCTTTACGTCATCAGGTTTGCCGTACAGATACCCTTGGATCAGATCGCAACCGGCGGCGCGAAGCAAAATGGCTTGCTCTTCGGTTTCAACACCTTCTGCGGTGATGGTGACATTCAAAGACCTGCCAAGACCGACGATTGACGTAACAATTGCATCCGTGCTGGCTTCCTTGCCAAGATCTTGGATGAAGGCCTTGTCGATCTTGATCTTGTCGAACGGGAACAGGCTCAAATAGCTTAGCGATGAGTAACCGGTGCCGAAGTCGTCCATGGCGATTGAAACGCCCATATCGCGGATTTGCCGGAGCGTGTGGACGACGGAATCAGTATTGGAAATGAGCAAGCTCTCAGTGATTTCAATTTCAAGACGTTTCGGGTCCAGGCCTGAGCTCTGAAGGGCGCGCGCCACGCGCTTTTGTATGTCGCCGGCTGCGAACTGGGCAGGGGACATGTTGATTGCTACCCGCCGATTGGAGTTGGGCCACAGCGCAGCTTCCCTGCAAGCTTGCTCCAAGACCCAATTGCCAATGTCTTCGATCAGGCCCGTGTCTTCTGCAATCGGAATGAACGAATCCGGGCGCATCATGCCCTTGGTGGGATGCTCCCAGCGGATCAGTGCTTCATATCCCTTCAATGAGCCATCACTCAGAGCGTATTGAGGCTGATACTTGAGTTTCAACTGATCGAACTTGAGAGCCTTGACCAGACCCTGTTCGATCTCTTTTCGTTTCTGAGCTTCCGCATCCAAGTCCTGTGTGTACCAGCAGAACGTGGACCGACCTTCGTGTTTTGCGCGGTAAAGTGCGAGGTCTGCGCAGTGAAGCAAACGTGAGGAGCGCCAAGATCCATCGGTGGCCCGCGCCAATCCGATGGACAAGGATATTTTGATTTCCCGGCCGTCGATATTGCAGGGCGGATCTGTGGCACTGATCATGTCAGCTGCCAAACGTGCCATGCGGCCAGTATCCGAGACCGAGGTTAGCATGACGGCGAACTCGTCCCCTGACAGACGCGCAACCAGATGCCCGCTGAAGACCGATTTCAAACGGTCCGCAATGATCTGCAGAAAAACATCTCCAATCCCGTGGCCATGGGTGTCATTGATTTCCTTGAACTTGTCCACGTCGATGATCATGACACCGATGTTCGATGCCTTCGCCTGGGCAAAACGGAGCGCTTCACTCAAACGTGCATTGAAGACGGCCCGGTTCGGCAACCCGGTTAACGTGTCATGATGCGCCAGGTACTGAATGTTTTTGCTGGTCTGCAGTTGTTCGCGAAAGCGCATCCAGAGCAGAATGCCGGCGAACAAAAAGGATATGAGACACAAGCCTCCGATTGCCGCACTCACTGAAAAGAGCAGGGGTACAAGGCTTTTCATGATAGTCGCTGTGCTTACCAGGGCAATCAGACTGCGCGAATTCGCATCCTTGGCCGGATACACGATGACTGCTTTGTTCCCGAATTTCCCGACTGTATTCATGTCGGGAATGGCCAGAATTCGAGGTGAACTCAAAGCCGCGACCTTTGCATCTGTCAGGGTCTGCGGCGCCAGGAAGAGGTTTTTCTCCTCCCACTCGGGCGATGCCCAGGCAGCAGACTGCGGCCCTTCGCGGGTTTCCATGGCAGATGGCAAGATGGAAAAGTGAAGGACTCCGGCCGGCGCATGACCGGATTGCAACGAATTCTGTAACGTATCGACTTGTTCGTGATACGCGTTTGATCGCCCATCACTTGTCAACGTCATACGCAGGCCATCGAGGGTCTGCGGCAAGACTGCTGTGTCCCGGACCTCACGCGGCTGTAAGGTGTCGTAGACCGTATCCGCCCACGCAGCATAGGTCTGTTCCAAGCCCTTAACCAGGAGCCAATGGGTCAATAGCCGATTGCTCGCGTAGACGCCTGCAGCCAGAAGCATTACCAGCGACATGGATATCAAAAATATAACAATGTTACTTCTGACAAATGACGTGGCCATTCAGCTCGGCACCATTTCGGATAAACGGTTGCGCTAAAGTAGGGCAAAAGTCTTTAACCATCATGAATCTCATTGTTTTCCAACAATACAGCGAGCTTGCGTCAAAAAGCAGGTTGTTAGGTGATCCCAATGCCTAGAATAGGCAGGGTTTCGAGGCCAGCTAGCCAAAGCCCCGATGTGCAGTTAGAAGGGTTTTGAAGTCGATCCCGGCGATTCCAGCTGCTCCGGGTTTGGGCTGAATGATCGGCAATCGAACCCTCAAGGGAGTTTAAGTGTGAGCGTCTGGAGCAGCATCGGAAGCATAGTCGGTGCGATTGGAACTGGCGGAGCGCAGATTGTTGACAGGCTTGTTCAGCTTGTGTTGGCTCGGCCTGAGGGTGTGAACACAGTCGGTTTCACTGTGGCAATGATTGCGCTTTCAGCAAAAATGGCAAAGGCTGACGGCGTTGTAACTGCCGACGAAGTGATTGCCTTTCGGGAACTCTTCGATGTGCCCCCGAGCGAAGAAAAGAACGTCGCGCGGTTGTTTAATCTCGCTCAGGAAGATATCGCGGGTTTTGACGTTTACGCCAAAAAACTCGCTGACCTCTTCCCTTATGACCGGAAGACACTGCTTGATATTTTGGATGGCCTTTTTCACATTGCCAAAGCTGACGGCGTCGTGCACCAGAGCGAAATAAGCTACCTTTCGGAAGTGGCTAAGGTTTTTGGACTGGATGATCGTGAGTTTTCCAAAGCACTTGCCCGCCATGTCCGCAAAGACGGGGATCCTTACGAAGTCTTGGGAATTGGTGCGCAGGCCAGCGATGCTGAATTGAAAGCTCACTACCGGCGGGAAGTTCAAGAAACCCATCCTGACCGGCTTATTGCCCGCGGAGTTCCGGAGGAATTTGTCCGGATCGCCAATGACCGCCTGGCCGCATTGAATGAGGCATGGGCGCAGATCTGCGCGGAAAGGGGCATATGAGCGTTGCGACTGATACCGGCGTCAAGGCACGCGTTCATCCATCTCCGAACCATGGAGACCGTGCGGCGGAGGCGCCGATTGACATGCTGATCCTGCACTACACTGGCATGCAGACCGGGGAAGAGGCTCTGCAAAGACTGTGCGATCCGCGTTCTGAGGTTTCTGCACATTATGTCGTTCAAGAAGATGGCTCTATTTTGCAATGCGTCCCGGAAGCCCGGCGTGCCTGGCATGCCGGGAAGAGTTTCTGGAAGGGCGAGCGGGACATCAATTCCAGGTCGATCGGCGTTGAGATGGTCAATCCTGGACATGAATTCGGTTATCGGTCCTTCGCCGAGCCTCAAATAGAGGCGGTCATTGCGCTTTGCGCTGATGTGTGTGCCCGGCATCAAATCCATCCGTGGATGGTGCTGGCCCATTCCGACATCGCTCCAAGCCGCAAAGAAGATCCCGGTGAATTGTTCCCTTGGGACAAGCTGGCTGCTGCCGGCGTTGGTCATTACGTGGTGCCAGAACCTATTGGTTCCGGGCTCTTCATGCAGGAGGGTGAAGAAGGCCAACCCGTTGAAGCGTTGCAGTCCATGCTGGCGCTTTATGGATACGAAGTCGACATCAATGGCCGCTTTGACCGCCGCACGAGCGAAGTGGTGACGGCCTTTCAGCGCCACTTCCGCCCCGAGAAAGTTGACGGCGTGGTGGACGCTTCAACAATCGAAACACTTCACAACCTTCTATCCAAGCTGCCGTCTTTGAAATAGGTCTGGCTGAACCAAGTTTCGTGAACGCCCGAGTGGCGCTTTCCTTCCGTTAATCCTTGATGAAAGTGGCGGGCACAATCTGCACAACTGTGCCCCGGTTTGGTCTGCGATGTGTCACAGCTCTGACACAAATTGCAGACTCTTCTGATGTTGCGATGCAAAAATCAGTAAAATTCTGAAACATATTGTAATAATTCGTGATTTTGCAGTGCAAAATTTCGTCCCATAACTCGGCCATTTCTCCGCTCCGAAAACCTTACATCAAAAACCAAACGGGCTGGACGAATGTTACGGTCGATTAAAATAGCTACTGGGGCGCTGTGTGTTTTCGCCCAAACTCTTATGATCCCGGCGCAAGCCATCGCTGCTGATCCGCGGACTGTGCTCAATGAATACGGCGGCAACCGCAGTGTTGCATCGCTTTCCTCAGGCGCCAAATCCACTAAGACGGGAAATCCCCGCAAAGATAAATATGCGTCTCTCATCCGCAAGGCAGCCAAAAAGCACGGCGTGCCGATCAAGATCGCAAAGGCGGTTGTCGAGGTTGAGAGCAACTTCAATTCACGGGCGCGCGGGGCTGCCGGCGAAGTCGGCCTGATGCAAATCAAGCCGGCGACAGCGCGCGGTATGGGCTATCGCGGATCTACAAAGGCGCTCTACCACCCAGAAACCAATCTCGAATGGGGGATGAAATACCTTGCCGGAGCACATGATCGGGCAAATGGCGATCTGTGCGGAACCATTCTGCGCTACAACGCTGGTCACTATGCCAAGCGGATGAACCCGATCAGCCGCCGCTATTGCAAAAAAGTACAGCGGATCCTGGCGTCCAGCTAACTTGTGACAGGGCGGTCACTCGTGGGCATTGAAAACCCCGTTGCAGTCGCAGCGGGGTTCTTCTTTTTTCAGCTTCTTGGTCAGGCAAATTTCTGCCGTGCTGCCAGAATGGAGGCCGGTGGCTCAACGCCGTCCGGTACATCCGCTGCGGCATAGGGTTGGCCGAAACCGGTGGCGACCGGGACTATTCCGGCCCAAATGTCCGTGCCGATATCAATCGGATCGTCGACCGGAGGGCCTGTGCGTACCTTGGTACTCACGTGCTCCACATCGAGAACCAACACACCGGTGGCTTTCAGTTCCTTTTGCAACATCTCGCGGCATTCCGCCCACCGGCCCGGGGCCATGTGATCGGTAATCGCGGCAAGGGCGATGTTCTTTTCTTCAAGATCTTCTACGAGACGCGCGGTCCCATGAACGATCACACACCGGAAGTTCATGGAGTGATGGAAAGCGGACCGGCCAAACACCAGGCCGTCCAACAGGGTTACCTCGAGGCTTGCAGGGACACCGGCCTTGTTGTCCTTGATAATCCGGGTGGTGCTGGCCCCATGAATGTAGAGCTTGTCGCCGATGCGTGCGTAGACCATCGGGATAACCATCGGGCGGCCTTCATGGATGAAGCCGCAATGCGCGACCAGACCGGCATCCAGAATTTCGTTTGCCAGTTCCTTGTCATACCCGCCGCGATTCATTTGCCGGATTTTGGCGTAGGGGGGCAGGTCGGGTTTTTCGTGTTTCATCGTGTTCTTCTCGGATCGCGTTCTTGTGTATGCCGGTTATGATCGATAATCTGGCTCCATAGAAAGGTCCGGTTTTGAAAAAATGAAAGTACCAGAACTGCTCGAAGGTGTCTGTGACCTGGACCGGTCATCGTCTGTTCCACTAAGCCAGCAGATTTACAGAGCGTTGCGCGAGGCGGTCGGGCAGGGGCGCTTGAAAGCGGGCATGCGTTTGCCATCGTCCCGCAGTTTTGCGCAGCAGCAAGGTATCTCGCGGAACACGGTCAACACGGCCTATGAGCTGTTAAAGGCAGAAGGGATCGTAGAGGTGAGCGTAGGCGTTGCGCCAGTGATTGTTGGCGGCACCTTACCTGAAGGCGCCAAAATACAAAGCGTCAACACTGTGCCTCCGCGCGGACTTTCCAAACGGGGGAACCAGCTCGCGAGGAACCTGCGTGGCGACAGCTGGGGTCAGCGCCATGAAGCGCTGCAGCCGGGTGCGCCTGCATTGGATATCTTTCCCTATGAAAACTGGGCACGTTGTTTGCGCAGAGCTGTGAGAACGGTTCGGTCAACCGATCTGCTCTATCAGCATCCATCAGGCTATCCTCCGTTGAAAGCGATCCTTGCGGATTATCTTGCAAGTGAGCGCGGTGTCCGTGCCACACCGGACCAGATCCTGATCGTTCCATCAATGCAGGCGGCGCTCGCGGGCATTTCCCAGGCACTCTCGGATCCTGGCGATACAGCTTGGATTGAGGATCCGGGCTATATGGGCGCGCGGACGGCCTTTCATGGGGCAGGATTGAATATCCGGGGTTTGCCGGTGGATGAGTATGGGGTCCTGCCGGATGGCCTCCAGAAGGACAGCCCACACCCGAGGCTGATTTACGTCACACCGTCCCATCAGTATCCGTTCGGGGCCCGGTTGCCGCTCGCCCGGCGGCTCGCCTTGATCGAGAACGCTTCCCGAATGGGCGCGACAATTCTCGAAGACGATTACGACAGCGAGTTTCTGTTCGAAGGCCGCCCGGTTGCCGCTCTTCAAGGGCTCGCAGGTGGTGGAGAGGTGATCTATCTCGGCACCTTCTCAAAGAGCCTGTTGCCTGGGCTGCGGGTGTCTTATGCCGTTGTGCCGGAGGACCTTTGTGGTCCGTTAGCCGGAGTTTTCCGGAACATGGGGCAACTGGCCAATGTGCATGCCCAGATCGCGCTCGCCGACTTCATCGACAGCGGACATTACCGGGCGCACCTGAAACGTATCCGGTCCGTCTACCAGCAACGGGGCAACGACCTTGTCGCGGCGCTTAAAGAAGTGCTGGGCAATGCAGTGTCAGTCGAGCCGCCGCTCGGCAACGTGCAGGTGACTGTCCGCTTTAACGAAGACTTGGATGATCGGAATGTTGCGCGCGGCATGCAAGCCCGCCGTTTTTCCGTGTCACCGTTGTCCGTCTGTTATCTGGACGCAGCACCTGAGCCTGGATTGATTATCGGATTTGCCGGGGCAACGGAGGATCAAATTCGCGGCGGTGTTCGGGCTCTCTCCGACCTGTTGAGCGCGCGCCTAAACTGAAGCCTGATCGGATATGTGGTCAGGTTTGGTCCAACTCCATCTCCATCTCAAGACGCGCTTCGGTCTTGGGAGCTTCGCTGTTCCTTCCGTCCACGAGATGCACCGAGATCCGCCATAAATGGTAGGTTGTACGATGCAGCCAGCGGATGCTGTCGACGCGGGCGATGGCCTCTTCCAGACCAACCTGATCGTTGGCGGCCTGGTTCAAGGTATTTTCCCGGGTCAGCCGGCGTTCTTCTCTAAATGCTTGCCGAAGCGCATCAAACTCAGTGGGAAGGGCAGGGCTACCGTCAGCCTCAACGAAACGTCCCGCAAGGCCGGAAAGTTGATGCCCGAACCGAGTGAGGTGCTCTGTTGTTTGGATCGTCTCGATCCGGTCGCTCTGGCGGAGCCGGTCGGTCAGCCGGTCCATATGGTCGAGTGCGTGCAAAAGGTGAATGTGGTCTGCATTGGCAGCGGGATCGTCCGGCCCTGTTTTGATGCGATCCAAATAGGACCGGAGGGATGTGTTCGTCTGCTCAAATGCATCAGGGGAAACGAGTGGGATTCCTTCTGGCTTTGCCCGAAGTACATCTGAGACTGCTCCGAAAAGCAGTTTTGCCTGATCTTGCACGGCTGCGCGCGCTGCATCCAAAGCGGCTTGCGGATATTTTAAGAGGCGATCGTCCAACCGCTCGGCCGGGTCTGCTCCCTTGGACGGGATCAGCCATATGATCAAACGTGCGAAATGCTTTGTAACGCCAACGACGGCCAGTACTCCGATTAGGTTAAACACGGTGTGAAAGCCGACCAGCGCAATCTGGGGGTCAAGGTGCGGCCCGGCAGCCGCGTAGAGCCAGCCGAGCGGAACAAGGAGGCAAAACGCTATCAAACCGGTCATCAGATTATAAACGACATGCGCAAACCCTGTGCGGCGGGATGCAACCGATCCGCCGACGGTTGCAAGCGCTGCAGTCGCTGTTGTTCCAACGTCCATACCAATGACAAGAGCCGCAGCCTGCGGGAAGGAAATTGCTCCAACCGTCAGGGCTGCCAGTGCTGTTGCAACACCGGCGCTTGAGGATTGGGTGATGAGCGTGATCACCACTCCGATCAGAACCAGTTGAAGCCGGCCAAGGAACGTATCGCCGGGAAAATCATCCGGAGTGATCCGGCCCTCCAGAATAGAAAAGCCCTGCGTCAATGTATCTATGCCGACGAACAGGAGGCCAAACCCGGCGATCGCCAGGCCGAACGGTTGCCAGCGGCCGCGGCCGAACAGTTGCAAAAGAACACCAAAAAAGATCAACGGCTGGGCCAGCAGGCCGATCTTGAGTTTGAAGCCGAGGAGGGCGACCATCCAGCCCGTAATCGTCGTGCCGATGTTTGCCCCGAAAATGACCCCAAGGGCCTGCGGAAATGTCATCAATCCCGCACTGACGAAACCGACTGTCGCGACAGTGGTTGCGCTGGACGACTGTAACAAGGCTGTTGCCAATGCGCCGGAAAGGGCACCGGTTGCGGGTGTTCTGGTTGAATTTTGAATGTACTGGCGGAGCCGGTTTCCCGCGAGCTGCCGCAATCCCCGGGTCATAAGGTGCATGCCCAGCAGAAACAGGCCGAGCCCACCAAAGATTGTTATTACGGATTGGATCATGTCCCGAATTTAGGAGCAACTCGAGCCGATCGACATCTGAAGTTATACCTACACGTCCTGCG